>JBKQOO010000105.1:0-6526 GCA_052145475.1 Solirubrobacteraceae bacterium
GCATCGTGGTTTCGCAGGTTCGCCGGACCCGGATGCCGCGACTCCATCATCCCTATCGCCCAGCTGTGGCGCTTCAGCGCCTGGCGCGTCGAGAGGGCACGGCGCCGCATGGCGGATCTCCAGTCGACATCGCCTGAAGGGAGGTCGATCTCGCTGAAGACGATGTCGACAATGGCGTCGAGGAGCTCCTCCTTGTTGGCGACGTGCTTGTAGAGCGCCATTGGCACGACGCCGAGCTCTTGCGCCAGCCGGCGCATGCTGAACGCTTCGAGCCCGGCCTCGTCGGCGAGGGCGAGAGCTGCCTTCAGCACACGAGCGCGGCTCAGCGGTTTCCGGGGAGCGATCTCCTGGTTTGTCATTGGCCTTGACAAGTGTACACCGTACACCTATAGTCCGCGGACCCGAGTGTACGCCGTACACCCAACGGAAAGGCAACGCATGAACTCCGACGCGCCGCATCCCGTCCAGTTCTCGGTCGACTACCCGGACAGACCGCTGAACCGCCTGACGACCTTCTTCCGCCTGTTCGCGGCCATCCCGATCTTGATCGTCATCGGGCTCCTCGAGGGAAGCGGATACGGCTACAGCGGTGGGAGGGCCTGGTCTGTCGGCGCTGCCGGCCTGGTCGTGCTGCCGACTCTGCTGTTGATCCTGTTCCGGCAGAAGTACCCGCGCTGGTGGTTTGATTGGAACCTCGAGCTGATGCGGTTCTCCGCACGGGTCGGCGTCTACCTGGCATTGATGGAGGACCGCTATCCCTCCACGGACGAGCATCAGGCGGTGCGTCTCGAGTTTCCCTATCCAGACGCGCGCAACGACCTCAACCGCTGGCTTCCGCTGGTCAAGTGGCTGCTCGTCATCCCGCACTACGTGGTGCTGTTCTTCCTCTACATCGCCTCATTCTTCGTCGTGATCGCCGCCTGGTTCGTGATCCTTTTCACCGGCCGTTTCCCCCGCGGGATGTTCGATTTCCTCGTCGGCGTCGGCCGCTGGACCAACCGGGTGATCGCGTATGCTCACGTGCTCGTGACCGATCGCTACCCGCCTTTCCGCCTCACGGCGTAGGGCGCCGCGGGCGGGGGCCGGGAGGCGACGCTGGCGGTCATCCTGGCGGTGTTCTATGAGCGCGTCCGCGCCGCGTGCCAGACCGATCCCGCGAGTAGCAGCGCGACCGCAACGGGCAGAATCCACCACGCCGCAATGCTCGTTTCCGCGACCAGTGCGGTCAGTCCGAGCGCGACGACGACTCCTGCCGCGATACGCCAGTCGTCGCCGACCACGAACTCCCACAGAAAGCGCAGGAGGGACTCGATCCTGGTCACGTGCCGATCCCGATCATGTCCCGTGAGCCCCGGCCCTGGCCGAGCGCGGGGGCATCGACGTCTGCCGCCTGAGAGCGGCGAGGAGTGCCAGCGAGAACAGGAGAGTCGCAGGGATGATCCCGAGGAGCGCGGTGTCGCTGCCAGGCCACTTCGCGCCGGCGCCCTCGGCGCCCCAGAACATCCCGAACGATGTCAACATCACGCCAACGGCGAACTTCAAGGTGTTCTCGGGGACGCGTGCGAGCGGGGCGCGTGCGAGCACTCCCGCGACCACAACCACCAGAACGGCCACGCCGGCGGCCGCAGCGGCGAGCCCCACGTTGTGCTGGTTGGCTCCGAAGGTCAGCACGATGAACAAGACCTCGAGGCCCTCGAGCAGCACTCCTTTCAAAGCGACCGTGAACGAGTAGGGGTCGAACCGGCCCTGCCGAGCTGCCCCGGCCATGCGCGCGGCAACCTGCTCTTCCTCATAGGCCTCCTGCTCGTCGTGTAGCGCCTTCAGGCCGGATGCGCGAAGGATCGCCTTGCGCAGCCACTGCAGACCGAAGACCAGGAGCAGGCCGCCGACCACCACCCGGAGGACGTTGATCGGGAGGGCGGTGAGCGCTGGGCCCAGCAGCGCGGTCAGCACCGCGAGCACTAGCAGCGCGACCCCGACCCCGGTCAGCGTCGATCGCCAACTGCGTGTCGTCCCAACCGCGAGCACGATCGTCAAGGCCTCGACTGCCTCCACTGCGCAGGCGATGAATACGGAGATCGCGAGGCCCCACTCTGTCCCTGTCATCAGGTCGATCCTACGGGCAGCGAACCGGGCGTCGCATCTCCGAAGCATCAAGCTGGCAAACCGGCCGGAAGGCGAATTCCAGCAGGTCGGGCTCGTCGCGTCGATCACTCAGCACGGCGAACAGCTCATCGAGGTCAACGCCGGGTATTGACCTGACTCCGGTAGCGTTCATCCGTCTCTACGAAGGACGTGTCGGGAGGTCGTTGCAATGAGCAAGCGCGGGAAGCGTAGCCCGAGTCTTGGCGCGATCGTCGGGGCGTTGGTGGCGCTGTGGATCGGGCTCCTCGTTCTCGGCTTCGTCGCTCAGACGACCGAACTCTTCGGGGTGCGGCCTGCCGCTCTCGCGTTCTTGCTCCTGGCGGTGGCCGCGCTGGGCTTCATCCTGATCGGCTGCGTAGGGGTGTGGCTGACGCTCGGTGGGGTCGATGAGCACAGGACAACCGGCGATCAAACACGCGAGGACGGCGACCGCTCCTTGGGGTGACCGAGCCCACCGCGGTGGCTCATGGCTGTGACACCGAGATCCGCTGCTCCGCCGCATCGTCGGGTGAGGCTGTGGCGGGGGCGAGCAGAATCACCCGCCCGCCGGGGTGCAGCTCGATGTCCGCCCGAGGGGCAACGAGCCTGTCCCCCTCGCTCACCGCCACTACGCTCGAGGCCGCCGGCCAGGCGACGTCTCCCAGTAGCCGGCCGCCGGCTGGCGTGTCCTCGCTGATCGTGACCTCGAGGATCTCATAGCCGTCGAGCGGCGTGCTGGGGACGTGGACTTGCTTGTGCGGTTCCTTGACGGCGAACTCGGCGCCTTCGGCGCCTCGCTCGATCTCGCCTGCCGATGCTTGGAGGCGTCCTATGAGCGCGCGCATGACATCTTCGCGTGTGACCCACCCCTGCAGGGTGTGCTCGTCGTGCGAGAGGACGGGCAGCCCGTCGTGGCCGTAGAGCACGAGCTGTCGCAGCGCCTGCTCGAGGTCCTCATCGCCGAAGAGCACCTGTGGGTCGCGTACCTCGCTCACGGGGCCGACGAGGTCGGCCAGAGCTCGCGCGAGACGGCCGGCTCTGTCTCGGGGTCCGCCGGCCCGAGCAGACGCCTCCGTGCATCGCCCTCTGCGACGGGCTGCATCGCCTCAGCGACGGTGAGTGTCGCCAGCGCGCTCGCGGCCTTCAGCTGCTCGATGTCGATGCCGCGACGCAGCAGCTTGGTCGTGTAGATGGAGCCGCGGCTGAGCTGCTTGCCGGTAGCCGCGGCGACCCCGCAGGCGAGCATCACCGGGAGCGCAAGAGTGAAGTTGCCGGTCATCTCGAGGACGCTCGCGATCGCGGTCAGCGGCGCCTGGGTGGCGCCCGCGAAGACGCCACCCATCGCGATCACGGCGTACATCGCCGGTGGGCCGATGTCGGTTCCGAAGATGTGACGGGCGATGAGGCCGAAGGCCATGCCGCCCGCTGCACCCGTGAAGAGTGACGGCGCGAACACACCACCGGAGCCGCCGATCGAGAGGGTGAGGCTGGAGGCGGCGACCTTGCCGACCATCAGGATCACGATCAGCCAGAGCGCTTCGTGGCCGGCAACGACGTTTTCCATCACGGGATAGCCGACGCCGTACATCTGCGGCAGAGCGAGCAGCAGCAAGCCGAGTGCGATGCCGCCCACCGCGGGGCGCGCCCATTCGGGTCGACCCTTCCACAGGTGATCGAGATGGTCCTCCATGCCGTAGAGCACGGTCTTGAAGCCCACGCCGACCAGGCCGGCTGCCAGCCCGAGTAGGGCGATCAGCAGGTAGGTGGCGTCTGGTGGCGCGGGCAGATTGTGGGGGAAGCTGGAGAAGAACGGCGCAGAGCCGAAGAACGCACGGCTGACCAGATCGGCGGTGACCGCCGAGAGGGCCGTGGCGAACAGCGCGTCGAGCGAGAATTCACGCAGCACGATCTCAAACCCGAAGAACAGGCCCGTGAGCGGCGCGTTGAACGTGCCCGCGATCCCGCCGGCGGCGCCGCAGGCGACGATGATGCGCAGGCTGCGCTCGGACATGCGCACCCGTTGGCCGACCGTCGACGCGAACGCCGAGCCGATCTGGACGATCGGCCCCTCGCGGCCCACCGACCCGCCCGTGCCGATGCAGATCGCCGAGGCGAGCGCCTTGACGACCGTCACCTGTGGGCGAATCCGCCCGCCGTTCTCGGCGACTGCGAGCATCACCTCCGGTACCCCGTGGCCGCGCGCCTCGCGGGCGAAGCGCTGGATCAGCGGCCCGTAGAGCAGACCACCGAGCACCGGGATCACCAGGAAGAAGCCGATACCCAGCCAGGCAAGGTGCAGGCTCGCCACGCGTCCCTGCTGCCCGAACTGCTCGTGCCCGGTGGCGATCCACGTGACGGCATAGACCAGCTCTCGAAAGACGACCGCGCCCAACCCGGCCCCCACGCCGACGAGCAGCGCCATCACGACCAGGCCCAGCCGGGAGCCGCCGAGCCAGGTCGATGCCGCGCGCCCTCGCGTCACTGGCCCCAGCCCAGCGACCAGTCCTGCTCCGGCACCTCGCCGGCCGCATCGGCGAACACCCGCAACGCCCTGAGCGCCGACGCGCTGTCCCCGCGCGGCATGCGCCGCAGTACCTGCGCGATCTCGACGCGGCGACGACGGGTCACCTCCTCGACCAAGGCGCGCCCCGCTGTGGTCAGCGAGATGCGCACTCCGCGGCGATCCGCGCTGATCCTCCGTCGCTGCACCAGCTGCTTGCGCACGAGGCGGTCACACATCCGCGTGGCCGTCGAACGATCCACGCCCAGCGCGATCGCCAAATCGGCCGGCCGCTGCGGGCCGCGCGCCGCCAGTTCCACAAGCGCGCGGTACTGGGGCAGCGTCACATCCTCCGACAGGTCTGCCAGCGAACGCGCGGCGACCGCCACCAGCGCACGACTGGCACCCAGCACCGCGTCGATGAGATCGTCGCGATCCCCGGGGCCCTCAACGATCGTCCCGGCCGCCCTCATTCCGTGCATAGTGCGATTATTGCACTATGCATCTATCTTGCCCGGTCCACCGACACGCGTACGCCTCCCCTTGCCCCGAACACCCCAGCCGAGACCCCTCGCCCGGGGCGGCACACCGGATCCAGGTATCTGCCGACTAGGCCTGGTTCAGGCGCGTCGGCGGAGTCCCGTCGGCTGAAATCGCGGCACAAGCGATCAGGCGCGAGTCGGCGATCGCGGCTGCGCGGTGCTCGTGGACCCGCAGGTAGTCGGCGTCTGAAGCCATCTCGAGGAACTTCTGTCGCGACGGATATTCGACCATCAGCGCCATGTCCCACTCGAGCTCTTCTGGGCCGATCACGTGGGTGATGACGCACTCTCGCCGGAAGGCTGCCGCTGACCATCCCCCGCGGGAAGTCCTGATCGCGCTCGTGCTACACGTCCGTGGCGATCGCCACGGCGATCAGCGCCAGCCAGGTACCCCCGAGGAGAATAGGGATCCCATGTGCGAGCCACCAAGAGGGGGATCGCCCCGGCAGAATCGAAAGCGGGAAGGGCAAGACCCGCTGTCTGCGGTGTTCGTGGTGTGCCCTTCTGATGAGCCCGACCTCTCGGTAACCGCGGACACCTATGTCGCGGCTCCCCACAGCGACGATCTGCTTGAGGACGTCAAGCCTGCGCAGGTTCTCGGTGAGCGCGTACCAGAAGACGATTGTCAGCGCGAGGCCAGTAACGTCGATCGTCAGTGCGACCGGCAGCCAACGGGAGGTCGCATCGGTAGAGAGCGTTGCCGTCACCGCAGCGACGACCAGAAACGATTGCGCAAGGATGTAGAACGACAGCCGGTTGGCGAAGATCTCCTCCTCGTGCCAACGGTCCTCCCAGACGATGCCGGTGCCGCCCTCCGCGATCAGGTCCTCGAGCGGTTGGTCCGTGCCACGGAGTTCTGACTCCGGGATGCTTCCTGAGCTCTCCGAGCCGCCGGTCTGCATCTCGCCAGTGATGCTAGCTCGGGGGCTTGTCGTCCGGTTCGGTCGCGTCAGCCTGTCGATCCCGGCGAGGTCGTCGTCCGTCTCGTGTGTGTCATCGCGTCAACCATCCTTGCCACCCGCTGATCCAGGCGGAGTGCGCCGCGCGGTGGCTGTGGAGACTCCGCAGGCGCGGATGGATCACTCAGGAGTGCCCGAATCGCACGTCTGGCAGCGCGCGCCGTGCCCAGCGGGGCAGATACCAGGCGCGGGCGCCCATCAGGCGGAGCAGGACTGGTAGCAGCAGCAGGCGTACCAGCGCGGCGTCGAGCAGCACGGCGACGCCGAGGATGATCCCCATCTCCTTCGGCGGCAGCGGGCCGGAGAGTGCGAAGGTGAAGAACACGGCGACCATCACTGCGGCGGCGGCGAAGATCACCCTGCCGGAGTGCGCCATGCCGCTGACCATCGCGTCCTTGGCT
>JBKQOO010000106.1:0-18099 GCA_052145475.1 Solirubrobacteraceae bacterium
GGTGATGGCGGTGTAGCGACTCAACTGGCTCTCAGCCTAGCCACCCAACGTCGCCTGGTAGGAGGCGGCGTCCATCAGGGACTCGCGCTCAGAGGGATCGGACAGGCGCACCTTGACCAGCCAACCCTGCCCGTAGGGGTCCTCGTTGATCAGCCCCGGGTGGTCGGGGAGCGTCTCGTTGACCTCGACGATCTCGCCTGAGAGCGGGGCGATCACGTCGGAGACGGCCTTGACCGACTCGACCTCCGTGTAGGGCGAGTCCTTGGTCAGAGCCGTGCCCACGACGGGCGGCTCGAAGAAGACGACCTCGCCGAGCGAGTCCTGTGCGTACCAGGTGATCCCGAGGGTCGCCAGGCCGGCGTCTTCGGGATCGATCCGGGCCCAGTCGTGTTCTGCGTGATAGAGGAGATCCTCGGGGTAGCTGGCCTGAGCCATCGGCGGCCCTTTCTGTCGTGCTCGGTGTCCCGGACTGCGGCGCGGCAATCTTGCCATGCCGCCCCGCGGAGCGTTCTCGACCGCCTGCCAGCGACGCACCGCGGCGGCGCGTCAGGCCCGCTTGGGCACGAACGGCTTGGCGGTGACGGTGGCAGGGCGTGTCCGTCCGCGCACGTCGATCTCCAGCGGGGTGCCGACGCCTGACCGCTGCGCCGGCACGTAGGCCATGCCGATCCCGACCCCCAGCGAGGGCGAGAGCGTGCCGCTGGTGACCTCGCCGCCGCCTACGACGGGGTTGCCCTGGCGGGCGATGCCGGGGCCGTCGATCGTGAAGGCGACGAGCTTCTCTCCCGGTCCGGCCGTGCGCACCTCGCGCACCGCCTCCGAGCCGATGAAGCCGGTGTCCTCCTTGCAGCACCAGCCGAGACCGGCTTCGATCGGCCCGCGCTCGACGGTCAGCTCGTTGCCGTAGAGATGGAAGCACGCCTCCAGGCGCAGCGTGTCGCGGGCCCCGAGGCCGGCGGGGCGCGCGCCACGGCGGACCATCTGCTCCCACAGCATGGGCGCATCGGCCGCCCAGCAGAGCAGCTCGACGCCGTCCTCCCCGGTGTAGCCGGTGCCGCAGACCAGCACCTCCGCCCCGGCGATTCGCCTCCTCGCGGCGGTCATCCGGGCGGGCAGCGGCGAGTCGGCCCCGGCCTGGACCATCTCGCGAGCCAGCGGTCCCTGCACGGCCAGCATCGCCCACTCCTCGATCCGGTCGCTGACCCGGACCTCGGGGAGCTCGGCGGCGTTGGCCCGGAACCAGGCCAGGTCGGCCGCGTGGTTGGCCGCGTTGGTGACGGTCAGGAACCGGTCGGCCCCCAGCCGGTAGGTGAAGAGATCGTCGAGGACGCCGCCATCGTGCCGGCACAGCACGCTGTACTGCGCCCCCCCGGGCACCATCGCGGCAACGTCGTTGGACAGCAGCCGTTGCAGCAGCTCCAGCGCCTGCGGGCCGCTCGTCTCGATCTGGCCCATGTGGGAGACGTCGAAGATCCCCGCCGCATTGCGCACCGCCAGGTGCTCGGCCACCACGCCGTCGCGGTACTGGACCGGCATCTCCCAGCCGGCGAAGTCGACCAGCTTCGCTCCCGCTGCAACGTGGAGATCGAACAGCGGTGTGCGCCTGAGGGTGGGAGCGGCCGATGACATTGGGCGCAGGCTAGCGGGCCAGTCTGTGCATCTCGGCCTTGCCTGCTGCGTGCGCGGTGGTATTCACGCTGCGGGGCTCGTGAATACATATGCGCACGGCTCCGACGTGCCGCAGGCTGGCGAGCCGGTCTGTGGCTCTCGGCTTTGCCTGCTGCGTGCGCGGTGGTATTCACGCTTCGGGGCTCGTGAATACATATCCGCACGGCTCCGACGTGCCGCAGGCTAGCGAGCCGGTCTGTGGCTCTCGGCTTTGCCTGCTGCGTGCGCGGTGGTATTCACGCTGCGGCGCTCGTGAATACATATGCGCACGGCTCCGACGTGCGCAACTACGCACACACACGCTCCGATGCGCGCAACGCACACACGCTCGGACGTGCGCAACTCGCTTCGCCCGACCGTGTGCGTTGGTATTCATACTTCGGGCGAGCCGCCCGGCGTCGGCCGTGCCGCCGACTCAGCGCAGGAACGGCGGAACGTCGATGTCGTCGTCGGAGATCTCGAGGTTCGACCGCTGCCGGTCCGAGATCCGCGGGCCGCGGTCGGGCCGCCCGGAGCGGGTCTCGCGGCGAGCGCTGCGGCCGGGGCGATGATCGAAGCCGGTGCCGATCACGGTCACCCGAACATCGTCGGACATCGACTCGTCGATCACCGCGCCGAAGATGATGTTGGCGTTGGGGTCGGCCTCGTTCTGGATGATCTCGGCGGCGTCGTTGACCTCGAACAGACCCAGGTCCTTGCCGCCGGTGATGTTCAGCAGGATCCCCGTGGCGCCATCCACGCTCTCCTCGAGCAGCGGCGAGGAGATCGCTGCGCGGGCCGCGTCGGCGGAGCGGCTCTCGCCGCTTGCGGTGCCGATCCCCATCAGCGCCGAGCCGGCGTCCTGCATGATCGTGCGCACGTCGGCGAAGTCGAGGTTGATCAGGCCGGGGATCGTGATCAGGTCGGTGATGCCCTGGACACCCTGGCGCAGGACGTTGTCGGCCTCCCGGAACGCGTCCAGCATCGAGGTGCGCCGCTCCACCACGGCCAGCAGCTTCTCGTTGGGGATCACGATCAGCGTGTCGACGACCTCGCGCAGCCGCTCGATCCCCTCGGTCGCCTGGCGCCCCCGCTGGGAGCCCTCGAAGTCGAACGGGCGGGTGACCACCCCCACGGTGAGCGCGCCGATCTCGTTCTTGGCGATCTCGGCGATCACGGGCGCCGCGCCCGTGCCGGTGCCGCCACCCTCGCCTGCGGTCACGAACACCATGTCGGCGCCCTTCAGCGCCTCCTTGATGTCGTCCCGAGACTCCGATGCGGCGGCCAGCCCGACGTCCGGGTTGGCGCCGGCGCCCAAGCCCTTGGTGGACTCGTGGCCGATGTTCAGCTTGATGTCCGCGTCGCACATCGCCAGTGCCTGCGCGTCGGTGTTGGCCGCGATGAACTCCACGCCGCGAAGGCCCGCGTCGACCATGCGGCTGACCGCGTTGGTGCCGCCGCCGCCGACACCCACGACCTTGATGACCGCCAGATAGCTTCCGCTGCTCTCCATGATCGTCCTGTCCGAAGCCTTCAGTAGGAATTTAGGGTTCGCAGCATACTGCTCGCCGCCCCGCCGGTTTGCGCACGTTATGCAGGGAATCTCGCCCTGTCAACGACGGCGTCCAGTCTCGCAACAATCGTTGCAGATCGCGGGACTCTCGACCGGCGCCTGAGAATCGCTCCTCGCTAGCAATAAACCTCGAGTTGAGGTTGAGGATCAGCCGCCCGGTTCGGAAGTGCCGTGCGAGCCTTCTTCGGAGGACGGCGCCGCGGCCTGGACGCCTTCCCCCGAGCTGCCGGCTTCGGACGGTTCGGCCGAGCTGGACGGCTTGGGTTCCCCGCTCGCCGTGGAGCCCGGCGGGATCTTCGCCGCGAGCCCGGCGGCCAGCGCCGAGACGGTCGATTCGCTGGTGCCGGGCTGTTGGGAGCCGGCGCCCGCCTGCCCTTCCGGGCCTGCGCCTGCTTCGGTGAAGCCCGCGGCCGGCTTTTCCGGCAGCCGCACGTCCACGTAGGTCGCTCCGGCCGAGCTCTTGTCGGAGAGCACCCGCGCCAGCGAGAGCCACTTGGCGTGTGGCCTGGCCGCGTCGCCGAAGTACACCAGCAGGCCGTTGCGCATCGCCACCGTGAGCCCGCGCGGCCCCTCGTAGGCGCGCGCCGCCAGACGGTCCAGCACGGGCGGAGCGGCCCCGAGGACGGTGAGCGCATCCAACACCAGCGGGTTGCGAAGCCGGGTGCCCGCGGGAGGATCGCTGGCTTCGGCGACCGTGGGCAGCGACGAGGACAGCATGCCCGGGCCGAGCACCACGCCGTCGCCCGCCACCGCGGTCCGCACCCCCGCCACGAGCAGCGCCGCGACCGGCGGCTGCTCGCTGACCACGATCCGCATGCTGTGGGGGAAGCCGGGGATCGCCCGCAACGCGCTGATCAGCGGGAAGGAGGCGACGGCGGCGCGCAGCGCCGAGGGCTTCGGGTCGAGTGTGCTCATGCCCCTGGCCGCTTCGGTCAGGGCCGCGTCGATCGCGCTCGCCTGGGGCCCGTGGACGCCGACGATCCGCACGTGCTCGACCGCCACGAAAGAAGACTGGCGCAGCCACAGGAACCCTCCGCCCAGCAGCGGCAGCGCGATCAGCAGGACGACCAGGGCGAGCCGCGCCCGACGGTGAGCGCGCAGCGCCGCAGCCAGCCCGGCCAGACCCCGGCGAGCCGCCCGCGCCGGCGAGGCACGTCGTGCCGCCCCGCCACTCGCCGCGCGCCGGCGGCTCGCGCCCGGGCGTCCAGCCGGAGATCGTGCGGCGAAGCTGCGCTCCATCCCAGCCCTCTTCGACCTCCGCCGTCCATCCCCTACCGGCTCATCGCCATGGGAAGCGGATCTCGCCCAGCGTCTGCACCTCGGGCTCCAGCTCGACCCCCGTCAGCTCCAGCACGCGGCGCCGACCCTCCGCCATCAGGGCGACCACGTCGGCCGTGGTCGCATCGCCGGTGTTCTCGATGAAGTTGGCATGCTTGGGCGCGAAGCGCGCCCCGCCCACCGAGACCCCGTTGCATCCCGCCCGAGCCAGCAGCTGGCCTGCCGTGGCGCCCTCGGCCCCGGCCTCAGCGGGGTTCTTGAAGGTCGACCCGAAAGTCTTGATCCCCTGCGGCTGGGCCTCGTGCCTGCGCCTTCGCATCTCCGCCAGCGTCGCCGCGACCAGCGCCGGGTCCCGATCGGACAGCTCCAGGCAGGCGCGGGCCACGATCTCCCCCGGCCGCAGCCCCGAGCTCCGGTAGGCCAGGCCGAGCTGCGAGGGCGCCCGCCGCGAGACTCCGGCCGCAGTGGCGATCTCCACCCATGCCAGCGCCCTGCCCAGCTCGCCGCCGTATGCGTTCGCGTTCATCCGCACGGCGCCGCCGATCGTGCCGGGGATGTTGACGCCGAACTCGATCCCCGACAGCCCAGCCCGTGCAGCCCGCGCCGCGACGGCCGGCAGCCTGGCGCCACCGCCGCACAGCATCTGCCTGCCCTCGACCGCGATCGAGGCAAGCTCGCCGTCGAGCTTCACCACCAGGCCCCTCACCCCCTCATCCGCGATCAGCAGGTTCGACCCCGACCCGACCACGCTCACCGCCAAGCCCTCCTCGGCCGCCCATCCCAGCAGCGCCAGCAGAACGGGCATCTCGCCCGCCCGCGCGAAGTACTCGCCGCGCCCCCCCGTGCGAAGGGTCGTCAGCCGCGCCAGCGGATAGTCCCGCTGCACCCCGGCCGGCGGCTCCGCCACCGTCACGCCGGCCCCCCGACCGCCAGGCGCCGGGCCAGCGCGTCGACGTCCCCCGCGCCCATCAGCACGCACAGATCGCCCTCGCCGAGCTCCTCCTGCAGGACCGCCTCCGCCTCGGCGAAGCGCGGCAGCCAGAACACGGGCCGGCCCGCCGCGGCGTCGGCGGCCGCCTCCGCGATCAGCAGGCCGGTGACACCGGGGAAGTCCTCGCGGCGCTCCCGGGCCGGGTACACGTCGAGGACGACCACGACATCGGCCACCGCCAGCGCGCGCCCGAACTCTCCCGCCAGCAGCGCTGTCCGCGAGAACAGGTGCGGCTGGAACACGGCCACCAGCCGCTCGTGGGACAGCGTGTCCGCGCCGTGCAGCGTCGCGGCCACCTCGGTCGGGTGGTGGGCATAGTCCTCATACAGGAGCGCTCCCGCCCGGCTTCGCCCCACCGGCTGGAAGCGCCTGCCCGCGCCGGGAAAGCCCGCCAGCGCCGCGATCGCCTCCGGGGCCGGCGCGCCGGCCAGGCTGGCCGCCTCCAGGGCGCCGACCGCGTTGGTCGCATTGTGGGCGCCGGGGATCGACAGCGAGACCTCCCGGCCCCGCCAGCGAAAGCGCGAGCCACCCGCGGTGAGCGAGAGCTCGTCCGCTTCGTACGGGGTGACGGGGCCACGGCGCAGCTCGAGCAGCTCGGGGCGATCCCAGATCACCGCCTGGGGGGGGCCCGCCAGGAAGCTGCGGAACGCGTCTCGCAGCTCAGCCAGCGAGGCGAAGCTCGAGTGATGGTCCAGCTCGACATTGGTCAGCACCGCGATCTCCACGTCGAGGCTCAGCATCGAGCGGTCGGACTCGTCCGCCTCGACGATCAGCCATTCACCCTCCCCCCACCGGGCATTGGCCAGGCCGCCGCCGATCGGCGCGCCGACCAGCCACCCCGGCCTCATGCCGGCGGCCAGCAGCACGTGCGCCAGCATCGCGGCGGTCGTCGTCTTGCCGTGCGTGCCCGCCACTGCGATCGTGCGGCGCAGGGACGACAGCTCGCCCAACAGCTCGGCCCTGGGGCGCTCCGGGATGCCCCGCTCGCGCGCCGTCCTGCGCTCGATGTTCTCGGCCGGCACGGCCGAGGAGTAGTAGAGCTCGACGCCCTCGCCGGAGGGCACGTTCTCGGCCCGATGCCCCACCGCCGCCGCCAGCACCCCATCGGCCGCCAGCGCCTCCAGGTAGGGGCTGCTCGCCCCGTCCGAACCGCTAAGGCTCGCGCCCAGGGCGGCGGCCGCCCGGGCGTAGGCGCTCATCCCCGCTCCGCCCACCCCGACCAGGTGGATCCTGCGCCCCGCCCATGCGCCTGCTCCGCCGGCGTCCGCGCCAGCCGGTCCCGGCCTGCTCATCTCCCTGCCGCCCGCAGCAGCTCCCGGGCGACCCTGGCCGCGGCGTCCGGGCGCGCCAGAGCTCGCGCCGCAACGGCCATCTCGCGCAGGCGGCGCTCATCGGCCAGCAGCGTCGCCACCTCGCCACCCAGGCGCGCAGCGGTCAGCTCGGCATCGGGGATCACGACCGCCGCTCCCGCCTCGGACATCCACCGTGCATTGGAGCTCTGATGGTCGCCCGCCGCCTGCGGAAACGGCACCAGCACGGCCGGCAGGCCGTACGCTGCGATCTCGAACACCGAGCCTCCCGCCCGCGCCACGACCAGGTCGGCCGCCGCCAGCGCCTGTGCGAAGTCGGGCAGCTCCAGGTAGCTCAGCAGCTCGTATCCCGGCGAGGGCTCAGCGGCCGCGAGCAGCCCGTGGTCGCGTCGCCCGCTCACGTGCAGCACCCGGAAGGGCGCGCCCGCGAACGCCTCGAGCGCTGCCACGTTGATCGAGCGCGATCCCAGCGAGCCGCCGAAGACCAGCACGCAGGTCTCCCCCGGCGCCAGCCCGAAGTGTGCCCGCGCCGGCTCGCGCCCGGCCAGCGGCGATGAGATCGGCCGGCCCGTCAGCAGGTATCGCCCGCCCTCGCGACCGTCGAGCGGGAAGGCCAGGCAGACCCGGCGGGCAAAAGGTGCGAGCAGCCTGTTGGTCAGCCCGAGGTGGCTGTCCGCCTCGGTCAGCACCAGCGGGAGCCGCAGGCTCAGGGCGGCCGCCCCCACCGGCCCGGCCACATAGCCGCCGCCGCCCATCACCGCGTCGGGCCGCAGGCTGCGCAGCAGCGAGCGCGCGCGCCCCAGCGCGGCCGTCGCCAGCGCCGCCGCCCGCAGAGCGTGCAGCGGGTTGGTCCGGCTCAGCCCTTCGACGGCGAGGGCGTGCATCTGAAAGCCCGCCGCCGGCACCAGCTGCGCCTCGGCGCGCTGGCCGCCGATGAAGACGACCTCGGCACCCTCAGCCCGCAGCGCGTCCGCGACCGCCAGCGCCGGCACGACGTGCCCGGCGGTCCCGCCGGCTGCGATCACGATCCTCGGAGGCGCTGCGCTCACGGCCCAATCCTTCCGTTTCCCGCGCCGCCGCGTCGCCCGAGCGCCGCGACTGCGCGGAGACCGCGCGCACGTGCCCGGTCGCGCCGGAGGCGACATTCAGCAGCAGTCCCATCCCGGCCAGCATCACGATCAGGCTGCTCGATCCGTATGAGACGAACGGCAGCGGCACGCCCGTCAACGGCGCCAGCCCCAAGACGGCGAAGGCGTTGAGGATCGCCTGGGAGAGGATCAGCGCGGTGACGCCGACGGCGATCAGCGCGCTGTACATGCTGCGTGCCGCCTTCGCCGCGCGCAGGCCGGCGTAGGCGATCAGCCCATACAGGAACAGCAGCGCGAACACGCCCACCATCCCCAGCTCCTCGGCGATCACGGCGAGGATGAAGTCGGTCGGCGCCTCGGGCAGGTAGAAGATCTTCTGGACCGACTGTCCCGGTCCGACCCCGAACAGGCCGCCCGAGCCGATCGCGATCTGTCCCTGCACGGCCTGGAAGCCGCTGCCGGAGGCGTGCGCCCAGGGGTCCAGGAACGAGGTCAGCCGCGCCCGCGCGTAGGGCCGCACGAGCGCGTACAGCACGACCAGCCCGAGCACGCCCCCGGCGATCGCGCCCAGCTTGCGCATTGGCATGCCCGCCGCGACCAGCATCGCGGCGACGGTGAACGCGATCACCATCGCCGTGCCCAGGTCGGGCTGGGTGAAGACCAGCAGGCAGCCGGCCCCGACCACCAGCAGCATCGGTTTGGCCAGCTCCTTGAGATCGTTCACCCGGCTCGGGCGCTTTGCCAGCAACGTCGCGCAGTACATGACAAGCGCCAGCTTCATCAGCTCGGAGGGCTGGAACTGGAACTGGCTCGGGCCGATCCAGCGGCGGGCGCCGTTGATGCTGACCCCCAGGTGGGGAACGTGCGTGGCCAGCACCAGCACGAACGAGACGCTCAGCAGAGGCGCGGTGATCTGGTGGACTTTCGCGACCCCGTCGCGGGCCAGCACCCGCATCAAGGCGAGCCCGATCCCCCCGTAGATGACGAATCGGATCAGGTAGCTGCTGCCGTTGCCCTCCCCCTGGAGCAGCGTGGTGGCAGAGGACGCGCTGTAGACCATCACCGCGCCGAAGGCCAGCAGGCACATCGTCGCCGTCAGCAGGATGCGGTGCTCCAGCGACCGCGTGTCCGGCGCGGGGCCCCTCGCGGCGCCCTTGCGGCCCGGGCGACCGGTTTTCCCGCTCCGGGCTGACCCTGTCGGGGGGGATCGCATCCAACCCCCATTCGACGCCAGCAGGCCGATGCCTCCGCACCGGCCGGCGCCGCCGTTTCGACGGTCTCCGGGCGCTCAGCGACGCGAACGCCGCGGATCCTGCAGGCACGGCCGCGGCCCCGCCCGGGAGCGGGCGGGGACGAGGCCGTCGGCGCTCAGGACGGCTCTGCGCCGGCGGCCGCCGGCTGGGCGACGCCGCCGTTGTCCTGCCCCGGCACGGCGCTCTCGGCGGCCTCCCCGGACGCGCCGGCCGCGCTCTGGCGGGCACCGATCGCGATCGCCAGCGCGGAGCCGACCGCGCCGGCGGCCAGCTGCCCGAAGGCCCAGGCAGGGCCGTATCGGGGCCGCCCGCGGGCTCCGTCGATCGAGAGGCGGCCCGGCCCGACGTCGCAGATCGCGAACACGGCGGCCAGCAGCACGAGGTTGTACTCGTACCCGCCGTTGCTCGCCCACGGGCCGTTGGCAGCGTGGACCTTGCGGATCGCGGTGATCATCGTGCCGCTCAGCAGCGCGCCCGCTACCGGCGTCTCCAGGCCCAGCGCCAGCATCGCGCCGCCGCCGGTCTCCGCGGCACCGGCCGCGGCGGCGTGCGCCACGCCTGGCCGCAGCTCCATCGACTCGAACGCCTGCCCCGTCGCCTTCAGGCCGTGGCCGCCGAACCAGCCGGCCAGCTTCTGAAGACCATGGCCCATGAACAGCCCCCCCACCACTGCGCGCACCAATGCCAAACCGAGTTCCATGAGGCCTCCCAGACGGTCGCCGTTTTCGTCGTAGCTAGGACCTTAGAAGCTCGACGCACGCCGCGCGCGAAGCGAGCGGTCCGGCAGACCCGAGGGATCAGACGCCGCGGCTCTGACGGTAGATCGTGAAGCCGATCGCCGCGCATATCGAGGCGACGATCCAGAAGCGCAGGATGATCTTCGTCTCCGACCAGGCCTTCAGCTCGAAGTGGTGGTGGATCGGCGCCATCAGGAAGACCCGCCGCCGAGTCGTCTGGAAGGAGATGACCTGGATCACGACCGACAGCGCCTCGATCACGAAGATGCCGCCCAGCAGGATCAGCAGCACCTCCGTTTTCGTCATCACGGCCAGCCCCGCGATCGCCCCGCCCAGCCCCAGCGAGCCCGTGTCGCCCATGAAGATGGTCGCCGGGAACGCGTTGAACCAGAGGAACCCGATGCACGCCCCGACCAGGCACCCCGCCAGCATCGCAAGTTCGAAGTCGCCCGAGATGAAGGTGATGCCGATGAAGGCCAGCAGGACGATCGCGGCGCAACCCGCCGCGAGCCCGTCCAAGCCGTCCGTCAGGTTCACCGCGCTGGTCGTACCCGCCAGCACCAGGTAGATCAGCAGCGGGTAGAGCGGCCCGACGTCGACGTGGTAGTCGACGAAGCGCAGGAACAGCACGCTGGGCAGGTGCGCCTCCTCGTGGGCCACGTACCAGAGCCCGATCGAGATCGCGATCGTGACCAGCAGCTTCGTGCGGGCGCGCAGCCCCAGCGAGCGCCGGCGCACCAGCTTCACGTAGTCGTCGGCGAAGCCGAGCGCCGCGCAGGCGATCGCCGTGCCGTACACGCCCAGCGAGCGCCAGTCGTAGTCGCTGAGGATCAGGAACGGAACGGACACCGACAGGAAGATCAGCAGCCCGCCCATCGTCGGCGTGCCCGCCTTGCCCAGGTGGCCCTGGGGGCCGTCCTCGCGTATGTGCTGCCCGAACTCGCGCTTGCGCAGGAATTCGATGAACTTCGGGCTCAGGAAGATGCAGATCAGCAGCGCCGACGTGCCCCCGAAGAGAATCCGACCCATTCAGCGTTGCCCCGGGACGGCGATGCCAGCCAGTCCCGGCGCCTCGCCGGCCCGGCCCCCACCGGCCTCCCGCAGTGCCGCCGCGGCACGCTCGAGCCCTACGCCGCGCGATCCCTTGAGCAGCACAGCGTCCCCCTCGCGGAGCAGCCCGGGCAGCGCCTCCGCAGCAGCGGCCGCGTCGGGAAGCGAGTGCACCCGGCCTGCGAATGGCGCGGCCATCTCGGCCGCCAGGGGCCCGACGGTGACGAGCAGGTCGATCCCCCGCTCGCGCGCGTGCGCACCGATCTCGCGGTGCAGGTCCACGCCCGCGGGCCCGAGCTCGAGCATGTCGCCCAGCACCGCCACCCGGCGGGGGGCCGGGACGGCGGCGAGATCATCGATCGCGGCGCGCATCGACATCGGGTTGGCGTTGTAGCAGTCGTCGATCAGCAGCACGCCGCGCGCCAGCCTGATGCGCTGCCCGCGCATCGCCGAGAAGTCGACCTCCAGCCGGCCCGTCGGCGTGTTGCCAAGTGCGCGGGCGGCCGCCACGGCCGCCAGCAGATTGCTCAGGTTGTGGGCCTGGTCGAACGACGGGCGAAGCTCGATCTGCTCTCCCAGGTGCCCGATCACGACGCGCCCGTCAGGCTCGCGGCTGCGCAGCTCGACGTCGCCCTGCTCGCCGAACGTGATCGTCCGCAGCTCCTCGCGCAGGTGGGCCTCGAGCAGCTGCTCGCCCGCCGGCACGACGACCGTGCTGCCCGGCTTCAGGCCCGCGATCAGCTCGGCCTTGGCAGCCGCGATGTTCGCCAGCGACCCGAGCAGCTCGAGGTGGGCCGGGCCGACGTTGACGATCACGCCGACGTCGGGAGCGGCGATCGCGGTCAGCTCGGCGATCTGTCCGGGCCCGCGCATCGCCATCTCCAAGACCAGCGCCCGCGTGTCCGGCGCGGCCGCCAGGATCGCCAGAGGCAGGCCGATCTCTGTGTTGAGATTGGCCGGGCTGGCCGCCGTCGGCATCGCCGCGCCGAGCAGCGCCGCGAGGATGTCCTTCGTCGAGGTCTTGCCGGTCGAGCCCGTGATCGCGACGACCTTCGCGCCGCCCATCGCCAGCTCCCCACGCCACCCGCAGGCCAGGCGCTGCAGCGCCGCCAGCGGGTCTGGGTCGGCCAGCACGGCGCCCTCGAGCCCGAGTCGAGCCGCCGCGGCGGCATGCTCGGGGGCGACCAGTACGCCCCAGGCGCCGCGCTCCAGCGCCTCGGCGGCGTGCTCGCCGCCGTCCTCGCGCTCCCCCCGCAGCCCCACGAACAGCTCCCCCCGCGCGATCCGGCGCGAGTCGATGCCCGCGCGGGAGGGCCCCGAGGGCGCCCCCTCGCCGCCCTGCAGCAGCTCTGCCCCGGCCATCGCGGCCAGCCGTTCGGCGTCCCAGGCCCTCATCGCGTCCCGGCCCGCGCGACGCTGGGATCCCTCGCTTCGAGCGCTTCGCCCGCCACCGTGACGTCGTCGAACGGCACCTTGCGAGCACCCGCCAGCTCCTGACCCTGCTCGTGGCCCTTGCCGGCGATCACCAGCACGTCGCCCGGCCCGGCCAGCGAGACGGCCCGCCCGATCGCCTCGCGGCGGTCCGTGATCGCCTCCACGTCCCCGGCCCCGGACGGCCGCACCCCCTCCATGATCTGCTCGATGATCCGCTCCGGGTCCTCCGAGCGGGGGTTGTCCGAGGTGACGATCGTGATGTCGGCGAGCTCCGAGGAGATCTCGCCCATCATCGGCCGCTTGCCGCGGTCGCGGTCGCCGCCGGCTCCGAACACGCAGATCACGCGTCCCTGCGTCGAGCCGGAGGCGGCGATCAGCTCGCGGGCCGACCGCAGCACGTTCTCCAGCGAGTCCGGCGTGTGGGCGTAGTCGACCAGCACCGCGAAGTCCTGGCCCCGGTCGACCGGCTCGAAGCGGCCCGGCACCCGCACGCCGCGTTCGAGCGCGCCGGCCAGCGCCTCCAGCGGCGCGCCCATGCCGTGGACCGTCGCCAGCGCCCCCAGGGCGTTGGCGACGTTGAAGCGGCCCGGCATCGGCAGTGCCAGCTCGCGATCGCCCTCCGGCGTGTGCAGGACGAAGCTGCAGCCGGCGAAGCCGCAGCGCAGGCCGCTGGCGCGGTAGTCGGCCGGCGCTTCGACCGCGAAGGTCAGCGCGCCGGGCAGCTCGCGGGCGAGCCTGCGCCCGTAGGGGTCGCCGGCGTTGACCACGCTCAACCGCGGCGGCTCCCCCTGCTCGGGCGCGAACAGGCGACGCTTGGCCAGGAAGTAATCCTCCATCGTCGGGTGGAAGTCCAGGTGGTCCTGGGTGAGGTTCGTGAACAGCGCGGCCGCGAACGGGATCGCATCGGCCCGTCCGAGCTCGAGGGCGTGAGAGGAGACCTCGATCGCGCATGCCTCCTCGCCGCCGTCCAGCATCGCGCGCAGGTCGGCCTGCAGCTCGATCGCCTCCGGGGTGGTTCGCGCCACCGGGCGCTCCAGCCCGCCGACCACCGACTTGACCGTGCCGAGCAGCCCGCAGGAACGACCGGTCGCTTCGATCAGCGCCCGGACCAGGTAGGCGCTGGTCGTCTTCCCGTTCGTGCCGGTGATGCCGACGACCTCCAGCTCGCGGGCGGGCTCGCCGAAGAAGCGCGCCGCCAAGGGGGCCATCGCCGCCCGTGCCGAGCCGACCACGAGCTCGGGCACGCCCAGACCGAGCGGCCGCTCGACCACCAGCGCGGCGGCGCCTGCGCGCACGGCTGCGGCAGCGTAGTCGTGACCGTCGGACCGGAACCCGGGCACGCAGAAGAACAGCGACCCGGGCTCGACAGCCCGGCTGTCGTAGGCGAGGCCCGTGATCTCGGTCTCGGCGCCGTCGCCCGCACCGGGCGAGTCAGCCTGCGCCGCGCCCGCCGCCCGGTCGGGCAGCGAGACGGGCAGCCCGGCGGTCAGCTCGCCGAGCCTCAACGGTCGGTACCCCGCGCTGGCATGCGACCCAAGTCTAGTTTCCGGCCCCGAAGGAGCCACGAGGCTTATTCGGGGGGGATGCCCAGATAGGGCAGGGCGAAGCTCATGATCTGCCCGAAGGCCGGGGCCGCGACGGTGCCTCCGAAGATCGAGCCGTTCTGGGGTTCGTCGACCACGACGGCACACAGCAACCGCGGGTTGTCGGCTGGGGCGAACCCGATGAACGAGGCGACGTAGGCGCTTTTCGAGTATTCACCGGTGCTGGGGTCGATCTTGCTTGCCGTGCCCGTCTTCCCGGCCAGCCTGTAGCCGGGAATCGAGACCTCGCTGGCGGTCCCTTCCGGCCCGAGCACGCCCTCGAGCATCTGACGGACCTCTGCCGCCGTCGTGCTCGAGATCACCCGGTGCCCAGCCGGGATCGGCTGCGGCCTGCCCGCAATCGAGCCGACGATGTGGGGCGGGCGCAGGATCCCCCCGTCGGCGATCGCCGCGTAGGCGCTGGCCATCTGCATCGGCGTGACCAGCTCGCCCTGACCGATCGGGAGATTGCCCATCGACGAGCCGGAGTACTGCTGCAGCGGCAGCGCCACCCCCGGTTCCTCGCCGGGCAGGTCGACGCCGGTGGGCTTACCGAAGCCGAAGCGGTGCACCCAGGCATTGAACCGTTCGGCACCCTCGAGTTTGCCGATCTCGATCGCCCCCACGTTGCTGGAGCGGGCCAGGATCTGCGAGGTGCTCAGCGTTTCTTCGGGGTGTTCGGCGTCGTCGTGGATCGTGCGGTCCGCGACCTGGATCTGATCGGGGACGTTGAAGCCGGTCTGGGGCGTGATCAGGCCCTGCTGCAGCGCGCCCGAGACGGCGACGACCTTGAAGGTCGAGCCTGGTTCGTACGGGAAGCCCACGGCCCTGTCCCGCAGCGCTTCGGCCGACGCTGCCCCGGGGTCGTTCGCGTTGGCCTGCGGCCAGTTGGCCAGCGCCAGGATCGCGCCGCTGCGCGGGTCCATCACGATCGCCGTCGCGTCTTTCGGGCTGAACGCCTGGGCGACCGCTCCGAGCACGTCTTCGGTGCGCTGCTGGATGTTGGCGTCCAGGGTCAGCGCGATGTTCTCGCCCGGCACTTCCGTGCGGGGTTCGGTGATCGAGACGGGCTGCCCGATCGCGTCGCTGACGACCCGCCGCTCGCCGGCGCGCCCCTGCAGCAGCCGGTTGCGCGACAGCTCGATCCCGGTCAGGCCCTGTCCTTCGGTGCCAACCTCGCCGAGCACCTGGGCTGCCAGGGTGCCGCGCGGATAGACCCGTCGCATCACCGGCGTGCCGCTGATCCCGGGCAGCTTCAGGTCGAGCACCGCTTCGGCCTGGCGAGCCGGGACGGCACGCGCCAGGTAGACGAAGCCGGTCCGCTCGGAGAGCTTGCGCAGCAGATCGTCCTGGGACTGGCCGAGCAGTGGCGCCAGCCGCTGGGCGGCCGCGAGCGGATCGGCCAGCAGATATGGGTCGGCGGCGAGGTCGCGGGCCGGCTCCGAGACAGCGAGATCGACGCCGTTTCGGTCTGTGATCGTGCCGCGCTGCGCAGTGACGGTTTCGTGAGTCAGCTGCTGGTCGCTCGCCGCCTGTCGGAGCGCCCCGGCACGGAACAGCCCCAGGTAGGCGGTGCGGGCGGCAGCGAGCATCAGCAGCAGGAACAGGCAGGCGAAGATCGCTCCGACGCGCTGCTGGACCAGGGCCACTGGCCTAGCCCCCCGGAGCCGCCGTGCCGCCGCCTTCGGCCGGCGAGGACGGTTCGGCGTGCGGCGGGCCCGCGGCGGCTTCGGAATGCGCCGCGCCCGCCGCGCCCGATTCGCCGCCCGCCGTCGCCGTCGCCGGTTCCCGAGGCGCGGTGGCTCCTTGGCCGCCCGTGTCGGGCGCGGGTTCCCCCTGGCCGGCCGCTTCGCCGGAGCGCGCCGTGGGGGAGCTGGTTTCTTCGGCTGAGCCGGCCGCCGGGACGGATGAGGCGCTCGCAGCCCCGGCTTCGCCTGCGGCCTTGGTCGGCGCGCTCAGCGCCGCTGCCGCGCGCGAGATGTCGGTGGCGGGCTGGGAGGACAGGAATCGCAGGTTCGCGATCGAGACGAGCTGCATGCCCAGCCGTGACGCCTCGGACTCGACCCTGTCGCCCCCGGCGAGTTCGGAGTTTTCGATGCTGAGGGCCGCGTTGTCCCGCTGCAGGGCGGCCTCGCGCTCCAGCGCCCTGCCGATGCCCGAGTTCAGCTTGAGCAGGCCGAGCTGCAGCGTGACGATGCCGATCAGCGCAAACGCGACGATCCCGATCCACATGCGCCCCCGGATCAGACGGTCGAGGAGGCGGTGGGTGGAGAGGCTCTCGACCGCGCCGAGCAGGCCCGCCACGAGACCCTCGCGAGGAGCCTCCTGGGCCGGCCGGGAGGGACGGGCCGGTCCTGACACGCGCCGGGGTCGCGGCGCCACGACCGGGCGTCGGCGGGGCGCCAGCGGCGCGGCTGGATGCACAGAGGAGGCGGCCGCGGGCGGGCTCACGAGTTCTTCACCGGGAGCTTCCGTGCTGCCCGCAGCCGACCCGAGGAGGCACGGGGATTGCGGGCGACCTCGGCCGGCGAGGGCACGATCGAGCGGCGCGCGATCAGCGTCGCCTCGGGCTCGCGACCGCACACGCAGACCGGCAGCTCGGGCGGGCACACGCAGCCCTGGGCGCGGTCGGCCAGGAATCGCTTCACACGCCGGTCCTCGAGCGAGTGGAACGAGATGCCGGCCAGAACGCCGCCCTCGCGCAGGAGGCTCCAGGCCTCCGGGAGTGCGCGATCGAGCTGCCCCAGCTCGTCGTTGACGGCGATCCGCAGCGCCTGGAAGGAGCGCTTGGCGGGATGCCCGCCTGCGAACCGCGCCGGCGCGGGGATCGCCGAGTTGATCGCGTCGACCAGCTGCAACGTCGTCTCTATCGGCTGGCGGGCACGGGTGCGCACGATCGCGCGCGCGATCGTGCCGGCGTGGCGCTCCTCGCCCAGCTCGCGCAGCGCGCCGGCGAGCCGCCGCTCGTCCCACTCGGCCACTATCTGCCGGGCCGTCAGGTCCTGGTCGGGGTCCATGCGCATGTCCAGCGGTGCCTCGTAGGAGTAGGAGAACCCGCGCTCGCGCGTGTCCACCTGCATCGAGGACATGCCGAGGTCGAAGTAGGCCATGTCGGCGCGCAGACCCTCCTCGAGCAGCTGCTCCAGCGCCTCGGCGTAGCCCGCGCGGATGAACCGCACCGAGCAGGCCGCCTCGGCCGCCAGCGCGGCGAAGCGCTGCTCGGCAAGCGGGTCGCGGTCGATTGCGACCAGCGTTCCCTCCGGTCCGAGGCGCTCGGCGACCATGCGGGCGTGGCCGCCGTCGCCGAAGGTGCAGTCGATCGCGACCTGGCCGGCACGCGGGTCGAGCAGCTCGAGCAGCTCGTCGGCCAGGACAGGCGTGTGCGAGCCGTCCCGCGCCGGCTCTCCCTGCCCGCGCCGGCTCTGGCCGGCGCGCCCCTTCGTGCCGGCGCCACGCCGGCGCCGGGCCAGCTCCGGCGCAGCCACCTCAGCACGCTGGCCGAGGCTCTCAAGCAGCATCGTCGACACGGGCGGTGACCTCCGCGACGCCGCTGAGCAGCGTCGATCGATGCGCGGCCCAGGCCGCCCTGTCCCAAAGCTCCATGCGGTCCCCCGCGCCGACCACGACGAGCTCCTTCCTCAGCGAGGCATGCTCGCCCAGGAACGATGGCACCATGATGCGCCCCGCCGCGTCCAGCTCGGTGTCGTGGGAGCTGCCGTAGAAGAAGCGCTCCATCTCGGTCAGGCGGGAGGACAGCGGCGGCAGCTCGGCCAAGGCTCGGCGGGTGTAGCGCTCGTACTCCTCCGGTCGCCACACCCCGATGCAGGGCTTCAGGTCCACGGGCATCGCGAGCACCACCCCGTCGGCGAGCGCCGACCGGTAACGGGCGGGAACGGTGAGGCGGTTCTTCGCGTCGAGCGTATGGTCGAAGGTGCCACGGAACGGAACCACTGCGGAGACTCCAGAGCTTGTTTACGGAGCCGAGGTGGAGGAGTGGGAGGAGCCCCTCCACCCCGGCTCGCTAGCGCGAACATAACCCACTTCCTCCCACAATGCAACCCTATTTGCACATCTTCTCCCACTTTTCCGTCCCACTGGCTCCCACGGGCGGAAAAGCCCTGGTAATAGGGGGCTTTCAGGCCACGAGCGCGTTTG
>JBKQOO010000107.1:0-13575 GCA_052145475.1 Solirubrobacteraceae bacterium
CGCAGCTGCTGCTCGGCGTACTCCCGCTGCTTGACCCGGCGCAGCTCGCTCTCGCGCTCGACGCCATGCGCACGCTCGGCCGCGAGCACCTCGGCCATCCGGCGTCGCTCCTCCTCGGCCTCCCGCAGCCGCTGCTGGAGGCTGGTGACGTGCCGCTCCAGCGTCTGCACCGTGGCTTCGGCGGCCTCGGCTCGACGCTGCAGCGCCGCTTCGCCCGTCTCCGTCGCGCGACGAGCACGTCGCTCGGCCAGCAGATCGGCCTCGCCCGGCCGGCCGCGGCTCTCGCCGCCCTGTCCAGGTGTCTCGCTTTCCTCGACCATCATCCCGAGAGGAACTTAGGGCCGGGATCGGACGAGCCGTGGGCGCCACGCCCCGACCGGCCGGTTGTCGTCTCTCCACTATGCTCCGCGGCCATGAGCGACGAGGCCGCTGCGGGCTCCCAGGAGCAGGACTGGCGTCTGAAGGTGGAGCTGCGCAGTCCCGAGGCGCATCGCTCGCTGCGCTCGGTTCTCGACCGCGTTCGTGAGCCTGACGTCGCCGAGGAGGCCAAGACCGCAGTCGGCGACGAAGTCGTCATCACCCACGACGGCAACCATCTGTTCGCCTATGCCTCCGACCGGGCGCGGATCGATGCGGCCCGAGCAGCGATCGAGAGCGTGCTGGCGCGCGACGGGGTCTCGGCGAGCTTCGCCCTGACCCGCTGGTCGGGCGAAGTCGACGAATGGGTCGACCCGGACCGCTCTGAGGCGGAGTCGGCAGCGGCTCGGCGCGACGCGGCCGAGGTCGGGACGCGCACCTACGTCGCCACGCTCGGCAAATGGGTTCGCGAGGAATTCGAGCAGTCGATGCGCGCCTACGCCGATCGGCTCGGGCTGGAATGCGAGATCGTCGAGCACCCGCACCTGCTCAACACCCAGGCCGCCTTCACCGTAACCGGCCCGTCACGCAAGCTCGACGAGTTCGCCGCCGCGATGAAGGCCGAGGAGGGCGCGACGATCCGCACCGAGACGGCCGTCATGATCAGCCCGCTCTGAGCGGTCGGCTGCCCGGCCGCAGGGGCGCCGGCGGCCGCCCGCGCCCACCGGCCCCCTTCGTCTATCCGTCCTGCTCGCGCCCGGCCTGCAGGCGCCAGGCCATCCGCGACTGCAGCGAGAACAGCTCGATGAACCCTGGCGAGGCGGTCTGCGAGAACAGCCCCCCCGACTGTGCGAAGGAGGCCAGTGCAGCGTCGTAGACGGCGCCCGGCGAGGAGCGCGTCACGACCCGCACGTGTCCCTTGTAGAGCTTCAGCCCGATCGTGCCCGTGACTCGCTCGTTGACCCGGTCCATGTAGGCGTCCAGGTCCTGCCGCAGCGGCTCCCACCACAGCCCCGCGTAGACCAGATAGCCCCACTGCCGGTCGAGCTCGCCCTTGAACTGGTTCTGGTGGATCGTGCTGACCAGCCGCTCCAGCTCCTTGTGGGCGGGGAGGATGATCGCGGCCGCGGGCGCCTCGTAGATGTCGCGCACCTTCAGGCCGACGATCCGGTCCTCGATGTGGTCGATGATGCCGACGCCGTGGCGCGCGCCGATCTGGGCGGTGCGTTCGATCAGCTCCACCAGCCCCAGCCGCTCTCCGTTCAGCGCGACCGGGATGCCCCGCTCGAAGGACAGCTGGATCGTCTCCGGCTCGTCGGGCGCCAGCTCGGGGCGCGTCACCAGCTGGAAGACGTCGTCCTCCGGAGCGTGCTCGAGGTCCTCTATCCAGCGTCCCTCCGAGGAGCGTCCCCAGAGGTTGTCGTCGATCGAGTAGGGCGCCGTCTCTGATCCCGACTGCCCCGAGAGGGTCTTGACGGGGATGCCGTGCTCGCGCGCGTAGGCGATCTCCTCCTCGCGCCCCATCTGCCACGAGCGGACCGGGGCGATCACCTTCAGCTCGGGTGCCAATGTGGCGATCGTCGCCTCGATCCGGACCTGGTCGTTGCCCTTGCCGGTACAGCCGTGCGCGATCGTGTCACACCCGCTCGCTCGGGCCTGGTCGACCGCCAGCTTGGCGATCAGCGGCCGGCCCAGCGCGGTGAACAGCGGGTAGCCGTCGCCGTAGACCGCGTTGGCCTTGATCGCCGGCGTCAGGTAGTCGCGGGCGAACTCCTCGCGGGCGTCGACCACGTGGCACTCCACCGCGCCCAGCATCCGCGCCTTGCCCTCGATCACCTCGTAGTCCTCGCCGGGCTGGCCCAGGTTGACCGTCAGGCAGACGACCTCGGCATCGTAGGAGTCCTGGATCCACTTCAGCATCACGCTCGTGTCGAGCCCGCCCGAGTAGAGCAGCAGCACGCGGTGGACCTGCTCGGGGTCGGCCTCGTAGGAGGCGGTTCGGAGGTGCTTGATCGCCGGGTCGCTGCTCACGGCGGCCAATCTACCCGCCCGGGGCCGCCGCCGGCGGCTCCACGGTCTCGGTGCCCCGGGTGCGTTCCATCAGCGGATAGCGGATCGGGCCGCGACGAAAGCCGAAGCGCGCATAGAGCCCCTCGGCGTCGGCGGTGTGCAGCAGCCAGTGGACCGCCGGCGCCCCGTCCCCTTCGATCATCTCGCCCACCAGCGCCACGCCGAGGCCGCGACCGCGGTAGGGGGCCAGCACGTACACGTCGGCCAGGTAGGCGACCGTGACGCCGTCCGAGACGGCACGGGCGAAGCCGATCTGATCCTCGCCCAGGTAGAGCCCGATGACCCTGACCGAGCCGGCGATCGTCTGCAGCACGCGCTCGCGGCTGCGCCCGCGGCCCCAGTAGGACTCGGTGCTGATGAACGCGTGGATCGCGTCGACGTCCAGGCGCTCGGGATCGTCGTCGAGCTCGAAGCCACCCTCCAGCTCGCGCCGCATCAGCCCTCCAGCGCCGCCCCCAGGCGCCTGAGTCCCTCGTCGATCTGCTCCTGGCCGATCGTCAGGGGCGGCAGCAGGCGCACCGTGTCAGCCCCGGTGGCGTTGACGACCAGCCGCTGCTCCAGCAGCGCCCTGCGCACGACCTCCGCGGCCGGGAGCTCGAGTGTGCAGGCCAGCATCAGCCCGCGCCCCCGCACCGAGACGACGTGGGGCAGCTCGCCAAGGCCCGCCGCCAGCAGTCCGCCCAGCTCGCGCACCCGCGCCAGCAGCTCGGGATCGTCGGTCAGGCCCAGGGCGGCCAGCGCCGCGGCGCAGACGACCGGGCCGCCCGCGAAGGTCGAACCGTGATCGCCCGGCTGGAGGACATCGGCGAGGCGCGGGCCCGTGATCAGCGCGCCGATCGGCAGGCCGCCTCCCAGTGCCTTCGCGACCGTCATCGCGTCCGGGATGACGCCCTCGTGCTCGTAGGCCCACAGGGTGCCCGTACGTCCCATCCCGGTCTGGATCTCGTCGAAGATCAGCGCTGCGCCGTGCTGATCGCATGCCTCACGGGCGGCCCGCAGCAGCTCGCCCGAGAGCACGTGCACGCCCGTCTCGCCCTGGATCGGCTCGAGCAGCACCGCCGCGGTGTCCTCGTCGACAGCCTCCCGGAGCGCAGCGGGCTCGGGCGCCACCGCCCTGAAGCCGGGCACGAGCGGCGCGAAAGGCGCCTGCTTGGCCTCCTGCGGGGTCGCCGACAGGGCCCCGTAGGTGCGGCCGTGGAAGGCGCCGTGCAACACCACCACGTCCCCACCCCGCCGCGCCTTGCGGGCCAGCTTGATCGCCGCCTCGTTGGCCTCGGCGCCGGAGTTGCAGAAGAACACCTTCCCCCCCAGGCTCGACCGCGAGAGCTGCTCGGCCAGCCGCATCGCCGGCTCTGTGTAGAACAGGTTGCTCGTGTGCATCAGGCGCCCGGCCTGCTCGCGGACGGCCTCCACCACCGCGGGATGGCAGTGGCCCAGGCTGGTCACCGAGATGCCGCACAGGAAGTCCAGGTACTCGTTGCCCTGCTCGTCCCACAGCAGCGGCCCCTGACCGCGCACGAACTCGACCGGCAGGCGCGCGTAGGTGCCGATCAGCCGCTCGGCCTCGATCCGCTGCAGCTCGGGCAGGGTCATCACGGCCCCACCGCGCCGTTCATGCGCGCTCATGAACCTTCCTCGATCTTGGTGCCGATCCCTGCATCGGTGAACAGCTCGAGCAGCAGCGAGTGGGGAATCCGCCCGTCGAGGATGTGGGCCGCGCTGACGCCCGCATCGATCGCCTCGACGCAGGCCTCCAGCTTCGGCCGCATCCCTCCGTCCAGTTGCGCCAGCGCCGCCTTCGCCTGCTCCGCGCCGGCGTGGCCGATCAGGCTGGACGGATCGGCCGGGTCGGCGAGCCAGCCCGCGACGTCGGTCAGGAACACGACCTTGTAGGCACCGAGCGCGCCCGCCACGGCGCCGGCCGCCTCGTCGGCGTTGACGTTGTAGGAGTTCCCCTCCCGGTCCGCCCCGACCGAGGCGATCACCGGGATGTAGTCGATCGCGATGTGCTCGATCACGCCGACGTTGACGCGTTCGATGCGTCCCACGAAGCCGATGTCCTCGCCTCCCGGCGCTGTGCGCCGGGCAACCCTGAAGAGCGACCCGTCGTCGCCGCACAGCCCGACCGCGGGCTGACCGTGGCGCTGCAGGCGCAGCACGATCTCCTTGTTGACCTTGCCGACCAGCACCATCTTCGCGACCTCGACCGTGCTCTCGTCGGAGACGCGCAGCCCGCCGACGAACTGGACCGGCAGCCCCAGCTTCTCCATGTAGCCGGTGATCTCCGGGCCGCCCCCGTGCACCACGATCGGGTTCAGCCCCACGTACTTGAGCAGCACCACGTCGCGGGCGAACTCCTCCCGCAGGGAGGCGTCCTCCATCGCGGCGCCGCCGTACTTGATCACGACCGTCTTGCCGTGGAACTGCCTGATGTAGGGCAGCGCCTCCAGCAGTGTCGCCACATCACGCATCGGCGATCCCTCCTCGGTAGTGCGGCTCAAGTCGTGTAGTCCGCGTTGATCGTCACGTACTCGTGCGAGAGGTCCGAGAAGAACACCTCGGTCTCGGCCCCCTCGCCCGGCAGGCCGACCTCGTACTCGACTTCGCTCCGCTGCACCGCCTTGGCCAGCTCGGCCTCGTCGTAGCGGATCGCCGAGCCGGCTGCGCAGACCTGCAGCCCCTCGACCCAGACGTCGACCGCGAGCGGCGCCTCGAAGGCGCCCGTGCCACCCAGGGCGCCGCCGACCGCCTGCACGATCCTGCCCCAGTTCGGGTCGCCTCCGTGCAGGGCCGCCTTGACCAGCGGCGAGTTCGCGACGGCGCGTGCGGCCACCTCGGCGCTGTCGTGGTCGCCCCCCCGCACGATCACCCGCGCCGCGCGGGCCGCGCCCTCGCCGTCGCGGACCAGCATCACGGCCAGCTGCCTGAGCAGCGCATCGAGCGCCTCGCCGAAACGCAGCTCGTCATCGCTCTCCGGCTCGATCGCCACGCCCGAGGACCCCGAGCACAGCAGGATCGCGGTGTCGTTGGTCGACAGCTGCCCGTCGACAGAGGCACGATCGAAGGAGCGCTGGACGCAGACGCCCAGCAGCAGGTCGGCCGTCTCGGCGCTGAGGGCCGCGTCGGTCTCGACGAAGCACAGCATCGTGGCGAAGCGCGGCGAGATCATCCCGGCGCCCTTGCACTGCGCGCTGAGACGCACCGTGCCCGAGGGCAGCTCGACCTCGAGGTTGGCCCGCTTCTCGAACAGATCGGTCGTCTGGATCGCTTCCTGGAAGGAGATGTCGCCGTCGGCGCCGAGCTGGGCGCGGGCCGCCAGGATCCCCTTCAGCACCGCGTCGACCGGCAGGAACTGGCTGATCGCACCGGTCGAGGCCAGCGCGACCGCGGCGGGGTCGACGCCGGCTGCCAGCGCCGCGGCGCCCTGGGTCTTGGCGGCGTCGTCCAGCCCGCGCCGGCCGGTCGCGGCGTTGGCGCAGCCCGAGTTGACCAGCACGGCTCGCAGAGCGTGCAGCTCGCAGCGCTCGCGGCTCACCAGCACCGGCGCCGCCGCGGTGGCCGAGGCGGTGAAGCGGGCCGCGCTGACGGCGTGCTCGCCGTCGCAGACCAGCAGCCCGACGTCCCGGTTGCCGCTCGGCTTCAGCCCGGCCGCGACCCCGGCCGCGCGGAACCCGCGTGGCAGCCCCGCCGCGCCGCCCAGCTCGCGCACGTGGGCCGGCGCGGTCACCCAACGCGAGCGGAAGAATGCCTCGGCGCTCATGCCAGGCCGCTGCTCTCGGGCAGCCCGAACATCAGGTTGAGGTTCTGCACGGCCTGCGAGGAGGTGCCCTTCCAGAGGTTGTCGATCGAGGAGAACACCAGCACCTTGCCGGTGTGCTGGTCGGCGGCGGCGAACAGCCGGCAGTAGTTGGTCGCCAGCACCTCCCTGGTGCCCGCCGGAACGGCCGAGACCTCGACGAACTGCTCGTCGCGGTAGGCATCTTCGAACAGCTCCGCCAGCTCGCCGGCAGACACCCGCCGGGTCGGGGTCACGTAGCAGCTGGCCATCTCTCCCTGGTCGATCGGCACGAGCGATGCCTGGAACTGGACGCGGAGGCCCGCAAGGGCCGGGCTCAGCTCGAGCAGCTGCTCCTCGATCTCCGGCGTGTGGCGGTGTTCGGCGACCTTGTAGGGAAGGATGTTCTCACCGGCGATCGACAGGTGCGTGGTCTCGTCGAAGGCGCGACCCGCCCCCGAGATGCCCTGCTTGGCGTCGACCACCACGTCGGCGATCAGCCCGGCCCGCGCCAACGGCGCCAGCGCCAGCAGCGTCGCGGTCGGATAGCAGCCCGGGTTGGCGACGAGCGCCGCGCCGGCGATCGTCTCGCGGTGCAGCTCGGTGAGCCCGTAGACGGCCCGGGCGAGCAGGTCGGGACGCGGGTGCGGCCCGTACCAGCGCTCGTAGGTCGCGAGGTCGGCCAGACGGAAGTCGGCGCTCAGGTCGACGACCCTCGCGCCCGCATCGAGCAGCGCGCCGACCACCGGGGCCGCGGCCGCATGGGGATAGGCGACCACGGCCGCGTCGACCCCGGACAGGGCGGCCGGGTCGAGCTCCTCGATCGCGAGCGGCACGCGGTAGCGGGGATAGAGGTCCTGCAGCGTGGTGCCCACCTCGGAGCGGCCGGTCACGGACACCAGCTCGAAGCCGGGGTGGCGCCACAGCAGCTCCGCGGCCAGCGCTCCCGCGAAGCCGGTCGCACCGGCGACGATCACGCGCGGTGCGCCGGCCGCGGCGCTCTGGCTCGCCGCGTCAGCCACGCAGCTCACCCCCGATCTCGCCCAGCGCGGCGACGATCCGCTCGCGCACCGGTGCCACGTCCTCGTCGGTCAGGGTCCTGTCGAGCGCCCGGAAGGACAGCGCCAGCGCCAGCGAGCGCCGGCCCGGGCCGACCTGCGCGCCGGTGTAGACGTCGAAGACCTCGGTGCTCTGCAGCGTCTCTCCGCCGGCCGCCGCGACCAGCTCGAGCAGCCGCTCGGCCGAGACGGACAGGGGCAGCGTCACGGCGAGATCCTGGCGCAGCACCGGGTATGCCCCGTAGCCGTGGAACGAGACGACGTCGGGAGCCGCGGCGGCGAGCTTGCCCAGGTCGATCGCGAAGGTCGCCGTGCGCTCCAGGCCCCAGGCCTCGGCCACCAGCGGGTGCAGCTCGCCGAGGAATCCGAGCGTCTCCTCGCCGGCCAGCACCGCGGCGCTGCGGCCGGGGTGCAGGAACGGTCGCTGCGCGGCCCGGACCGACCAGCTCAGGTGGAAGCGCTCGAGCAGTCCTTCCAGCAGCGCCTTGACGGCGAAGAAGTCGGCCTCGCTGCGCTGTCCCCGCCACGAGCGTGGACCGAGGCCGCCCGTCAGCAGCACGCCCAGGGCATGATGTTCGTCGGCCGGGAAGCCACTCGCCCCCGCCTCGTCCGGGCGGGGCGGGCCGGCTCGGTAGACCGTCCCCGACTCGAAGATCGCGATGTCGGGGCCGTTGCGGGAGAGGTTGTGACGGGCGGCGTCGAGCAGCGATCCGAGCAGCGTCGGGCGCAGGATCGACTGATCCTCCGAGAGCGGGTTCTCGACCCTCACCACCCGGCGCATCGGGTCCTCGGCCGGGGCCTGCAGCCGGTCCAGCAACCCCGGGTCGGCGAAGCTCCAGCCGACGACCTCGTCCAGTCCCCGCCCGGTCATCGCATCCTCGGCCGCGCGGCTGACCCTCTGGGCGTGGCTCAGCCTGCCGGCCGCGCCGCGGCGGGCGGGAAGCGTCGCGGGCAGCCGATCCAGCCCGTCGATCCGCGCCACCTCCTCGATCAGGTCGATCTCGCGCGTGACGTCGTCGCGCCGCAGCGCCGGGACAGCCACCTCGAGGCCGCCGGGCGCCGGTGTCGCGGCGAAGTCCAGCGCGGTGAGGATCTCGCGCTGGCGCTCGACCGGGACGGGAACGCCGAGGATCGCCGTCACGCGCTCGTCGCGCAGCTCGATGCGCTGCGGCGGCGGACCCGCACCGCCGATGTCGATCGTGCCGGGCGCCAGCGTCGCGCCGGTCAGCTCGAGCATCAGGCTGGCCGCCGGCGCCTGGGCCTGCATGCACTGCTCCGGCTGCAGACCCTTCTCGAAGCGCGCCGAGGCCTCGCTGCGCAAGCCCAGCGCCCACGAGCTGCGGTGGATGTTGGGGCCGTTCCAGGTAGCGACCTCGAGCAGGACGCGACTCGTGTCCGGCTGCACCTCGGAGCGCGCGCCGCCCATCAGCCCGGCGATCGAGGTCGGCCCGTCGGCGTCCTCGATCACGACCATCTCGCTGTCCAGCGTCCTGGTCTGACCGTCCAGGGTCTCGATCTGCTCGCCGTCCGCCGCCCGGCGCACGACCAGCTCGCCGCCGGCGACGCGGTCGAGGTCGAAGGCGTGCAGGGGCTGGCCTGTCAGCAGCATCACGTAGTTGGTGATGTCGACGACGTTGTTGATCGGACGCTGCCCGGCCGCGATCAGCCGCGCCTTCAGCCACGGCGGGGAGGGCCCGATCGTGACGTTCTCGAACACCCGAGCGGTGAAACGCGGGCACAACTCGGGGCACTCGACCCGGATGCTCACGCCCGCCGGCTCGCCCGCCGTGCCGGGGTCCTGCTGCCACGGCGCCGGGGCGAGCGCCGCGCCGGTCGCGGCATGCAGCTCCCGGGCGATGCCGTAGACGCCCAGGCAGTCGGGCCGATTCGGCGTGATCTCCAGCTCGATCACCTCCTGGGCGATCGGGAGCACGTCGGCCAGCGGCGTGCCCGCTGCGAACTCGGCGTCGGGGGTGAGGTCGTCGAGGACCAGGATCCCGTCGCGGTCGGTGTCCAGCTCGAGCTCGCTGGCGGACAGGATCATCCCTTCCGAGACGACGCCCCGCAGCTTGGCCTGCCCCAGCCGGGTCCCGTCCGGCATCACGGCGCCGGGCCGGGCCACCGCCACGGTCTGCCCGGCTGCCACGTTCGGCGCGCCACAGACGATCGTCACCGGCTGCTCGGCGCCGATGTCGACCGCGCAGAGCTTCAGCCGGTCCGCGTCGGGGTGCTGCTCCGCGCTCAGCACGCGGCCGACCACGAAGCCTTCCGTGTCCGGCACGCCGTGCCGGTGGATCGCCTCGACCTTCGTGCCGGTCATCGTGAGGCGCTCCGCGATGCCATCGACGTCGAGCGGCGGATCGCAGTACTCGCGCAGCCAGGGCAGCGGAACCCTCACGAGTCGACCCTCCGGGCAGCACGCGGCGACATCAGAACTGCTCCAGGAAGCGCAGGTCGTTTTCGAAGAGCAGCCGCAGGTCGGGGATGCCGTGCTTGAGCATCGCGATCCGCTCCACGCCCAGGCCCCAGGCGAAGCCCTGGACCTTCTCGGGGTCGTAGCCGGGAGCGTTGGCCGCGGTGGTCGGGACCTGTGCGTAGACGTTCGGGTCGACCTCGCCGGCCCCCAGCACCTCGAGCCAGCCCTCGCCCTTGCAGAGGTAGCAGCGCGAGCCGTCGCCCACGAACCCCTTGCCGCCACAGTTGAAGCAGGACACGTCGACCTCGACGCTCGGCTCGGTGAAGGGGAAGAAGTGCGGGCGCAGCCTGACCTCGCGGTCCTCGCCGAAGACCGCCCGGGCGAACTCGAGCAGCGTGCCCTTGAGGTCGGCCAGCGTGATGTCCTCGTCGACGGCCAGGCCCTCGATCTGATGGAACTGCGGTGTGTGGGTCGCGTCGGAGTCGGGCCGGTAGACACGGCCGGGGACCACGACGTACAGCGGTGGCGGGTTGGCCTCCATCGCGCGTACCTGCATCGGCGAGGTGTGGGTGCGAAGCACGAGCTCCGAGTCGGATCCCTGCCCGCCGTCGACGTAGAAGGTGTCGGTCCGCGCCCGGGCCGGGTGCGTCGGACTGTGGTTGAGCGCGTCGAAGTTGTAGTGGACCGTCTCGATCTCGGGCCCCTCCATGACGGTGAAGCCAAGGCCGAGGAAGATGTCTTCGAGCTCGCGGCGGGTCGAGGTGAGCACATGCAGGCGCCCGATCGGCTGCGGCGGCGCGCCGGGCAGGGTGACGTCGACGCGGTCGGCCAGCAGCCGCTGCTCGAGCTCGCCGCCGGCCAGCTCCTCGGCGCGCGCCTGGATCAGCGCCTCGAGCGCCTGGCGCGCCTGGTTGGCCGCCTTGCCGACGGCGCCCCGTTCCGCAGGCGCCAGCGCGGCCACGCCGCGCAGCATCTGCGGCAGCTCGGCCTTGCGTCCGAGGTACTGCACGCGCAGCTGCTCGAGCGCATCGGTGGAGCCGGCGGCCGCCACGGCGCCCTCGGCCTCGCGCTGCAGCGCCTGGATGCGGTCGATCATGACGCCGGGACCGTATCGTTGTCCCGCCCGCCCTGGCGGGTCATCTCATACAGCGCCACCGTCGCCGCCATCGCCGCGTTGAGCGACTCGCTGAGGATCGCTATCCGCGCGACGCGCTCGCACGCGTCGATCACGCGCGCTGGCAGCCCGTCGCGCTCGGCACCCACGAGCAGCGTAATGGGGGCCCGCGCGAGCTCGCCTGCGCCCGCCTGCAGCGGCTCGCCCCCGCCCGCCACGAGCGCGATCCGCTCGCCGGGCAGCTCCGCCACCGCCTCCACGCGCGCCAGCGCCACCGCGAAGATCGCGCCCATGCTCGCGCGCACCGACTTCGGCGAGTGCGGGTCCGCGCAGCCCGGCCCGAGCGCCACCGAGGAGGCTCCGAAGGCATGTGCGGAGCGCAGCACCGTGCCGATGTTGCCGGGGTCGCCCACGCCGTGCAGGTAGACGCACAGCGGGCCCAGCGGCGGGCTCCAGCGCTGCTCGTAGACGGCCATCACGCGTGCACCCGAGCCGAGCGTCGAGGCCGACGCAAGCGCTCCCGGCTCGACTTCGTGAAAGCCCTCGCCGGCGAGCGGCGAGCCGCTCACGCAGAAGCCCTCCACGGGCTTCACGCCGGCGCGCCGGGCCGCCGCGATCAGGTCCTCGCCCTCCGCCAGGAAGCGCCCGAGGCGCGCCCGCTCGCGCTTGCCGTGCAGGCGGCGCACGGCCTTCAGGCGCGGGTTCTGGGGGGATGCGATCCGGGTCATCGTGTGTGCGTTTTCGGTGGCGGTTGGTCGGATTGGACACGAAAAAGGGCGCCGTCCCTTTCAGGAGCGACGCCCGGGAGGCTGTCGAGTCGATTGCCGGGGACCCGGCGGAGCAGGTCCTCAGGCAGCCGACGCCTCGCGGGCGACTTCGGCGAAACGTCGGAAGGTCTCGGCGTCGCGCACGGCGATGTCGGCGAGCACCTTGCGGTCGAGCTCCACGCCGGCGAGCGTGAGCCCGTGCATGAACTGCGAGTAGCTCATCCCGTTGATGCGCGCCGCGGCGTTGATGCGCGTGATCCACAGCCGCCGGAAGTCGCGCTTGCGGTTGCGCCGGTCGCGGTAGGCGTAGGCGTCCGCCTTCAGCAGCGCCTCCTTGGCCCGCTTGTAGTTGGAGTGAGCCTCGCCGCGGAAGCCCTTGGTGAGCTCCAGCGTGGCGCGCCGCTTCTTGCGCGCGTGCACCGAGCGCTTGACCCGCGTCACTTGCCCACCCCCAGCATGCGCTTGACGCGCGGCACGTCGTGCTCGTCGAGCAGCTTCGGCCGGCCGAGCGCGCGCTTCTTTTTGGGCGACTTCTTCTCGAGGATGTGGCTCGTGAAGGGGTGCCGGCCGCGCACCTTTCCGGTGGCGGTGACCTTGAAGCGCTTCTTGGCGCCGGAGTGTGTCTTCATCTTGGGCATGGCCGCGAGCAGACGATTATGGCACGGCCGTGCCCGTGGCCGTAGCACCGCCGTCCTCGGCGGAGGGCTCGGCGAGCATCGGCTGTGCCTCTGCTGCGGCGGGGCCGTTGCTCTCGGGAGCGGGCGCCAGCGGCGCCGGCGACTCGATCGCCATCGCGGCGACGTCGCCCACGTGGTGGCCGTCGTGCTGCTCCCCCGCGGCGGCGTCGGGCTCCGCCAGGCGCCCCGCGAGGACCGCCTTGGACGGGGCCATCATCATCGTCATGTTGCGCCCTTCCTGCATCGGGCGCTGCTCGACCACGCCGAACTCGGTGAGCTCCTCGGCGAGGCGGTCGAGGATCGCGGTGCCGCGCTCGGGATGGGTGACCTCGCGCCCGCGGAACATGATCGTGATCTTGACCTTGTTCTTCTGCTTGAGGAACCGCTCGACGCGGCCCTTCTTGACGTCGTAGTCGTGCTGAGCGATCTTCGGGCGGAACTTCATCTCCCGCACGGTGATCTGCTGCTGATGCTTGCGGGCCGCCTTCTGCTTCTGGGCTTGCTCGTACTTGTACTTGGAGTAGTCGAGCACGCGACAAACCGGAGGGCGAGCCTCGGGGGCGACCTCGACCAGATCGAGATCGCGCTCCTGCGCATAGCGCAGCGCGTCCTCGGTCTTCAGCACGCCGACCTGCTGGCCGTCCTCGCCGATGAGACGCACCTCGGGGACGCGGATCCGCTCGTTGATCCTCGTCAGGTCCCGCTCGGGCGGGCGCCGGTCGAACCTACGGGGTACCGGCACTAGCTGTGATGGCGACGCGGCAAACGGTGGTTACGCGCGGCGTGTGAGGATCGAATCAATCAACACGGGCGAGTATAGCGGTGGCCAGTGCCCTGACAAGCGTTTGGCCGAATCGCCACATTCAGGCCGCCGCGGTGCTCGTCGGCCGCGGCGCGCGCTCTGCGATCTCGGCCCTCAGGCGGGCCACGAAGGCCGCCACCGTCACCGCCCCGACATCTGCGCCGTGATGCTCGCGCACCGCCACCGTGCCCTCCTCGGCCTCGCGATCGCCGACGACGAGCATGTAGGGGATCTTGCGCAGCTCGGCGTCGCGGATCTTGCGACCGATCGACTCCACGCGGTCGTCGACCTCCACGCGGGCGCCGTCCTGGCGCAGCCGTGCCGCAACCGCCTCGGCGGCCTGGACGTGACGATCGGCGATCGGCAGGACGATCGCCTGCACCGGGGCCAGCCACACCGGGAACTCGCCGGCATAGTGCTCGACGAGGATGCCGATAAAGCGCTCGAAGGAGCCCATCAGCGCGCGGTGGATCATCACCGGGCGGTGCTCCTCGTTGTCGGCGCCGGTGTAGTGCAGGTCGAAGCGCTCGGGCATCGAG
>JBKQOO010000108.1:0-16656 GCA_052145475.1 Solirubrobacteraceae bacterium
GCGGACCGGGCTGGAGAACATCCGCACCCAGGCCGGCGTGCCGGTCCAGGTGTTCTTCTACCCGGCCGGGCACGCGTTCTTCAACGACACGAACCTGATCGGGACCTACGACGCGGACGCGGCCAAGACGGCGTGGCACCGGACCCTGGAGTTCCTGCACTCCGCGCTGGCCCAGCACGAGAAGAGCCCAGCCAGCTAGGCGGAGAGAAGGCGGAGGGCGCCCCGGCCGCGCGAACAGGCCGGGGCGAAGCCAACGCCGCTGGGTCCACTGTGGCGCCATGGCCTGCCAGGCTTGGTCCCAGCCGGCGAGACGGACCGCGCAGTGGCCGCGGTACAGGTAACGGCGGGACGGCGAGCTGAGGCGCGTCGATGGCCAGGCAGTGGTCCAGGCCGGTGATCCGCATGATCTTGAGCAGGTGCCGGCCTGGGGAGCTCACGGCCAGCGGGCAGCCTGCCGCACTGGCGTACTTGCTCATCCGGACCAGCGCGCTCAGGCCGCGCACGTCGCAGAAGGTAACGCCGCCCACGTCCACAATGACCGGAACCCGGCGGTGGTCAATGACGTGCCGGACGCTGTCGAATGCATACCGAGAAGATGCGACGTCCAGTTCACCCGCCAAGGTCACCAGTACGTTGCCCTCCGCGGTCATTGCGCAGGTCAGCCTGAGCTGCGTTGGTGTCATACGGCCCCCCAGCCCCACTACCAGTCCTTCCGGCGCCAGCCTGCGCCTTCGGCGACCGGACGTACGTCCGAAATTGTGACTTGTGGCCTTTTCAGCTTCACCCCGCCGCCGCGGGGCTGGCATCACCCGCCGCCGCATTCACCCAGGTGAATTCCGGCAGGACGCACAGGTCAGTGCGGGCCAGCGGAGGCCGCCGGGCAGCGGACGGCGCCGGGCAGCGCGCGCTCGGAGCCTGAACGCTAGGAGGCGGGGGGGCCGCCGGCCACGCGGCCCGGCGGGCGGCGCAGCGGTACCGGGCGGGCCTGCCGGGGGTTTGCGCCGGTGTCCGTTCGCTCGTCGGGCGGGGCGGTCGAGCCCCGTACCATGAGCTCCGGCGCCAGGAAGAGGATCTTGACCGGGCTTTCCCGGCCGCTGACGCGTTCCAGCAGCAGCTGCGCTGCCCGAACGACCGGCTCCACTCGTTACACTACCGTGAGGAAATACGCCGTGACGGGGAGCTCGAGGCATGGCCGATGCGCATCAGGCCGCTGCAAACCGTCACCTTCGAATGCTTCTCGATGCCGGCACGGTGGTTGGCCTCAGCCATGGGCAACCGCTCGACCTGTTCGAGACCCGTCGTGATGAGACAACCTTCACGGCGCTGACTGAACGGCACGGGCCGATGGTGCGGCGGGTGTGCGGCGAGGTGCTGGACAACCACCATGACGCCGAGGATAACTTCCAGGCGACGTTCCTGGTGCTGGCCCGGCGCGTTGTCTCGATACGCTGGCGGGAGTCGGTAGCGAGCTGGCTCTATGGCGTGGCCTTGCGCGTCTCGGCGTGCGCCCGATCGGCCTCGGCCCGGCGGCGGATGCACGGGCGCGGAAGGGGCCACCCACTGTCTGGCACCAAGGGAACGTGGTTGGCCGCTATCGCCCCCTAATTAAGTACTTGGCCGTCCCCACCCATAGCTTGACCCTCCCAATTATCGTAGACTGAGAAATCAGGTCATGAATGCCTCCAAAACCAAGGGCCTCAGCGAAGCGAGCTAGCCCCTGACCCTGCTACAGGAATGCGATCGGCGATCGGGGCTGACATGACCGAGCTCGGCCCAGTGCTGGTAACCCGGGGAGAGGTGTGCAATCGCAGGGCGCGATCATCCCGGCACTGTGGGTGACATGGGCGCCCGGTTCGGAGGTTCACGTGGACGTGTCGAAGGCGACCGCCATTCCCAAGTATGCCAACCGGATTGTGCAGGAACCTTCTCGGGCCGTCGGGCAAGCTGAGGACGTTTCCGGACGGATGAAGCGTGGGGGCCTTGATTTCGCTGGCACCCGGTTCACGGGGTCGCTCGACGGTCCCAACCGGAACCCACAACTTTCGTTGACCGCCGAAGGTCTGGCAGCATGATCAAGCTCGAGGAACTTCAGCCAGGTGCAGCGGTGCGGGGGATCATTCCCGACGCGATGGTGGCCGTCGTCAGTGTGCAGTGGTTCGGCTCCGAGGCACTCGAACTCACCTACAAAGCGCATACCGGCAAGGTGGCGAACGAACTGCTCTATCGGCACGACGAGCCCCGGCTCGAGCTCGTGGAGCAAGGCCGGCCGTGGAGTTTTGACGGTGACGGTGCGCTGTTTCGACTCATCTCCGAAGCGCAGCGCATCCGTCTGGCGCACCTCTTTGACCCCGTGCTGGCGGTCCATACGTCCGTCGTCGAACCACTGCCGCACCAGATCACGGCGGTTTACGAGTCCATGCTTCCGCGGCAGCCACTGCGGTTCCTTCTCGCTGACGACCCTGGCGCCGGCAAGACCATCATGGCAGGACTGTTCATCAAGGAATTAATCGCCCGGGGCGACCTCCAGCGGTGCCTGATCGTCTGTCCGGGAAGCTTGGCCGAGCAGTGGCAGGACGAGCTCTACCGCCGCTTCCATCTCCCATTTGAGATACTCACCAACGACAAGCTCGAAGCCGCGCGCACCGGCAACTGGTTTCTGGAAACCAATCTGGTCATCGCCCGGCTCGACAAGCTCTCGCGCAACGGGGATGTGCAGCAAAAGCTACAGGCGCCCGATGCCCGTTGGGACCTCGTGGTCTGCGACGAGGCCCACAAGATGTCGGCCACCGTGTTCGGCGGCGAGATCAAGCACACCAAGCGTTACCGGCTCGGGCAATTGCTGTCTACTCTAACGCGGCATTTCCTGTTGATGACGGCGACGCCGCACAACGGCAAGGAGGCGGACTTTCAGCTCTTCATGGCCCTGCTCGACGGCGACCGGTTCGAGGGCCGCTTCCGCGACGGAGTCCACGTGGCCGACGTCTCGGACCTGATGCGCCGCATGGTGAAGGAGAACCTGCTGAAGTTCGACGGCACGCCGCTGTTCCCCGAGCGGATTGCCTACACCGTCCCCTACAAACTCTCGGAGGCCGAGGCCCACCTCTACAAGGCGGTCACCGAGTACGTTCGCGAGGAGTTTAACCGCGCCGAGGCTCTGGAGAACGACAAGCGGGCGGGGACCGTCGGGTTCGCGCTCACCATCCTGCAACGGCGGCTCGCCTCCTCGCCCGAGGCGATCTTCCAGTCGTTGCGCCGTCGTCGCGAGCGACTCGAGAGCAGGCTACGCGAGCTGGAGGTGCTTCAGCGCGGGGGCAAGGCCGCGCCGGTCTTCGCGCCTGGCCTTCCCGCCCTCGACGCCGAGGACGTCGAGGACCTTGAAGACGCGCCGGACAATGAAGTCGAGGCCGCAGAAGAGGAGATCCTCGACCAGGCGACCGCTGCGCGATCCATGGCCGAGCTCAAGATCGAAATCGAAACGTTGAAAGGTCTGGCGTCGCTCGCTCTGGCTGTCCGACACAGCGGCACGGACACCAAGTGGCGCGAGCTGGCGAGCCTCCTCGACGCGATCTTCACCACGGCCACCGGCGAGCAGAGCACAGCTACGGCGTCGCTGCCGAAAGGCGATGACGAGGTCCCCCCGCCGACGCCCTCGCCGCACCAGAAGCTCGTCGTCTTCACCGAGCATCGGGACACCCTGAGCTACCTGGAGGCCCGAATCACCACACTGCTGGGCCGCAAGGAGGCCGTGGTAATCATCCACGGCGCCTTGGGCCGGGAGCAGCGGTTGAAGGCACAGGAGTCGTTCAAGCACGACCCCGACGTGCGGGTGCTGCTCGCCACGGACGCCGCGGGCGAGGGCATCAACCTCCAGCGGGCCCACCTGATGGTCAATTACGACCTGCCGTGGAACCCCAACCGCCTCGAGCAGCGGTTCGGCCGCATCCACCGCATCGGCCAGTCCGAGGTGTGCCACTTGTGGAACCTGGTGGCAGAGGAGACGCGCGAAGGCGATGTCTATCTCAAGCTGCTGGACAAGCTCGAGGAGTCGCGCAAGGCGCTCGGCGGCCAGGTGTTCGACGTGCTCGGTAAGCTTCAGTTCGAGGGGCGATCCCTCCGCGAGTTGCTCATCGAGGCGATCCGGTACGGCGATCAGCCCGAGGTGCGGGCCCGCCTGAAGACGGTGCTCGATCTCGCGCTCGACCGCGACCGGCTGCGAGACCTGCTTGAAGAACAGGCGCTCGCTCACGACGCCATGGACGCCAGCCGGGTCCGGCGCATCCGAGAGGATATGGAGCGGGCCGAGGCCCGCCGCCTGCAGCCGCACTATATCGAGTCCTTCTTCCACGAGGCGTTCCGGCTTCTGGGCGGCTCGGCCAAGCAACGGGAGCCGCGCCGCTACGAGGTCACCCACGTCCCGGCCCCAGTGCGAAACCGCGACCGCCTGATCGGCATCGGTGAGCCGGTGCTGCCCCGCTACGAGCGCATAGCCTTCGAGAAGGACCTGGTGGCGCCGCACGGCCAGCCCCTGGCCGCCTTCGTCTGCCCGGGCCACCCGCTGCTCGACGCGGTCATCGACCTCACGCTCGAACGCCATCGCGACCTGCTCAAGCGCGGCACGGTTCTTTTGGACGAGCGCGACCCAGGGACTCAGCCGCGAGTGCTGTTCTACATCGAGCATGCGATCCAGGACGCGAGCCTCACCCGCGCGGGCGAGCGTCGCGTCATCTCCAAGCGGATGCTCTACGTCGAGCTCGAGGCCGACGGCACGACCCGCCACGTTCACTACGCGCCCTACCTCGATTACCATCCGCTGGCCAAGGGCGAACCGGGTGTGGAGGCAATACTCGATCGGCCTGAGTGCGCATGGATCACTCGCGAGATCGAGCAGAAGGCGCAGGGCTACGCCGTCGCCCAGGTCGTGCCGGAACATCTCAAGGAGGTGAGGGACGCCAAACTGAAGCTCATAACCAAGACCGAAGTCGCGGTCAAGGACCGGCTGACCAAGGAGATCACCTACTGGGACCACCGCGCCGAGCAGCTCAAACTCCAAGAGCGGGCCGGCAAACCCAATGCCAAGCTCAACTCGGCGGAGGCACGCAAGCGGGCCGATAACCTCCAGGGACGGCTTCAGAAGCGGCTGGAGGACCTGAAGCTCGAAGCCCAGATCTCGCCGCTGCCGCCGGTGGTGCTCGGTGGGCTGCTGGTGGTGCCGGCGGGCCTGCTCACGGCTGTGGCGGGTCGGACGGCAGCGCCAACAGCCCCCGTCGACACGCAAGCCAGCGCCGCACGGGCACGAGCCATCGTCATGGGAATCGAACGCAGTCTCGGCTTCGAGCCGACCGATCGCGAGCCCGAGAAGCTCGGCTACGACGTCGAGAGCCGTGTCCCCGGGACCGGCAAGCTGCGGTTCATCGAGGTGAAGGGTCGTGTCACAGCAGCGGACACGATCACCGTGACCCGCAACGAGATCCTCTACTCCTTCAACAAGCCCGACGACTTCATCCTCGCGATCGTGGAGTTCCTCGACGGCGACTCGCACCGCGTCCACTACATCCGCCAGCCGTTCCAGCGCGAGCCGGACTTCGGAGTGACGAGCGTGAACTACGATCTCGCCGCCTTGCTGGCCCAAGCCGAGGAGCCGGCATGAGCAATCTACGAAACCTACCGCGATCAGCCAAAACTCGCACCACTGGTGCGAGAATTGTCCTGGACCCACAACCTGCTGATCCTGGGCAAATGCAAGCGGGAAAAGGAACGAGAGTTCTACCTCCGCCTGGCCTGCGTCCAGAAGTGGTCGAGCCGGGAACTGGAACGACAGATCGACAGTGCACTGATCGAGCGAGTGGTCCTGTCGCCGGCAAAACTGTCAGCACCGTGGACAGAATTGCACCCGAGGTGCCGTCGAGGTCTTTACCTGCATGAAACCTCCAGGAAATAGTGCGGAGTGCCAATCATGACGTTTCCGACAAAAGTCCTGAGTGATAGTCTGGGTCGGATAGGGAGCTTGTAAAGAACCAGCGACAAGTCCCTGTTTCAAATGGCTTTAGGTAGCTGTGACCACCGAATTACCCATCGACTTCGCCCGATCAATATGAACGGGCGTTCAATTTTGTCGGAAACGTCAATCATGATCAAGAAACATCGCAAGACGTCACAGGTTTCCGATTCTTCGCGCCCTCGACATCAGACCAGGCCCGAGGCAGTCATCGCGCTCCTGGACGAATGGCTCCAGGATGAATCGGGATACGACGAGGAGACCTGGCCGGAATTGAAGAAAGCCCTCGACCGCGATCGGTTATCGGAGAGGAAGCTCTTCGATGCCTAGAATCGTCTTGCTCGATACCGGGCCGCTCGGCATGGTTTCTCATCAAGAGGCTCATCGAAGTCGCCCTGCCGCTGGACGCGATCAACAAGGCGTCGGCCCGCGAGAAGTCGATCCGGCACGGGCACCCGAGCACGCTGCACTTGTGGTGGGCGCGGTGGCCATTGGCGGGGGCGATTTCCACGCAGGTGGTGGCCGACCCGTTTAACATTCATTCCGCCCTGTCGAGGAGAGAAGCGCAATGCTGACCAGGCTCGTCATCCGGAACTTCAAGCTCTTCGACAAAGTGGAGATCGAGCTCGGTGAGCGTGTCGTGTTCGTTGGCCCGAACAATTCCGGCAAGACGTCCGCTCTCCAGGCGCTCGCCCTATGGAACACAGGGGTCCGCCGTTGGGTGGAGAAGCGAGGTGCCGGCAACGTCCCGAAGGAACGCGCCGGCGTGACCATCAACCGCCGTGATCTGATTGCCGCGCCCGTCCCCTCTGCCAACTTGCTCTGGCGCGATCTGCACGTGCGCGAGGGCTACCGGGACGGCGGCAAGCAGAAGACCCGAAACGTCTTGATTGAGATCGATGTCGAGGGGATTGACGAGGGACGGTCGTGGAGCTCGAGCCTGGAGTTCGACTACGCCAACGAAGAATCTCTCTACTGCCGCTCGCGGATTGGGCCCGACGGTAGCCGACTCGAGGTGCCCGCCGCTGCCGCTACAATGGGGCTCGCTTACCTGCCCCCAATGTCAGGTCTCGCGTCGAACGAGACGCGGCTCGACGAGGGGGCGATCGACGTTCGCATTGGCGAAGGACGCACCGCCGAGGTGCTGCGCAACCTGTGCTGGAAGGTGCTCGAGCGGGGAGGCGGACACTGGGATCGCATCCTCGAGCGGTTGAAGGCGCTGTTCGGCGTCACCCTCGACGAGCCTCAGTATATCAAGGAGCGGGGCGAGATCGTGATGTCCTACCGCACGCTCGGTGGGGTGAAGCTCGACCTCTCGGCGAGCGGCCGCGGGCAGCAACAAACCTTGCTTCTTCTGGCACACATGGCGGCAAACCCCGGTGCCGTATTGCTTCTCGACGAGCCTGACGCCCATCTCGAGGTCCTTCGCCAGCGCCAGATCTATCAAGTACTCAGCGAGACGGCAGCGGAGACGCAAAGTCAGATCATCGCCGCAAGCCACTCGGAAGTGATCCTCAACGAGGCCGCGGATCGAGATACCGTCGTGGCCTTCATTGGCACGCCTCACCGCATAGACGACCGCGGCAGCCAGGTCGTCAAGGCGCTAAAGGAAATCGGTTTTGAACACTACGTTCAGGCGGAGGAGACCGGCTGGGTACTATATCTCGAAGGCTCGACGGATCTGGCGATCCTACGCGCGTTCGCAGAGACGCTGACACATCCGGCTCGCGCGGCCCTCGAGCGACCGTTCGTTCACTACGTTGCGAACCAGCCTTCACAGGCCCGGCACCACTTCTATGGGTTGCGCGAAGCCAGGTCCGACCTCGTCGGGATGGCGCTCTACGACCGCCTCGACTCCGGGCTGCATCCGGATCCGAACGTCTCGCAGAAGATGTGGCGACGCCGCGAAATCGAGAACTACCTGTGCCTTCACTCGACGCTTATCGCGTTCGCGGAGTGGCAAGGCCGTCAGCAACAAGGCGACCTGTTCGCGGCCTCCTGGCGCAAGGCGATGGAGACAGCGATCGACGAGATTGCGGCCGCGCTGGCAGCACTGGGTAAGCCCGATCCCTGGAGCGCCGATCTCAAGGCGAGCGACGAGTTCCTCGATCCGCTGTTTCGCAACTTCTATGGAAAGCTTGCGCTTCCGAACTTGATGCGCAAGACAGACTATCACATTCTGGCGCCATTCGTTCCCGCGAACGAGATCGACGCCGAGGTATGCGAAACGCTCGACGCAATTGCCGATGCCGCAGCGAGAGCACACCCGCAAGGGAGCAGCGAATGAAAGCTTCCAAGAAGCTCATCGAAGTCGCCCTGCCGCTGGACGCCATCAACAAGGCGTCCGCCCGCGAGAAGTCGATCCGGCACGGGCACCCGAGCACGCTGCATTTGTGGTGGGCGCGGCGGCCGCTGGCGGCGGCAAGGGCGGTCATCTTTGCGCAGATGGTGGACGACCCGTCGGCGCATCCCGACCTGTTCCCGACCGAGAAGGCGCAGGAAAAGGAGCGTCAGCGGCTGTTCCGCATCATCGAGGACCTGGTGCTGTGGGAGAACACCACCAACGAGAAGGTGCTCCAGCAGGCGCGGGACGAGATCTGGCAGAGCTGGCGCTACACCTGCGCCGAGAACGCCGGCCACCCGCGGGCGAAGGAGCTGTTCGACCGCCACAAGCTGCCCGCCTTCCACGACCCGTTCGCGGGCGGCGGGTCGATCCCCCTGGAGGCGCAGCGGCTCGGGCTCGAAGCCTACGCCAGCGACCTGAACCCGGTGGCGGTGCTGATCAACAAGGCGATGATCGAGATCCCGCCCAAGTTCGCCGGCAAGCCACCGGTGAACCCGGAAGCGAGGCGCGATCAACAACTCTTCAAGAAGGCTTGGAGGGGCGTGCAGGGGCTAGCCGAGGACGTGCGATACTACGGCCAATGGATGCGTGACGAGGCGGAGAAGCGGATCGGCCATCTCTACCGCAAGGTCGAGATCACGGCCGCGATGGCGAAGGAGCGGCCGGACCTGAAGCCCTACGTGGACCAAAAACTCACGGTGATCGCCTGGCTGTGGGCGCGTACCGTGAAGAGCCCGAACCCAGCCTTCGCCCACGTGGACGTGCCGCTCGCCTCCACCTTCATGCTCTCGACCAAGCCAGGCAAGGAGGTGTATGTCGAGCCGGTGATCGAGGGCGGCGGCTACCGATTCAACGTAATCGTTGGCAAGCCCAGGGACGCGGAGGTGGCGAAGCGCGGAACCACGGCTGGCAAACGGAGCGCTTTCCTTTGTCTGATGTCGGGGACGCCAATCAGCTACGACCACATTCGAAGCGAGGCCAAGGCGGCGCGTATGGGCGCGCGGCTGATGGCGATCGTCGTCGATGGCGAGCTTGGACGGGTCTACTTGCGGCCAACCGAAACAATGGAATCCGTCGCAATTCAGGCGAAACCCGAGTGGAAACCGGACGTCGAATTCTTCCAGCAGGCGCTCGGTTTCCGAGTCGGCAACTACGGGTTAGCGAAGTGGAGCGACCTCTTCACTCCCCGCCAACTCGTGGCGCTCACAACCTTCTCCGACCTGGTGCAGGAGGCACGCGAGCGGGTGCAGCGCGACGCGCCAGCCGCCGGTCTACCCGACGACGGCAAGCCTCTGCGCGACGGCGGCATCGGCTCCACGGCGTATGCGGAGGCGGTGGTGGTATATCTGGGGGCTTGTGTCGACAAGATGACCGACACGAATACCAGTCTCTGTAGCTGGCAGGTCAATCCCCCGCGGCTACGCGCAACCTTTGGTAGGCAAGCCCTTCCAATGGTTTGGGACTATGCCGAGGCGAACGTCTTTGCTGACGCAGCGGGAGACTTTGGGCGGTGTTTTCAGTCGCTCACCGAAGTCCTCGACCGGCACGGCGTTTTCGGACAAGGAACGGCCCAGCAACGAGATGCGCAGGTACTCAGTATTGAAGCACCACGAGTCTTTTCGACCGATCCTCCATACTATGACAACATCGGTTACGCAGATCTCTCGGATTTCTTTTACGTCTGGCTGCGCCGCTCGCTGCGGCCGGTCTTCCCCGAGCTCTTCGCCACGCTCGCCGTGCCCAAGGCTGAGGAACTGGTCGCCACGCCCTACCGTCACGGCAACAAGGTGAAGGCGGAGGCCTTCTTTTTGAGTGGAATGACGCAGGCTATGCGCCGCCTAGCCGAGCAGGCTCACCCGGCCTTCCCGGTTACCATCTACTACGCATTCAAGCAGTCCGAGAGCAACGGCAGCGAGGGAACCGCTAGCACCGGCTGGGAGACTTTTCTCGACGCGGTGATCCGCGCCGGCTTTGCCACTTCCGGCACCTGGCCTATGAGGTCTGAGCTCGCAACCCGAAATCGAGGTCGCGACGCTAATGCCCTGGCCTCCAGCATCATCCTCGTCTGTCGCCCGCGACCGGTCACTGCACCAACTGCTACTCGCCGCGAGTTCGTCACTGCGCTCAAGGCCGAGCTGCCGACCGCTGTGGCGCACCTACAGCGCGGCAATATCGCGCCGGTGGACCTGGCGCAAGCCGCCATTGGTCCAGGCATGGCGGTTTACACTCGCTACGCTCAGGTGCTCGACGCTCAGGGCAAGCCGCTCTCGGTCCGCGAGGCGCTGGCGCTCATCAACCAGACCCTCGATGAGGCACTCGCCGAGCAGGAGGGCGACTTCGACGCCGACAGCCGCTGGGCGCTCGCCTGGTTCGAGCATACGGGCTTCACCGAGGGCGAGTACGGCGTGGCCGAGACGCTCTCCACGGCCAAGAACACCAGCGTTTCTGGGCTGGCCGAGGCGGGCATCGTGAAGTCGAGCCGTGGCAAGGTGCGGCTCTTACGACCCGACGAGCTGCCCGCCGACTGGGGCCCGAGCACCGACACTCGGCTCACGGCCTGGGAGACGGTGCACCAGCTCATCCGCGCCTTGGAGAAAGGCGGCGAAGGTGCCGCGGCCGCGCTGGTTGCCAAGCTCGCCACCAAGGCCGAGCCCGCCCGCGAACTCTGCTACCGCCTATACACCATCTGCGAGCGAAAGAAGCGTGCCGCAGAGGCACTGTCCTACAACGGCCTCGTCCAGAGCTGGCCCGAGATAACGAGGCTGGCCAGGGAGAGTGGAAAGCCGCGTGCGGAACAAACTACGATGTTTGAAGGGGAAGAGGAATAACCTATGGCCGTTACCAAGACCGCGTCGGCAAGGCGAAGGAGCTCACATGGTATGCTCGTAAGGCGGGCATCGCCCACCGATCCCGTACAGAAACGGCCCGAGATAACCAGCCTCGCCCACGAGGGGGAAGCCGCGCGTCGGCCAGTGGCACATTGTTCGCCGAAATCGAGGAATAAGCCATGCAGATTGAGGCACTGGAGATCCGCAACTATCGCCTGTTCCGCGACACCAGGCTCACGGACCTGCCGCGACTCACGATCGTCGTCGGTGCGAATGGCTCCGGCAAGTCCACCCTCTTCGACGTGTTCAGTTTCCTGAAGGAAGCATTGACGCAAAATGTGGCCTCCGCGGTGTCTCGTAGGGGTGGATTCCGCGAACTCGTCAGTCGCGGAGAAACTGGACCGATCTCCATCACTGTGAAATTTCGCGAGAGCGGCGGTCGGCTCGCCACGTACCAGCTCGAGATCGCAGAGGACGCGGGGCGCCCTGTGGTCCATCGCGAAGTCCTCAAGTTTCGCCGCGGCCAGTATGGCAAACCCTGGCATTTCGTTGACTTCTCGCGTGGACGCGGCACCGCAATCACGAACGAAGCAGCATACGGTCAAGAGGGGGTAGAGGCCGATCGAAAGGAGCACGTGCTTGATGATCCCAGCGTACTGGCGATCAAAGGGCTCGGGCAGTTCAAGGAATTCCGGGTGGTGGCCGAGTTCCGAAGCCTGATCGAAAACTGGCATATCTCCGATTTCCACATCAGCGATGCCAGACCAAGCTCCGAGGCCGGCTATGCCGAGCACCTCTCAACTCGCGGCGACAACATCGCCCAGGTCGCACAATACCTCTACGAGAACCATCGCGATCGCTTCAACCGCGTACTTCATATCATGAGCGAGCGAGTGCCGGGTGTAAGCCGTGTCGAGGCGAAGCCAACCGAGGATGGGCGGCTGGTCCTGCGCTTTCAGGATGGCAGTTTCAGAGATCCCTTCATCGCGCGCTACGTCTCGGACGGAACGATCAAGATGTTCGCGTACCTCGTTCTGCTCTACGACCCAAAGCCGCATCCCCTGCTTGCAGTGGAGGAGCCCGAGAATCAGCTCTATCCAGAGCTACTCCATGAACTGGTCGAAGAGTTCCGTGACTACGCCCGGCGCGGCGGTCAAGTGTTTGTTTCGACCCACTCTCCCGAGTTTCTCAACGGAGCCCGGCTTGAAGAGATCTACTGGCTGGTCAAAGAGGGTGGTTTCGCGACTGCACGCCGAGCGTCGGAGAGCGAGACGCTACGGAACCTCGTCGAGGAAGGAGACCTTCCCGGTGCACTTTGGAAGCAGGGTCTCTTCGAGGGGGTAGGGCCCCGATGAGGCGCATCATATTCTTGCTCGAGGAGTACTCGATGAAGGTCTTGCTCGACGGGCTCTTGCCGCGGCTGGTACCGGGCCTGCAATTCCTCTGCGTTCCTCACGAAGGCAAGCAAGATCTCGAGAAGAGCGTTCCGAGAAAGCTCCGCGCCTGGTGCGAACCGGGAGTGCGGTTCGTGGTACTGCGCGACAAGGATGGTGGAGACTGCCGTGAGCTGAAGCGCAAGCTGGTTTCACTCTGTGAAGCCGGTGGCTACCCCAACACGCTGGTGCGAATTGCCTGTGAGGAGCTCGAGGCCTGGTATCTCGGAGAGCCGGCGGCGATGGCGAACGCCTTTGAGAACAAGAAACTGAGAAGAATCGGTGCTAAAGCTCGTTACCGGGATCCCGACGCGGTGGTTCGGCCTTCGGCCGTGATCGAGGAACTTGTTCCCGAATTTCAAAAGGTGTCGGGTGCCCGGCGCATGGCAAGGACGCTCTCACGAAAGGGGAACAAGTCGCGCAGCTTTCAGGCCTTCCTGAAAGGGATCGAGAGAGAGGCCGTGGCCCTCGGCACAGCTCCGGCCTCCGAAGGAGACGCGTAATGGCCATCACCAACCACGACCGTGTCGGCAAGGCAATGGAACTCCTCAAGGGGGGTCTAGGCCCCTTCGTCGAGCGTGAGTTCAAGAGTGTTTACAAGGATCGAGCCGCAGCCGAACTCCAGCGTTTCCTGGCCGAGGACCGCCTGAACGCGAAGAAGGCGGTCGCAGTACTGGACGTGGCGGCGCTTCTCAAAGTCATGTGGGACTCCTGGAATGAGGTGTTCCGCCTGACTCTGGGACCCGCCGAGCGCAGCCTGGTGAGCGAGCTCCGCGACCATCGCAACAAGTGGGCGCACCAGGAGGCCTTCTCCAGCGATGACACCTACCGCGCCCTCGACTCGTCCGGCCGCCTGCTGACCGCGGTCTCGGCCCCGCAGGCGGACGAGATCGAGAAGATGAAGTCGGAGCTCCTGCGGATTCGCTTCGACGAGCAGGCGCGCAGCGAGCGGCGCAAGAGTGCCGGAACGGCGATCGAGGCCGCCGCGGCGGGCGGACTCAAGCCCTGGCGAGAGGTAGTCACCCCGCATTCGGACGTAGCCAGCGGACGCTACCAGCAGGCGGAGTTTGCCGCCGACCTCTGGCAAGTCCACCTCGGCGAAGGGACCGACGAGTACAGGAACCCCGTGGAGTTCTTCCGCCGCACTTATTTGACGGAGAGCCTCAAAAGGATGCTGATCGGCGCGGTGCGGCGCATCGCGGGCCGGGGCGGCGATCCGGTGGTGCAGCTCCAGACCAACTTCGGCGGCGGCAAGACCCACTCGATGCTGGCGCTCTACCACCTGTTCTCGGGCATCGCTCCCACGGAGCTGGTGGGCATCGACGCGGTGCTGGCGGAGGCCGAGGCCAAGTCGCTGCCGACCGCCCGGCGCGTGGTGCTGGTGGGCAACAAGATCTCGCCCGGCAACCCCTCCACCAAGGCCGACGGCACCGTGGTGCGCACGCTCTGGGGCGAGCTCGCCTGGCAGCTTGGCGGCAAGAAGGCCTTCGCCTGCATCCGGGCCGACGACGAGAAGGCGACCAGCCCCGGCGACGTGCTGCGCGAGCTGTTCAACGAGTACGGGCCGAGCCTGATCCTGATCGATGAGTGGGTGGCTTACGCGCGTCAGCTCCACGACCAGGGCGACCTGCCAGCCGGTGGCTTCGAGACGCAGTTCACCTTCGCCCAGGTGCTCACGGAGTCGGCGAAGCTGGCCAAGAATTGCCTGCTCGTGATCAGCCTCCCGGCCTCCGACACCTACGGATCACCCCATTCCCAGGCCGACGACGTCGAGGTGGGTGGCCAGCGCGGCCGCGAGGCGCTCGATCGCCTGCGGAACGTTGTCGGCCGGGTGGAGTCCTCGTTCCGCCCGGCCAGCGCCGAGGAGGGGTTTGAGATCGTCCGCCGGCGGCTGTTCGAGCCGCTGTCTGACCCTGCCCGGTTTCGTGAACGCGACGTCGTGGCCCGCGCCTTCGCCGACTTTTACCGCTCGCAGCACCAGGAGTTTCCCCCCGAGTGCCGGGACGCCGACTACGAGAAACGCATCAAGTCGGCCTACCCGATCCATCCGGAAGTCTTCGATCGGCTCTATTCCGACTGGTCCACGCTGGTGAAGTTCCAGCGCACTCGCGGAGTCCTGCGGCTGATGGCTGCGGTGATCCACAGCCTCTGGGAGAAGGGGGACAAGAGCCCGCTGATTCTGCCAGCGAATATCTCGATCGACGACCCGCGCGTGCAGTTCGAGCTGACGCGCTACCTCTCGGACAACTGGCCGCCGGTGATTGAAAAGGACGTGGACGGCCCCAACTCACTCCCCCTGCGGCTGGACGGCGAAATCCCCAACCTGGGCAAGTTTTCGGCGTGCCGCCGCGTGGCACGGACGATCTACCTCGGCTCGGCTCCCACGACGACCGCGGCCCACCGCGGCCTCGAGGACCGGCGGGTCAAGCTCGGCTGCGTGTTGCCGGGCGAGTCGCCAGCGATCTTTGGCGATGCCCTGCGCCGGCTGGCCGGGGCGGCGACGTACCTCTACCAGGACGGCCCGCGCTACTGGTACTCGACGCAGCCCACGGTGACCAAGCTGGCCGAGGACCGCGCCGAGCAGTTGAAGCGCGACCCCGATAAAGTGGTGCTCGAGCTCGACCGGCGTCTGCGAGCCGATCTTCACAAACCCGGCGACTTCAGCCGCATCCACCCCATGCCGCAGTCGGGCCAGGACGTGCCGGACGACCTTGACGCGCGGCTGGTCGTGCTGCGAGTCGATCATCCCTACAGTAAGGAGCCGGACTGCGCGGCCGAGGTCGCCGCCAAGACGATCCTCGAGTCGCGCGGCAACACGCCCCGGCTTTATCGCAACACGCTCGTTTTCCTCGCGGCCGACAAGACCCGACTTCAGGACCTCGACGAGGCGGCGCGGAAGTTTCTCGCCTGGGAATCGATCCTGGCCGAGAAGGACGATCGACACTTGAACCTCACGCCCCAGCAGGTGAAGCAGGCCGAGACCCAGCTCGCCGCCGCGGATGGCACCGTCACGGCGCGCATTCCCGAGGTCTACCAGTGGTTGCTCGTTCCCGTGCAGAAATCGCCGCAGGCGGGCTCCATCGAGTTACAGGCGATCCGGCTGAGCTCGGGGCACGACGCACTGGCTGTACGCGTGGGCAAGAAGCTGAAGAACGACGAGCTCCTGCTCACCGGCTTCGCGGGCACTCTGCTCCGGATGGAGCTCGATCGGGTTCCCCTCTGGCGAGGCAACCACGTCGCGGTCAAGCAACTCGCCGAGGACTTCGCCCGCTACCCCTACCTCCCCAGGCTCAAGGATTCCGCGGTGCTGGTCGGCGCCATCCGCGACGGCGTGGCGCTGTTGACCTGGCAGGAGGAGAGCTTCGCCTTCGCCGACAGCTTCGACGAGACCACGGGCCGTTACCGGGGATTACGCGGTGGACAGCTTGTCCCGTTGGCGGATTCCGACTCGGCCGGCTTGCTCGTGCAAGGTGACGTCGCCCGGGCGCAGTTCGACGCCGATCGAGCAAAGGTACAGGCGGGCGGAGGAACCGGCACACATGGCACTGGAGATGGTGGAGCAACGACCACGACTCAGGGAACGACTGAACCGGGACCAACGAAACCCGTGGTCACCCCCCCCAAGCGGTTCCATGGCACGGTCAAGCTCGAAGCAGCCCGGGTGGGCCGCGATGCCAGCCGCGTCGCCGAAGAGGTTATCGCGCACCTCACCGGCCTCGTCGGCGCAAGCGTGGCAGTTACGCTCGAGATCGAAGCCCAAATCCCTTCCGGCGCGTCGGATCACATCGTTCGCACCGTGACTGAGAACTGCCAGACACTGAAGTTCACCAACCATGGCTTTGAACAGGAGTGACGTTCATACATCGCGGAGTACGCCTTCCAAGGTTTCAACACGAGAGAGAAGGGGCCACTCACTCTTTCTTGCGCCCACACCAAGGCGCAGTTCTCTGGACCGACATCAAAGGGACCACAAATTCGAGGCTTCAGGCAACTTGGCCGGGCCGTCTTCAAGCTGCCGAAGGGGACGCCAAGGGCCACCCACGTTTCCTGCGTGAC
>JBKQOO010000109.1:0-12998 GCA_052145475.1 Solirubrobacteraceae bacterium
CGCGGTTGCTCGGGCAGCACTCTCGCGTCAGTGGGCCGCGCTCACAGTGGCGTTGACCTGCGTTGGGTCGGGCGCTGCGTAGCGAACGCCTGCCAGACGGTCGCGTAGAGGAGGTGGGCGGCGATGAAGTCATCGAGCTCTTCGGGATCCGGCCCGCCGTAGGCATCAAGGAAGTCCGCGACGAACGCAGGGCTTGCCCCGCGATCGCGAGCTGAGGTGATGACCCCCGCGAGGTCCCAGTGGACTGGGCCAACGCAGGTGTCCTCAAGGTCGTTCCAGACGAGCCCGGCTTCGGTTCGCAGCACGTTGAGCATCGATGCGTCGCCGTGGAGGGCCTGCGCGCGGAGCGAGCTCTCGAACACGGACGGCGTCAGCTCTTGGAGGTGGTCGCGCAGCACGTCGATCTCCCGCGCGGTCAGTCGCGGCGATGGATGCAGCTCGGCGAGAAGCTGCTCGAGCCAGGCGCGCACCTCGCTGAGCGGCCCGAGCTCACCCGGAAACACCTCGAGCGCGGTGTGCAACTCGCGTAGTGATCCGCCGAGCTCGTGCGCGGGAGGCAGGGGCCGGGAAGCGTCGTGCTCGGCGAAGTCCCAGAACGTCATCCAGAGCCCGTCATGGTGTTGAGGTCCCGGTGGGAGCGCATCACTGGGTGCGACGGCCAACCCCCGCTCGCCCAGGAAAGCGCCGACGGCGATCTCGCGAGCAAGCCATCGCTCGACGTCGCCGTGCAGCACCGCTGTCCCGGTCATCACTCGCGCAACAACCGGAGCGGGCCTGAGATGCACAAGTAGATTGCTGCCGGCGGCCAGCACAACCGTGTCCTCGCAGGCCACGGAATGGGCGAGCGCGACCGCCCGTGCCGCCGCCAACGCACGGTCAGTATCGGGCTTCTCAGTCATTTCGCGCAGAATGGCAGACCGCTGCTGACCGGCGCCGATGTTCTGCTCCCGTCGCCAAGCAGGGCGCGACTTGTCAGCATGGTCACTGCCGCATAGGACGAAACTCGGGGCTCTCGCAGCGCGTCCAGGGCGCGGCCGCAATGCCCTGCGTAAGCAGGCATCGCCTGCGACGCCACAGGGTCGAAGGCCACCTAAGACGACGGCGCCGAAGAGCACCGCCCTGCGACCGCATTCGTGTCAGCGACTCAACATTTGGGCACTGGAACCGCGCCCCTGTAGCGCCGCCGACGCGGCCGTGCCGCGAAAACCAGCCGCTATGCAGCCCCTTTCCAGTGGGCGATCCAGGACTCGAACCTGGGACCTCTTCCTTATCAGAGAAGCGCTCTAACCGACTGAGCTAATCGCCCTGGGTCCAAGGGACGGCGCGACCGCCCGCGGGACTGCGTCATCGTAGCGCTGCTCCGTGCCGAGCGGGCCCGGCCGGGCGCGCCTCCACCGGGTCGGCCGCTCTGGCGGGAAGCCGCGCGGTCCGCCACGTTCCAACTATCGGAACGTCAGGCGACGGCGCGCGGCCGGATCCGGCGGGCCAGCTCGGCCGCCTCCTCCGGCGTGGAGAAGGCCAGCTCGGCTCGGTATCCGTTCGCAGTCGGTCTGACCTTCACCTCGGCTCCCAGCGCGCTGCTGAGCGCATCTGAGATCTGCGCCGCGGCCTGTTCCTGGTCGGGGTGGTAACCACGGAGCTTCCGGGGCGCCCGCTCGGCCGAGGTCGCGTTGCTCTCGCGCGCTCGCTCTTCGGTCACCCTGACCGACCAGCCCTTCGCGCCGGCCTCGCGCGCCAGGGCGCGCCTGGCGCCGTGGTCCTCTGCCAGCAGCAGCGCCCGGCCGTGGCCCTCGCTGAGCGCACCGCGCTCGACGAGCTCGATCGCCTCATCCGGCAGCTCGAGCAGGCGCACGAGGTTACTGACCGCCACGCGGCTGCGTCCCACCCGGCGCCCGATCTCCTGGCGTGTCAGGCCGAGCTCTTCCACGAGCGCGGCGCACGCCCGCGCCTCCTCGATCGGATTCAGGTCCTCCCGCGCCATGTTCTCGACCAGCGCGGCTTCCAGCGCGGCAGCGTCCTCTCGCTCGCGCACAAGCGCCGGGACCGTGTCGAGGCCCGCGAGTCGTGCCGCCCGCCACCTGCGCTCGCCGGCGACGAGCTCGTAGGTGCCGCCGGCGCGGGGACGCACCAGCACGGGCTGCAGCACACCCTGCTCGCCGAGCGAGTCGGCCAGCGCCTGCAGGGTCTCGGCGTCGAAGTCGCGGCGCGGCTGGTTGGGGTTGGCGACGATCAGGTCCACCGGCAGCTGGCGGAGCTCCTCCTCGCCCGCCGGCGCGCCGTCGCTCGACACGGACAGGATCGCGCTCAGGCCCCGGCCCATGCCGGGTTTCGGCTTAGCCACGTGCGGCCACCTCCTTCGCCAACTCGAAATACGCCTCAGCCCCGGCGCTGTGGGGGTCGTGGTGCGTCACCGGCAGGCCGTGGCTGGGGGCCTCGCCGACACGCACGTTCCTTGGGATCACCGTGTCGAAGACGAGGTCGGGGAAATGCGAGCGCACCTCGCGCTCGACGTCACGACCGAGCCGCGTGCGACTGTCGTGCATCGTCAGCAACATCCCCGCGATCGTCAGGCGCGGGTTCAGCTCTCGCTGGACCAGGTTCAGCGTCTCGAGCAGCCCGGCGAGTCCCTCCAGCGCGAAGTACTCGGTCTGCACCGGGACGATCACCCGGTCCGCCGCGACCAGGGCGCAGACCGTCAGCGGGCCCAGCGACGGCGGGCAGTCGAGCAGCACGTACTCGAACCGGTCCTTCACCGGGTCGAGCGCCTCGCGGAGGCTCTGCTCGAAGCCCTCGATCCGCGGGAGCTCGATGTTCGCGCCGGCGAGTCCCGCACCCGCAGGAAGCGCGCTGAGCCCTACCACCGGTGTCGGCACGAGCGCGTCCTGGGCGTCGGCCTCGCCCGTCAGCACCTCGTAGAGCCCCGGCGAGCAGGTGCGAGCGATCCCCAGGCCGACCGTGGCGTTGGCCTGCGGGTCGACGTCGACCAGCAGCGTCTCGTACCCCGCCTCCGCGATGCAGGCAGCGACGTTGACGGCGGTCGTCGTCTTGCCGACCCCGCCCTTCTGGTTCGCAATCGCGTAGATCGTGCCCATCCACCCCGCAAGCTAGCGACGGACGGGGACGGCCGGGCCGGGCGGGTCAGCAAAATGGGTGGAATACGACGCCGCGCCGCTCAACCGCCGAGCGGCTTCCTGCGGGCCAGGCCCTCCCTGCGCGGGAAGCGGGGCGGCGTCGGCGAGAGCTTCTCGAAGACGTGAAGGTGGCGGTCGCGGGCGGCGGCGAACGGCGTGACCTCGCGGACCTCCAGCCTGCGCATGCCGAGTTCCTCGGAGGCCCGGTCCGCGCGAGCCTCCTCGTCTGGGTCGCGGCGCCCCCGCCAATCCACCAGCACGCCGCCCAGCTCGAGGAGGGGCGCCGCGTACTCGACGACGACAGGCTGCGGCGCCAGGGCGCGGGCGAGCACCAGATCGTGGCGCTCCCGTCCGTCGGGCCACCCCTCCACTCGGACGCAGGCCACACGGACGTTCGTAAGCCTCAGGGCGGCGGTGAGCGACGCGATGTAGGCGCACTTGGCGCGCTGGCTCTCGACGAGCGCAAAGCGGGCCGCCGGCAGGGCCGTCGCGAGGGCCAGCCCCGGCAGCCCCGCGCCTGAGCCGAGATCCGCGACTCGCCCTGCCGAGCGCACCTGCGCCAGATCCAGCGCGACCAGCGAGTCGGCGATGTGCCGCTCGAGCACCGCGAGCAGCTCGCGGACACTCGTCGGCGCGCGCTCGTCACCGGCAAGGCGCTCGAGCAGCACACCGAGGCGCTCGGCGCTCTCCGCGTCGAGGTCGTACCGCCCTACCAGCGCATCTATCGTCAGATCTGAGCCCATCGCAGGCTCAATCAGAGCCTGAGGATTTCACGTGAAACGCTAGTCCTCGCTCGGCCGCGCCGGCGTGATGACCAGGAACCGGTCGGGCTCGTTTCCCTCGCTGTGCGTCTCGACACCGCCCCGCTCGCGCAGGTATTCGTGGACGATTCGCCGCTCAAACGGCGGCAACGGGTCGAGCTCGACGGGGCGGCCGGAGCTGATCGCCTCCTCGGCGGCATCGTCCGCCTCTGCGCGCAGCGCCTCGGCGCGCCGCTCGCGGTATCCGTTCGCGTCGATCACGACCCGGACCGACGACGGGCCCTCAGGGAACACGATCCGCTGAGCCAGATGCTGGACGGCGTCGATCGTCTGCCCGTGGCGGCCGATGAACAGCCCGACGTTCTCGCCCTCCAGCCGTCCCGTCAGCACCCCGTCGGTCTCTTCGATCTCGATCTCACCGTCCAGTTGCAGGTCGTCGACGATCTCCTCGAGCAGCTCCTCGAGGGCGTCCGCCGGCTCCAGGTCTTCGTCGTGCCCGTCGCTCATCGGCGCCTGCCTGACCGCTTCTTCTTCTTGCGGGGCGGCCGCGGCGGCGGGGCGGCCGGATTCCCGGTGGAGCCCCCGCCCTTACCCGTGCTCGCCGGGCTGCTGGGCCCCCCGCCGGCGGACCCCGCGCCGGCGCCGGCTACGGCGCCGCTCAGCGCTGGGCGCAACGTCCTTCGGGGTTTGCCGTTCGTCGACTCGACCGGCGTGTCCTCCGGTTTCGCGGGTGGACCCATGTGGCGCCGGATCAGATATTGCTGACCGATCGTCCAGACGTTGGTCGTGATCCAGTAGACGAGCAGGCCTGCCGGGTACCGATACAGGATCACGACGAAGACGAGCGGCAGCAGCAGCATCAGGCGCCGCTGGTTGGGGTCCGCCGTGGCGGTCGCGATCAGCGTCGATGAGATCTGCGAGCCGACGTAGAGCAGGATCAGGACGACCAGCGCGATGCCTGTGGCCTTCGCCGTGATGTCCGGCAGGAAGAGGAATTTCGCCGAGCCCGGGGCGACCTTGTTGCAGACGGTTTCTTCGACGAACTTGGTCGGCAGGTGCGCGACGCTCGTGACGTGGAGCGCGCCCTTGTACTTGGTCGCTTCGCCCGGGTGGGTGTTGTAGTACTGGACGAGCTGAGTCCCGCAGATGTGCTTCTTCAGGTCCGTCCTGAGCATGTAGAACAGCGAGACGAAGACGGGCAGCTGCAGGAGCAGGGGCAGGCAGGATGCCAAAGGATTGATTTTGTGCTCCTGGTAGAATTTCATCAGCTCCTGCTGCTGGCGCTGTTTGTCCTCCTTGTACTTCTCTTTCAGCGCGTTGATCTGCGGCGATAGCCGCTGCATCTCCTGCATCGACTTCAGCTGCCGGTAGGTCAGCGGCACCAGCACGGCCCTGACCAGGATCGTGAGCCCCACGATCGCCATCCCCCAGCTGTTCGTGAAGATGTGTTCATGGATGAACACCATGATTTCTTCGAACAGCGTGATCAGCGGCGAGAAGGCGCTCTCGATCACGTTTGCGAGGGGTAGCATGCTCTAGCGGGGTTTCGGCGTTGTGTTGTCGGCGGAGGGCTGACCGGTGCGGGGCGGTCCGGGCAGGGCCCGAAGTCCGCTCAGCCGTCCCTGTCGGGGCTGGACCTGAAGACTCGCTGAGCCTCGACCGGATCGTATCCGCCGTAGCTCCACGGGTTGCACCTGAGCAGACGCCACCCCGCGAGTACCAGTCCCCTAAGTATGCCGTACTCCCGAACCGCTTCGACCGCGTACCGCGAGCAGGTCGGCTCGTACTTGCAGCGCCGGGGTATCGCCGGGGATATCACGCGCTGATAGACGAAGATCGGCGCGAGCACGACCGCGCGCGCGCCGCGGCGCGCAAGCTCGGCGGCCCCGTGGTGGTTCTCGCCCGAGGGCGCCTGGGCACTCATTTCGCCGCGTCCTCGCCGGCCGGCCCGTCCCCGGGGCGCGGGCCGGCTCGACGCAGACCGGCCCGTCCCAACAGCTCGCCGAGCGACGCGTCGAACCCCGCGAGGCCCTCCCGTTCGGCCAGCTCGAGCGCATCGGGACGCGCCACGACCACGACGTCGTGGCCGGGGGCCAGCTGAGCCTCGCTGCGCGCGAACGCCTCCCTCAGCAGCCGCTTGACGCGGTTGCGCTGCACGGCTCCGCCGACCTTTCGCGACACCGAGAGCCCGATGCGCGGGCGGACCGCCGACGGATTCGGGAACGCGTACACGACCAGCTGCCGGTTCGCCGTCGAGGACCCGTGGCGGTAGACGCGGTCGAACTCCGCGCTGCGGGACAGACGTCCGCTGCGACTGCTCCGGCCCGGTCTCATCTCCAGCCAGCCACCGCCGGGACGCACACCGGCCTCAGGCGGAGAGCCGCTTGCGCCCCTTGTCGCGCCGGCGCTTGAGCGTCAGCCGGCCGGCTCGGGAGCTCATGCGCGCGCGGAACCCGTGGACGCGGGCGCGCTTGCGCTTCTTTGGCTGGTAGGTCCGCTTCATCGTTCCAGTTCTCCGCTCACCGCATCGCTCCTGCGCGAGCGGGTGTGTTCCGGGGGCCCAGTATAGGCACCGGCTCGCCGCTGCGGGTCGGTGCACGGCCGGCCCGCTCCGTCGCGCGGGGCTTGTACAGTCGCTCGCGATGACCGCCCGGACCGAAGCGAGCCGCGGCGTCAAGCCGCCGGAGGACTCGGCCCAACCGGTCGACTGGGGCACCTGGCACTCCTCCTATGAGCGAGCGGGCTCGGCGCTCGGCCGTCGGCTCGAGCTGGTGCGGGGCGAGTTGCGCGCCGCCCTCGATCGCGCACGGGCCGGGCCGCTCACGGCGATCAGCGTGTGCGCCGGCCAGGGTCACGACCTGCTGGGAGTGCTCGCCGACCATCCGCGGCGAGAGGACGTCCGGGCCCGCCTGGTCGAGCTCGACCCGGGCAACGTGCTGGCCGCCTGCCGCGCCGCCGCCGCGGCAGGGCTCGGCGGGGTCGAGATCGTCGAGGGCGATGCATCGCTGACCGACGCCTATGCCGGGACCGTTCCCGCCGACCTGATCCTGCTCTGCGGAGTGTTCGGCAACATCTCGGCGCGGGACGTCGAGAGGACGATCGAGGAGCTGCCCTCCCTGTGCGCTGCAGGCGCGTCGGTGGTCTGGACGCGGCACCGCAACCCTCCCGACCTCGTACCGCGCATCCTCTCCACCTTCGAGCGGGCCGGGTTCGAGCACGTCGCGCTTCGGGATGGACCACACCTCGCCGTCGGGCGGAGCCGCCTCGCCACGGAGCCGAGCCGGTTCCGCGCCGGAATCAAGATGTTCGAATTCATCGGGCAGGGGGCGCTCTGGCCGCACCTCTCGGCGGACGACCGCGGCGCCCTCGCCGCCCTCTTCCGACCCGACTGCTCGCTGATCGAGCTGGTCGCGGCGATCCGCGCCCTGCCCGCCGGGGGGGACACGCGGCAGACCGTCGAGAGCATGCTGCGCGAGGGCCGCGGCACCAGCGCGACGAAGCACGCGTTCCTCGCCCAGGAGCTGGCACGGCGCTTCCCCAAGACAGAGGCTGCGACCGTGCACAGGGTCTATCGCCTCACGCGGCCGGCCGCGGTCCTCGCCTTCGGTCCGGGCGTCGCCGCGGCCGTCCCGTCAGACGGACTCGTGGACATCCACCGGTACCTCGAGGTCAGCCTGGGCGGCACGCGCGTCAGCCTCGATGCGACAACCATCGGTCCTCGCTGGGACGGTCGCAGCCGCCTGGGTCCCGCCTGCGCTGCAGGGCGCGACTATCGGGTCGAGGGCGATGCCGACCTGGAGCTGCGCGAGCTCGAGCGACGCCACTGCGACGAGCACGCGCGAGCGCCGTTCCTCGCCGCCCTGGCCGTTGCCGGGATCCCCCCGGCGCCGGACTAGCTGAGCTGCCCACGGACTCGGCCCGCTCGCCTCCCGGCGCGTTTTTTCCGCCATTTGCGAGCAGCCGCCAAGAGCCCCTGACGGCGTTGGGTATAGTCGCCCGACCGGGTCCTCGCGGCCCCCTTCGAATGATCCTCGACACTTTCCCTGGGAGGGGTGGGTAGCTGCTGCCGTGAGCATCGAGCTGGAGCAGATATGGTCGCGCGTGCAAGCTCAGCTGGCGCTCGTGGTCGACGAGCCGACCTACCGCATCTGGCTCACCACGCTGACCCCCGTCGAGCTGTCGGGAGAGCGGCTCGTGGTCGAGGCGCCGCCGCACACCTGCCGCTGGATTCGCGGGCGCTTCGGGCGCGTCATCGAGGCCAGCGTCGAGCTCGTCCTCGGACCCCACGTCAGCGTTGAGCTGCGGGCCGCGGGCGAGCGCTCGGGCTCTCCACGGGGCGACCGGCGACCGGCCACGCCGGCGCCCTCCTCCCCGTCCGTGGGCGTGCCCGCTTCCTGCGGGCCGCTGGGAAACCCCAGGCTGACCTTCGACCAGTTCGTGATCGGCGACTCGAACCGCCTTGCCCACGCCGCAGCGCTGACCGTCGCCGAGATGCCGGCCCAGGCCTACAACCCGCTCTTCATCTGCGGGCCGCCCGGCGTCGGCAAGACCCACCTGCTCAGCTCGATAGCCAACCTGCTGATCGCGCACGACCCAGGCCTGGCCGTGCGGGTCACGACCGGCGAGGCCTTCACGAACGCCTTCCTCGGCGCGCTCGGCGAGCGCAGCACCGAGAGCTTCAAGGCGCGGTTCCGGGAGATCGACGTGCTACTCGTCGACGACGTCCAGTTCCTCGAGCACAAGACCCGCACCGAGGAGGAGTTCTTCCACACCTTCAACGCCCTGCACGACGGCGGCCGGCAGGTGGTCCTGACCTCGGACCGGCCGCCCCGCGACCTGCAGGCGCTGGAGGACCGGCTGCGCGAGCGCTTCGAGGCCGGCCTGGTCGCCGACATCCAGCCGCCCGACCTCCACACGCGCCTGGCCATCCTCCGCAAGCGCGCCCACGACGACGGCGTCGAGGTCCGGGACGACACCGCGCTGTCCGCGATCGCCGAACGCGTCCAGAGCAACGTGCGTGCCCTCGAGGGAGCTCTGATCCGCGTCGTCGCCTACAGCTCGCTGACCGGGCGACCGCTGACCACCGAGCTGGCGCGGGAGGTCCTCGCCGGTCTCTACCCCCAGACGCCCACCCCTGGACGGCACAAGCGCACGATCGCGGACATCCAGGCCGCAACCTGCCGGCAGTTCGGCGTCTCCGCCGAGGAGCTCCTCTCCACGAGCCGCGTCGCCCGCGTCGCCTGGCCCCGCCAGGTCGCGATGTATCTCGCCCGCGAGCTGACCGGCGCTTCGCTGCCTGCGATCGGCCGGCAGTTCGGGGGACGAGACCACACGACCGTGATGCACGCCTGCAGGCGCGCATCGGCGCGCCTGTCCTCCGACGACGACTCGCGCGAGGCTGTGGAGAGGCTGTGCGAAGCCCTCGACCGTGGAGCGTGATCGCTCGCCAACCGCTCGCTCGACCGCCTCGCCTGAGAGACTTCTACCGCTCCATCCACAGCTCCATCCACCGCCAAACCGTCGAATCACCCCTGAGCAAGCCGAATCCACATGACCACAGCCCCTATTGATCACTATCCCTTTCAGGCACAGACGTGAAGCTGTCCTTGTCGACCTCAGAGCTGTTGACGCAGCTGCAGACCGCGAGCCGGGTCGCTTCGACACGCAGCGCGGTCCAGGCCCTGTCCGGCGTGATGTTCTCCGCTCCCGCAGACGGCACCCCGGAGCTGTTGGCGACGGACATGGAGGTCGGGCTGCGGATGCCGCTCGCCGCCGAGGTCTCGCGCCCCGGCTCCGCCGTGCTCCCGGCCAGGCTGCTGCTCGACGTTGCACGCTCGCTGGCGGCGGAGCAGCTGACGATGGAGCTGAGGACTGCGGAGCAGGACGTCGAGCTGATCTGCGGCGCCACGACGTTCCACCTCCGTACGCTGCGGTCAGAGGACTTCCCGACTCTCCCCGACCCGTCTCCCGAGTCGCGGGTCAGCCTCCCGGCGGAGGCGTTCGTGGAGACGATCTCGAGGGTGGCCCGCTCGGCCTCGCGCGACGAGACCCGCCCCGTCCTCACCGGCATCCTGATCTCGGCCTCGGGGCGCGAGCTGAGGATGGTCGCAACCGACTCGTACCGTCTGAGCGTGAAGGAGACCTCTTTGGAGACGCCGCTGGAGGGGAGCCTGGAGGCGAACGTTCCGGCGCGCGCCCTGCAGGAGCTCGTGCGCATCGCCCAGCAGACCTCGCCGGCGTCGATCTCGGTGAGCGTCGGGCAGAACCAGGCGGTCTTCGAGCTCGGAGACGTGCTGCTGTCCTCACGGCTGATCGACGGCCAGTTCCCCAACTACCGTCAGCTGCTGCCCGAGTCGGTCGAGCAGGAGCTGCGCCTGTCCAGCGCCGAGCTGACCGATGTCGTCCGCCGCATCAGCCTGCTGGCGCAGAAGAACGCGCCGCTGCGCCTGGCCTTCACCGAGGGAACGCTCGCCGTCTCCGCGCAGACCCCAGACGTGGGGGAGGCCAGCGAGGCGATCCCGGTGCCCTACCACGGCGAGCCGTTCGAGATCGGCTTCAACCCGGAGTTCCTACGCGACGGGCTCGAGAGCATCGACTCGGACGAGCTCGTCCTGAAGCTGATCAGCCCGCTTCGCCCCGGCCTGATCGAATCCCCCGACACCGGGGATTTCGTCTACCTGATCATGCCGATCCGCCTCAACGTGTGACGCCGTGGCCGGCGCATCTCGGCGTCCTCGCTCGCCCGCGTACGTAGTACGCCACGCTCGCTTACCTGGCCACGACATCACACGGGGTGTCCTGTGACGCGTGTCGCCGGCGTGGAGATGCGCGACTTTCGCACCTACGCGCGGGCGGAGGCGAGGCTGGGCCACGGCCTGACGGTCGTGCATGGGCCGAACGGCGCCGGCAAGTCGAACCTCCTGGAGGCCGTCTACTTCGGCTGCACGGGCCGCTCGCCGCGGACCCGCAACGAGCGTGAGCTGGTCAGGTTCGGCAGCTCCGCGACACGGGTCATGGTGCGGCTGTTCGAGGACGATCGTCCCCACGAGCTCAGTGTCGGCTACGCAGCGCCGAGTGGCCGCGAGGCCGCGGTCAAGCGCATGAGCTGCGACGGCGCACCGGTCGAGCGGTTGCTCGACCTGCCCGTGCGCCCCCTGATCAGCGTCTTCCTGCCCGAGCGTCTCGAGCTGCTCAAGGGACCCCCGGCGATCCGACGGGCCCATCTGGACCAGGTCGTGGCGGCGCTCTGGCCGGCGCGAGCCGAGGCGCGGCGCGAGTACTCTCGCGTGCTCGCGCAGCGCAACGCGCTGCTCGCCCGGATCCGCTCCGGGAGGGCGTCGGACGCTGCCCTGGCGACGTGGGATCGCGAGCTCGCCGCCAAGGGGCTGCTGGTGAGCGAGCACCGCGCCGAGGCCGTGGCGCTGCTGAGCGAGCCGTTCACGCTGCGCGCTGCCGAGCTCGGCTGCGCTGGACAGGTGGACCTCGAGTACCGCCCCCGCTCGCAGGCCGCCGACGTCGAGCAGTTCATGGCCGAGCTGGCCGCGCGGCTTCCCCGTGACCTCGAGCGTGGGTTCTCGGGACACGGGCCGCATCGGGACGAGCTGGCCATCCTGCGCGACGGGCGCGAGCTGCGCGCCTACGGCTCCCAGGGCGAGCAGCGCCTGGCCCTGCTCGCCCTGCTCCTGGCCGAGCGGGCGCTGCTGGGCGCGGAACGGGGGACCATGCCGCTGATGCTCCTGGACGACGTGATGAGCGAGCTGGACGGGCAGCGTCGCGAGCTGCTGGCGAGCGAGCTGTCCTCTGGAGGGCAGAGCGTGATCGCGACGACCGACCTTGCGCACGTGCCCGGAGCCGGCGATGCCGCGGTCACCCGTATCGCGATCTCGCCGGGCGTCGTCCTGCAGGAGGCGCTCGCCGCGTGAGCAGGCGCGCACCACGGACGATCGCCGACGCGCTCGCCCGTCTCACGGCCGCGATCGCCCCAGCCACCTCGCTGGCGCGCGTGCAGGAGATCTGGGGGACAGCCGCGGGCCCGGCGATCGCCTCAGCGTCGCGACCCGTGGCCGAGCGGGACGGTCTGTTGACGGTCGCGTGCGAGGCTGCGGTGTGGGCCCAGGAGCTCGATCTGATGGGGCCCGAGATCGTCGCCCGGGTCAACGCCGCGCTGGGCGAGGAGACGATCCGGGAGCTGCGCTGCCGGACCGGCTGAGCCGGATCCTCGCCCGCGTGTCCCGCCTGACTCGCCGGAGGCCGGTTTCCCCGCGATTTTGCAGGGATTTCGGGGCTCCAGAGGCGCCGAACCGACCCCCCGTCGTGCTATCCTTGGGGACGTATTCAAATCGCCCCCGCCGTGGTCCTCGCGCCCCGGAATCCGGGGCGTTTCCACGTCATCGGAGGGCCATTGGCAACACGTAGCGACAGCCCTGAGAAGGGCTCCAGGAACAACGGCGCGGGCGACTCGTCGATGACGGGCGGATCCGCGTCATACGACGCCCAGGACATCCCCGTCCTCGAGGGCCTGGAGGCGGTTCGCAAGCGGCCCGGGATGTACATCGGCTCGACCGGCGTGATGGGTCTCCACCACCTCGTCTACGAGGTCGTGGACAACTCAGTCGACGAGGCCCTGGCCGGCTTCGCCGGCGAGGTGTCCGTGACGATCCACCCCGACAACTCGGTGACCGTCGTCGACGATGGCCGCGGCATCCCCGTCGCGATGATGGAGAAGGAGGGGAAACCTGCGGTCGAAGTCGTGCTGACGGTCCTCCACTCCGGCGGCAAGTTCGGCGAGGGCGGTGGCTACAAGGTCTCGGGCGGCCTGCATGGGGTCGGCGTGTCCGTCGTCAACGCCCTGTCCGAACAGCTGCGCGTCGAGATCCGCCGCGATGGGCACGCCTACTCGCAGGAGTACTCGCGCGGAGCCCCGCAGGGGCCGCTGGTCGAGGGTGAGAAGCTCGCAAAGGGCGCGCCCACCGGCACCTCCGTCACCTTCCTGCCGGACGCCGACATCTTCGAGGAGCTCGACTTCGACTTCCAGACGCTGGAAGAACGGCTGCGCGAGACCGCGTTCCTCACGCGCGGGCTGCGCATCTCGATCGTCGACGAGCGC
>JBKQOO010000110.1:0-7759 GCA_052145475.1 Solirubrobacteraceae bacterium
CGGCCAGGTCAACCTCGGGCTGGCCGTCGACGTCGAGAAGAAGGACGGCTCGCGCACGCTGATGGTGCCCGTGATCCGTGACGCCGGCTCGCTGGGCTTCGACCGCTTCCTGGATGCCTACGACGCCCTGGTCGAGAAGGCGAGGACCAACTCGCTGACGGCCGACGACCTGGTCGGAGGGAACATCACGCTGACGAACCCCGGCGGCATCGGCACGGTCGCCTCGGTCCCGCGACTGATGAGCGGCCAGGGCACGATCGTGGCGACCGGGTCGATCGCCTATCCGGTCGGACTCGGTGACATCGGCTCGATGATCGGGGCCGCGAAGGTCATGACGATGACCTCGACCTACGACCATCGGATCATCCAGGGCGCCGAGTCGGGGCGCTTCCTGGCGCTGATCGAGGAGCACCTCCAGGGGGAGCACGGCTTCTACCAGGACGTCTTCGCGTCGCTGGGCATGGAACCCGGGGCCCAGCCGGCGCTGCCGGCTCCCGCGGCCGCCGCTGCAGCCGCTGCGCCGGCGCCCGCCGCGGCGCCGTCGAGCGACGAGATGCTGCAGGCCGTCCAGGTCGCGACGACCTACGTCGGGCGGGTGCGCAGCCACGGCCACCTCGCCGCGCGCCTGGACCCGCTCGGCTCAGAGCCCGAGGGCGACCCGGGGCTCGACCCCGAGGCGCTGGGCCTGACGCCGGAGCTGCAGGCGAGGATCCCGGCCAATCTGTTCCAGATGTACGTGCCCGGGGCGACGCTGGCCGACGCGCTTCCGCACCTGCGCGAGACCTACTGCGGCACGATCGCCTACGAGATCGAGCACATCGCCTCGCACCGCCAGCGGGTGTGGCTGCGCGAGCACATCGAGTCCGGCGCATTCCGCCAGGAACTGACGACCGACGAGCGCCGGACGCTGCTGAAGCGGCTGGTCGAGGTCGACGCGCTGGAGCGGTTCATGCACAAGGCCTACCTCGGCCAGCACCAGTTCTCGATCGAGGGCCTGGACATGACCGTGCCGATGCTCGACGAGCTGATCCAGCTGTCGGCTGCCCACGGCGGCCAGGAGGTGGTGATCGGCATGGCCCACCGCGGCCGGCTGAACGTGCTGGCGCACAACCTCGGCCGTGCCTACGACACGATCTTCGCCGAGTTCGAGGGCGCCTCGACGCTGGAGGTCGTCACGACGATTCCGCAGGGCGGCACGGGCGACGTCAAGTACCACCACGGCACCCAGGGCACATATCAGCTCCCGGACGGCGGCACGATCCAGGTCAACCTCGAGTCCAACCCGAGCCACCTCGAGTTCGTCTCCGCGGTCGTCGAGGGGGCGACCCGGGCGGCGCAGACCTCGCGCCGGGGCCCGCACGCCCATCAGGACACGAACGCGGCGGTGCCGATCGTGATCCACGGCGACGCGTCCTTCCCGGCCCAGGGCGTTGTGCCGGAGACCCTCAACCTGCAGGCGCTGGACGGCTACAAGGTCGGCGGCACGATCCACCTGATCATGAACAACCAGGTCGGCTTCACGACCGACCCCGACGACGCCCGCTCGACCCGCTGGGCCTCCGACCTGGCGAAGGGCTTCGACGTGCCGATCATCCACGTCAACGCCGACGACGTGCCGGCGTGCATCAGCGCGGTGCGCCTCGCGTTCGCCTTCCGCCAGGAGTTCGGCCACGACGTGCTGATCGACCTGATCGGCTACCGGCGCTTCGGCCACAACGAGTCCGACGAGCCGGCCTACACCCAGCCCGAGATGTACGCCCGGATCAAGAGCAAGAAACGGGTCGCCGAGCTGTGGGCCGACCGGCTGGTCGCCGAAGGCGTCGTCACCAAGGAGGAAGTCGACCGCCAGGCGCAGGAGGTCTGGGACAACCTGACGCTGCTGCACCAGCGCCTGAAGACCAAGATCGCGGAGGTCGCCGAGCACGGAGGCGAGCACACCACGGGCGAGTACCAGCTGGACCGCTCGCCCAGCCCCGACGTCGACACCGCCATCCCGGCAGCCCGCCTGCGCGAGCTGGGTGAGGAGCTGCTGCGCGTGCCCGAGGGCTTCACGGTCCACCCGAAGCTGGTCAAACAGCTCGATCGCCGCCGCGAGGCGCTGACCGCGAGCGGCGATCAGGCACACCAGATCGACTGGGCGCACGCCGAGGCGCTGGCCTTCGCCTCGCTGCTGACCGAGGGGACGCCGCTGCGACTGACCGGACAGGACACCGAGCGTGGCACCTTCAGCCAGCGCCACAAGGTGCTGCACGACGCCAAGACCGGCCAGACGGTCTGCCCGATCCAGAGCCTCCCCGATGCGGCCGCGCCGCTGGAGCTCCACAACAGCCCGCTGTCCGAGCTGGCCTGCATGGGCTTCGAGTACGGCTACAGCCAGGAGGCCCCCGAGACGCTGGTGCTGTGGGAGGCCCAGTTCGGGGACTTCGTCAACGGCGCGCAGGTCATCATCGACCAGTTCATCGTCTCCGGGCTTGCCAAGTGGGGCCAGACCTCGCGCCTGACCCTGCTGCTTCCCCACGGCTACGAGGGCTCGGGCCCCGAGCACTCCTCGGCCCGCCTCGAGCGCTTCCTCGCGCTGGCGGCCGAGGGCAACATCCGGGTCGCCAGCCCGACGACCCCCGCCCAGTACTTCCACCTGCTCCGTCGTCAGGCCAGGATCGCCAAGCAGCGCCCGCTGATCGTGATGACGCCGAAGTCCCTGCTGCGCCTGCCCCAGGCGGCCAGCTCGATCGCGGAGATGGCGGAGGGCACACGCTTCCAGCCCGTACTGGCCGAGCCGGGAGTCGACAACGAGCAGGTCACGCGGCTGGTGCTGTGCACGGGCAAGATCTACTACGACCTGGTCGGCCATCCCGAACGGCCCTCGCACCCCGGGCTGGCGGTCGCCCGCGTCGAGCTGCTCTACCCGTTCCCCGAAGGCCAGCTGCTGGCTCTGATGGGCAACTATCCCAACCTGCGCGAGGTGCTGTGGGTCCAGGAGGAGCCTCGCAACATGGGCGCCCGCGCCCACATGTTCCCGCGGCTGATGCAGATCATGCCCCACGAGATGCATTTCGGCTTCATCGGCAGGCCCGAGCGGGCGAGCCCGGGCGAGGGCTACCCGGCCGCTCACGCCTCCGAACAGAACCGCATCGTGACGACCGCCATCGACCTGCGCCAGCCGATCTCGCAGTACCCCCGAAAGCAACCGGGGGAGCGCTGATGGGCGCGCTGTGGAGGCGCTTCAGGCTGCTGATGGCCCAGCGCAAGCGCAAGCGGCGCGAGCGCGGCTGAGCTAGCGCCCCGTCCAGACCGGGTCGCGCTTCTCCTTGAACGCGCTGGCGCCCTCCTTGGCGTCCTCGGAGGCCATCACGGGGCCTGAGATCTCGCCCTGCCTGGCCCACATCTCCTGGCTGGACCAGTCGTACTGCTCCTGCAGGATGCGCTTCGCCGCGACCAGCGCCAGCGGACCGTTCCTGGCCACCTCGCCCGCCAGCACCAGCGCATCCTCGACCGCCGATCCGGGCTCGGCCAGCCGGTTGACCAGCCCCAGTTCGTAGAAGCGGTCGGCCGGGAAGAAGTCACCCGTCAGGGCCAGCTCCATGACGACGTGGTAGGGCATCCGCCTCGGCAGCCGCAGCAGCGCGCCGCCCGCCGCGACGAGCGACCGTTTGACCTCGGGGATGCCCATTTTCGCGCCGCGGGCCGCCACGATCAGGTCGCAGGCCAGGGCGATCTCCATCCCACCGGCCAGCGCGAAGCCCTCGATCGCCGCGATCAGCGGCTTCTGGGCGGAGCGCTGGGCGATCCCGGCGAAGCCGCGGTCTCCGAACCAGGGCGACTCGCCCTTCACGAACGCCCCCAGGTCCATGCCCGCGCAGAAGAAGCCTCCTGCTCCGGTCAGCACGCCCACGGACAGGGTCGAGTCCTCGTCCAGCTCCTCCAGCGCGCCGGCCAGCCCGGCGGCCAGTGCCGCGTTGACCGCATTGCGGACCGCAGGGCGGTTCAGCGTGATCAGGAGGACGTTCTCACGCCGCTCCGTGAGGACGGCGGGCTGCTCGGGGGCGTCTTGCTCTGCGCTCATCGAAGCTCCTTGCTGGGTCGTTGCCCGGGAGCCTATCCGCCTCGGCCCGGCCCGAGCTCGGCAGGCGGGCTGGCGCAGCAGGCCCAGCTCGTGCCGGGGCGGGACCGGCTCGTGCCGGGGCGGGATCCGCCTCAGGCCGCGAACAGGGTCAGGTCGGGCTCGCGTTCGCCGCGCAGCACCTCGAGGTCGACCTCGACGCAGTCGATCCCGCGCGCCCCCGCCAGCACGATGGCCTGCGGCTTCATCGTCTGCGCCGCCAGGATGCCGCGGCAGCTGCCCATCGCTGGGTCCAGGCGGATCCGATCGAGATAGCGGGTCAGCTGCTCGATCGCGTCGATCGTGCCGACCCGCTTGATCTCCACGGCGATCCACTCGTCCTGGCTGTCCCGGCACATCAGGTCGACCGGCCCGATGTCCGTGGCCCACTCGCGGCGGACCAGCCGCAGTCCCTCTCCGCACCACTCGGGGGCGCCGGCGAGGAGCTCCTGCAGTTCGCGCTCGATCCCCTCCTTCTCCAGGCCAAGCTCGGCATCCAGCTCGTGCTGCACGTCGGAGAGGACCTCCGAGATCGAGATCTCGAGCCGGTCCTCGCCGCGCAGCCTGCGAACGACCAGACCGCTGAGACGACCATCCTGCTCGGAGCGCTGCTCGATCACGGTCGGCGGCGTCATCCAGTTCAGCGGTTTGACCCCGCCCCCGTCGGACCAGACCATGAACGTGCCGTCCGGCCCCACCATCAGCAACCGCACCGCCTCGCCCATCGTGGTCGACAGCCGGCCTGCGTAGGCGACCTGGCAGCGGGCGACGATCAGGCGCATCGGGCGAACCTAGCGCGTCGAGCGGACCGCAGACGGCCTCACCGCAGGGCCGGGCGGCGCGCCCGACGAATCGTTCAAGGCTGCCGGTGGCCGTTCTCGGCTGGCGGCTGCTCGACGGGCGGCTGCTCGACGGGCGGGGCGGCGTGTTCACCCTCGGTCATCGCCTCGCGGAACTCGCGGATCCCGTGCCCCAGCGCTTTGGCCAGATCGGGCAGGCGCTTCGGTCCCAGCACGACCAGCGCCACAGCGCCGATGAAGAGCAGGTGGACCGGGTTCTCGATGCCCATCGTGTCTCAGGCTAGCGCTCCGCGGGAGCGTACGAGCCGCGGCGGCGCCCGCATGGAGCCCTCCGACCGCCCGCCTAGGCTCTGCCGGTGGCCACCGAACAACAGCCGCCGCCGATCGCCCAGGGCCGGCGTCCCTACCCGCCACCGCCCCGCCCCGAGCCCTTCTGGACCGCGGAGCTCACGATCCTGGCCGCGATCGGCCTGCAGTTCGCGCTCCCCGACCGGCTCGCCGCCGGTCCAGTCTGGCTGGTGCCGGGCGTCGAGGCGCTGCTGCTGGTGGGGATGTTCTTCGCGACGCCCAACGTGCTCGAGCACGAGCACCCGCGTCGCAGGAGGGTGGCGCTCTCGTTGATCGCCTTTGTCACCGCGGCCAACATCTACTCGCTGGTCGCCCTCACCAAAGATCTCCTGCACCACCACGTCAGCGAAGGCGAGAAACTCCTCGTCTCCGGCGTGCTGATCTGGCTGACCAACTTCCTGATCTTCGGACTCTGGTACTGGGAGCTGGACCGGGGCGGCCCGGGCAAGCGAGCGGCGGCACACGACGAAGCGCCCGACTTCCTGTACCCGCAGATGAGCGACGACACGATCGAGCCGCGCGACTGGCGACCCCGCTTCATCGACTATCTCTACGTCTCGCTCACCAACGCGACGGCCTTCTCGCCGACCGACACGATGCCGCTGTCGCCGATGGCCAAGAGCATCATGGGCGTGCAGTCGGTCGTCTCGCTGGTGACGATCGGGTTGATCGTCTCGCGTGCCGTGAACATCCTGTAGTGAGCCCTGCTCAGCCGGTCGAGGCGATCTCGGGTTCGATCGCGAGCGCCCGGGCGATCAGCTCCTCGATCTCTCCCCTCGCACCCAGCGAGACGGCCTGGCGCAGGGCCGACAGCGCGCCCTCCCGATCCATCAGCGCGAGCCTCAATCGTCCAAGCCGCTCCCAGGCGCTCGCGTCCGAGGGTCCGCGCTCGGCGGCGCGCTGGGCAGCCTCCTCGGCGAGGTCGATCGCGCCCATGTCTTCGTAGATCCTCGCCGCGAAGCGATGGGCCGCGGGTCGCTCGCCGTCGACCCTGGCCCAGTCGCGCACGGCACGCGCGGCCGCGTCCAGCCGGCCGGCCTGCCAGAAGGCCAGCGTCATCAGGCGCAGCACGGCCACGTTGCGTGGTTCGGCGTCGCGGGCGTAGATCAGGCGCTGGGCGGCCAGCTCGTATTCACCCTCGGCCATGGCTCGCTGGGCGGCGATCAGGAAGCGCTCGGTTCGCTCCTCGGCCGGGTCGGGCTTGGAGAAGTCGACGAACTTCATGCTGCCGGCCGGCACGGTGCGGATGCCGTGGCTGAATTTGACGCGCGCCCACTGCTGGACGTCCTCGCCCGAGTCGCCGTCGGAGGTGAAGTAGATGCCCGCGACGGTGCCGACCCCCCACTCGGGGTAGGAGGTGCAGCGTGCGTAGCGGTGCACGACGGAGTGGTCCGGCACGCGGCTGCCGAAGGGATCGTGCTTGGCTTTCTCCTTCGCCTGGGCCCGGGCGCGCTGCTCGGCCTCATAGGCACGACGGCCGGCCTCCTCGCGCTCGCGGCGGGCCGCCGCGGCGCTGGCGCGGACCGCGTTTTTCGAGACCTGCCCGCCCCGCGAGCCCTCGGCAAGGCGCTCCAGCTGGTCGGCAGCCTCGTTGATCGCCTTGAGATGGCGCTCGTGCTCGAACTGACGGCCCGCCGGGGCGACGTCGGGGTGCCAGCGCTTGGCCATGCGTCGGCGGGCCAGCTGCACGTCGCGCTTGTTGAACGGCGCCTCGAGCTCCAGCAGGAGCAGGTGCTGCTCTACGTCGAGGATGGTCGTGGGCATGACCCGACAACGTTAGCGACTGGGCAAGCTTTCAATCCTCTCTATCCTGCGTGCCGATGTCCTCTCAATACATCTTCACGATGCACCGGCTCTCGAAGGTGCACCCGCCCGACAAGACGGTCCTGGACAACCTCACGCTGGCCTTCTATCCGGGCGCCAAGATCGGCGTTCTCGGATACAACGGCGCCGGAAAGTCCACGCTGCTGCGGATCATGGCGGGCGTCGACGAGGACTACCGGGGCGAGGCGGCCCTGGCGCCCGGGGCGACCGTGGGAATGCTCGAGCAGGAGCCCGCGCTGGACGAGAGCAAGGACGTCAAGGGCAACGTCGAGGACGGCGTCGCGGCGACGAAGGCGCTGCTGGATCGCTTCAACGAGCTGGCCGCCGACTACTCGGAGGAGAACGCCGAGGAGTTCGGCCGGGTGCAGGCCGAGATCGAAGCGGCGGACGCCTGGAACCTGGACACCCAGCTCGAATATGCGATGGACGCGCTGCGCCTGCCCCCGGCCGACGCCGACGTGAGCACGCTGTCGGGTGGGGAGCGACGACGGGTGGCGCTGTGCCGCCTGCTGCTGAGCGCGCCGGACCTGCTGCTGCTGGACGAGCCCACGAACCACCTCGACGCCGAGTCGGTCGCCTGGCTCGAGCAGCACCTGGCCGAGTACAAGGGCACGAACGTCGCGGTCACCCACGACCGCTACTTCCAGGACAACGTCGCCGGCTGGATCCTCGAGCTCGACCGCGGCCG
>JBKQOO010000111.1:0-18335 GCA_052145475.1 Solirubrobacteraceae bacterium
CTCCCGAGGCCACCGACCGCGGGGGACGGCCCGAGGACATCGGGGCCGTCCCCGTCCGCCACCCGGGCCGGTGGGTGGCGGCGTTCATCGTGCTGGTCGTCGCGGTCGCGCTGATCCACTCGATCGCGACCAACCCCCGCTTCGAATGGGGTGTCGTCGGCCACTACCTGTTCGACGAACGCATCCTGGAAGGATTGCGGCTCACGCTCGAGCTGACCGTGATCGCGATGGCGATCGGCATCGTGCTCGGCGTCGTGCTGGCGGTGATGAGGCTCTCGCCCAACCCGCTGGTGGGCGGCTCGAGCTGGCTGTACATCTGGTTCTTCCGCGGCACACCCGTGCTCGTGCAGCTCTTGTTCTGGTACAACATCGCCGCGCTCTACCCGAAGATCGCGATCGGCATCCCGTTCGGACCGGCCTTCGTCCACGCCGACGCCAACACGGTGATCAGCCCGTTCACCGCGGCGATCCTCGGGCTCGGGCTGAACGAGGGCGCCTACATGGCCGAGATCGTGAGGGCCGGGATCATCTCGGTCGACGAGGGCCAGTCCGACGCTGCCAAGTCGCTGGGCATGACGCGTCTGCAGACGATGCGCCGGATCGTGCTGCCGCAGGCGATGCGCGTGATCATCCCGCCGACCGGCAACGAGACGATCTCGATGCTGAAGACCTCCTCGCTGGTCAGCGTGATAGCGGTCGCCGACCTGCTCTACGCCGCGCAGAACATCTACTCGGTCAACTTCAAGACGATCCAGCTGCTGATCGTGGCGAGCATCTGGTACCTGGTCTGCACCAGCGTCCTGTACGTGGGGCAGTACTACCTGGAGCGCCACTATGGGCGCGGGGCCTCGCGCGAAGAAGACCTGACTCCGTTCCAGCGCGCCCGCCTGGGCCTGCTTTCATTTCACCACGAAGACGCATGAACGAGATCGCGACCCCGATGGTGAAGGCGGAGGGAGTGCACAAGCGCTTCGGCCGTCACGAGGTCCTCAGGGGCATCAACCTGGAGGTTCGGCCCGGCGAGGTGCTGTGCCTGCTCGGGCCATCCGGGTCCGGCAAGTCGACGTTCCTGCGCTGCATCAACCACCTCGAGAAGATCAACTCGGGGCGCCTCTCCGTCGACGGAGAGCTGGTCGGCTACCGGCCGGTGGGAGACAAGCTCCACGAGCTGCGCGAATCCGAGGTCGCCCGCAAGCGGGCCGAGATCGGCATGGTCTTCCAGCACTTCAACCTGTTCGGTCACATGACGGCGCTGGAAAACGTCACCTGCGCGCCGATCCGCGTCAAGCGGGTCTCGCGCGAGACGGCGCGGGCGAGAGCTCGGGAACTGCTCGACCGCGTCGGCCTGGCCGACAAGCACGACTCCTATCCGGCGCAGCTCTCCGGCGGTCAGCAGCAGCGGGTCGCGATCGCCCGTGCGCTGGCGATGGAGCCGAAGCTGATGCTGTTCGACGAGCCGACCTCGGCGCTCGACCCCGAGCTGGTCGGGGAGGTCCTCGAGGCGATGAAGCTGCTGGCCGGGGAAGGGATGACGATGGTCGTCGTGACGCACGAGATGGGCTTCGCCCGTGAGGTCGCCGACAAGGTCGTGTTCATGGACGACGGCGTCGTCGTCGAGTCGGGATCGCCTGCCGAGGTGCTCTCGAACCCGCGCCACGAGCGCACGCGAGCGTTCCTCTCGAAGGTGCTCTAGGCCGGGCCGAGCTGCCCTTCGAGGCGCTCCAGCGCCAGCGGGAGGCTGGTGCGCCCGAAGCCGAAGCGAACGTGGTCGGATTCGTCGTAGACCGATCCGGGCAGCAGCAGCACACCGGCCTGGGCGGCGAGCCGCTCGCACCACTCGGTGACGTCGCGTCCGTCGCGGACGCGGGGAAAGCCGATCGGCCCGGCGCTCGGTCGCACCCAGTCGAAGAGCCGCTCGTGCCGGGCCATGAAGCGATCGACCCGGGGCAGGTTCTCGAGCAGCAGGCGACGGCTCGCGCCGACCAGCTCGTCGCTGTGGCGCAGGGCGAGCGCGACCAGCAGCTCGCTGGGCGCGCTCGAGCAGATCGTCGTGTACAGCTTCAGCTCGCGGATTCGGGTGAGCAGCCCGGCGTCACGGCCGGCCAGCCAGCCGATCCGCAGGCCGGGCAGGCCGTGCGCCTTCGAGACGGTGCCGAGCGAGATCGCGCGCTCGTAGACGTCGCATGCCGCCGGCAGCCGGTCGGCCGTGTCGTGCTCCAGCCCCCGGTAGACCTCGTCGCTGAGCAGCACCACGTCGCGCTCCCGCAGCAGCTCGAGCAGCCTGTCGAAGCCCGCTCGCGGCATCTGGCTGCCGGTCGGGTTGTGCGGCGTGTTCAGGTACAGGAGCTTCGTGTCGGCCCGCAGCAGTCGCTCGAGCTCGTCGAGATCGTATGCCCATCGGTCCTCGTGGCGACGCCGCCACAGGCTCACCTCGGCGCCTGTGCTGCGGGCGACCGTCACCGCCGAGCCGTAGCTTGGCGCCTCCACGACGGCGTGATCACCGGGACCGATCAGCGCGTGGTAGGTGATGAAGATGCCCTCCTCGGCCGCGGCCAGGGTGAGGACGTCGTCGGGGTCGACCCGCTCATAGAGGGCGGCGACCGAGGCACGCAGCTCGTCTGAGCCGGCCACCTCGGTGTAGCCCAGGCGCAGGCCGAGCAGTCGCTCGAGCGCGTCGGGCTCGAGCGCAAGCAGGTCGGAGACCGGGCGGGTCTCGCAGTCGCTGCTGGACAGCATCAGCTCGGCCTCGAACTCCCAGCGCTCGTAGAAGCGCTCGATCTCGAACGGCTCGATCTGCACGCCCCGATCCTAGGGGAGCCCGCTCAGGGACCACGGATGCGCCGGCCGGATATGAATGTGCGATGGCCGACTTCGACGCGGAGGTGGCGATCATCGGCGGGGGCGTCGTCGGCTGCGCCGTCGCCCATGCCCTCGCGTGCCGTGGCGTCACGGCATTGCTGCTCGAGGCGCGGGACGCCCTCGCCAGCGGCGCGAGCGGTGCCAACTCGGGAATCCTGCACACCGGCTTCGACTCGGCCCCGGATGCGTTGGAGACGCGCCTGATCCTGCGCGCGGCGGCACTGCGCGAGCGCTACCTCGACGAGCTCGGTGTGCCCAGCTGGCGCTGCGGCGCGCGCCTGCGGGGCGCGGGGCCGGAGCAGGTGCAGACGGTCGCGGCGCTGGCCCAGAACGCCAGACGCAACGGCGTGCCGGCGCGGCTGGCAGGCCCGGGCGAGCTGTCGGTGCCGGGCGAGGGGGTGACCGACCCCGGCGCCCTCACCCGGGCGCTGGCCGACGCGGCCAGCGGCGCGGGCGCGACCGTGATGCTCGGCACCCGGGCGGAGGCGCTGGGCCGCGCCGCTGCGGGCGGAGTGCAGGTGGAGCTGGCTGGAGGCCGGCGTCTGCTGGTTCGCGCCACTGCCAACTGCGCGGGGCTGCAGGCAGACGAGATCGCCGCTACGGCGGGGGAGCACAGCTTCGAGATCTATCCGCGCAAGGGCGAGTTCCTCGTCTTCGAGCAGCCGGCCGGCGCGCCGTTGGGCGAGATCCTGCTGCCGGTGCCCTCCGGCGCGGGCAAGGGCGTGCTGGTGTTCCCGACGATCGACGGGCACGTGATCGCCGGGCCGACGGCCCGTGAGCGCGAGGACAAGGACGACTGGACCGTGGAGGGCGATGCGGCCGAGCTGATCCTGGCCCGGGCGCGAGCAGCCTTCCCGCCGTTGGCCGACGCCGAGCCGATCGCCGCCTACGCCGGCCTGCGTCCGGCCGGCCGCGGGCGCAACTACGTGATCGAGGCGTCCCGCGCCCTGCCGGGCCTGGTCAACGTCGCGGCGATCCGCTCCACCGGTCTGTCGGCGTCGCTGGGAATCGGCGAGTACGTCGCGTTGCTGCTGGCCGGCGCCGGCGGCTTCGAGCTGGGCGCGCCCAGAGCGCTGGCGCGCCCGTCCCGACCGGAGCGCCTGGAGCCGTGGTGGCGGAGTGCGGCTGGGCGCTCCCGGGAGAGCGGGGCGTGAGCTCACCGCTGCTGCTGGGCATCGACGAGGGCACCACCGCGGTCAAGGTCGGGCTGTTCGGGGCAGACCTGGAGCCGCTGGCGGAGGCGCGCCGGGCGATCACGACGGCGCACCCGGCACCCGGGTGGGTCGAGCAGGACCCCGGGCAGGTGCTGGCGGCCGTCGAGGAGGCCGTCGCGGAGGTGCTGGCCCTCGCTCCGCCCGGCCACGCCGTGCTCGCCGGGCTGGCCCATCAGGGCGAGTCGGTGCTCGCCTGGGATGCCCGGGACGGGTCCGCCCTGACGCCGATCGTGGTGTGGCAGGACAAGCGGCAGCTCGAGCTGCTCGAGGCGATCGACCCGGCCCGGGTGCGCCGCTCGGGACTGCCGCTCGACCCCTACTTCTCGGCCGGCAAGCTCGCCTGGCTGCTCGACAACGACGAGGCCGTGCGCCGGGCCCGGGACGGGGGGACGCTGCGAATGGGCACGGTCGACTCCTTTCTGGCCGACCGGCTGGGGGGACGCTACGCCACCGATCTCTCGACCGCCTCACGCACCCAGCTGCTCGCGCTGGGCGCCCACGACTGGGACGCGGAGCTGCTCGATGTGTTCGGGCTGCGGCCGGAGTGGCTGCCCGCGCTCGGGCCGTCCTTCGGGCAGCTCGGCCGGCTGCGCTCGCCGCATTGGCCCGGGGCGGTCGAGCTGAGCGCTCAGCTGGTCGACCAGCAGGCGGCCCTGGCCGGGTCCGGCGCCGTGCATCCCGGCCAGGCCAAGGCGACGTACGGCACCGGCGTGTTCGTGCTCGCCCGGACCGCGGCGCCGGCCGCAGCGGACGGACTCCTGCCGACGGTCGCCTGGGCCGCGCCGGGCGAGCAGGGCGGGATCGGCGAGGTGGGATATGCGCTGGACGGTGGCGTATTCGCGGCGGGCTCCCTGCTGGAGTGGCTCGCCGCCGACCTGGGGCTCGCGGCCGACGCTCCCGCGCTGGCCGCCGCCGCGGCCGAGGTCCCGGACGCAGCCGGCGTGATCCTGCTGCCGGCACTTGCCGGGCTCGGCTCGCCCTGGTGGCGTCCCCACCAGCGCGCAGTGATCGCGGGGCTGCACGGCGGGGTCCGGCCCGCCCACATCGCGCGTGCCGCGCTGGAGGCGATCGCCTTGCGAGTGGCCGACATAGTCGAGGCGATGGCAGCGGCGGTCCCGGTCGAGTCGCTGCGGGTCGACGGGGGCCTCACGAACGATCCCACGCTGCTGCAGATCCAGGCCGACGCGCTGGGGCTGCCCGTATCGGTGCGCCCCGCCGACGCGACCGTGCTGGGCGCCGCGCTGCTGGCGGGCGTGGGAGCAGGGGTGTTCGCGTCGGTCGAGCAGGGCGCCGGGCTGCTCGGCCCGGAGCGCATCGTCGAGCCGCGCATGCAGGCGGCCGAGCGAGCGCGAATGCGGGAGCGCTGGCGGGCCTTCGTGGCGGCCGGCGCCGGCCTCTAGCAACTACTCGAGCCGGGCCTCGTAGCCGCTTGCGACGAGCACGCCGAGGACCTCCTCGGTGTGCCCGGGGCCGCGTGTCTCGAGCGTCAGCTCGACGCCGGTCTCACGGACGTGCAGGGGCACGGCTTCGCGCAGATGCTCGACGCTGACGACGTTGGCACGCGCCGTGGCGACCAGGCTCAGCAGCTCGGCCAGACCGCCCGGGCGGTCGGGGACGCGGGTGAAGATCCGCACGCGCCGTCCCTCCTCGCTTTCGTGGCGCAGCAGCAGGGTCGCCAGCAGCCCGCTGTCGACGTTGCCCCCCGAGACGATCGCCACGGTCGTACCGTCGACCGGAGGCAGTGAGCCGCCGAGCAGCGCGGCGCTGGCCACGGCCCCGGCCCCCTCGGAGATCAGCTTGGCGCGCTCGGCCAGGAACACCATCGCGTCGGCGATCTGCTCCTCGCTGACTGTGAGCAGCCCATCGAGCAGCGCGCGCAGCAGCGGCAGCGTGATCGCTCCGGGCCGCTTCACGGCGACGCCGTCGGCGATCGTCAGCTCACTCACCTGGCTCGGCTCGTGCCCCGCCAGCGCATCGAGGAACGGGGCGCACACGCCGGCCTGGACACCGACCAGCTCGACCTCCGCTCCGGCCTGGCGCAGCGCGATCCCGATGCCGCTGGCCAGGCCGCCGCCGCCGACCGGGACGACGATCCTGCTCAGGTCGGGGACGTCCTCGAGCAGCTCGAGGGCCAGCGTGCCCTGACCGGCGATCACATCGATGTCGTCGAAGGGATGCACGAAGGCTGCACCGCACTCCTCCGCGCGACGCAGAGCCTGCTCGAGCGACTCGTCCACCGACGCGCCGTTCAGGCGCACCCGTGCGCCCAGCGCTTCGACGGCGAGCACCTTCGAGACGGGGGCGTCACGCGGCATGAACACCTCGCACTCGACGCCCCGCAGCCGCGCCGCCTGGGCGACGGCGCGTGCGTGGTTGCCGGCGCTCGCCGTGACGAGGCCCCCCGAGGCGCGAGCCCCCAGTGCGGCGACCCGGCTGAGGGCCCCCCGCAGCTTGAAGGAGCCGGTCCCCTGCAGGCACTCGGCCTTCAGGGACACGGGGCTGCCGAGGCGCTCGCCCAGCTCGGGACAGGCCAGCGTGGGCGTCCTCACGGCGAGCGCCGCGACCGCGCGCCCGGCCGCGCCCAGATCGGCCGCCCGGATCAGCTCCTCCGCCTCCCCGTCAGGACGGGACTGGTTGACCGCATCGACGCCGGTCATCGCATCTGAAGGTATAGGTTGTGTGCCTTATCGAGCAACGGTGAGTGGGAGCGGTGGGTGACCTGAACGACATCCTGCACGGGCTGGAGCCCTCCCTGGGTCCAGTCGGCGGTGAGCCGTGTCCCCTTGAGGGTGGCATCACCAACCGCAACTTCAGAGTCTCCTTCGGCGCGGCCGAGTACGTCGTGCGCCTGCACGGCAAGGACACCACGCTGCTCGGGATCAGTCGCGAGGCCGAGCGGCTGGCCAACGAAGAGGCGGCGAGGCTCCACATCGCACCCCGCGTTGCCGGCGTGTTCGAGGGGGGCATGGTCACACGCTACGTGGCATGCGCGCCGCTGGCCCGCGACGAGCTGGCGGCGCGGGTCGAGGAGGTCGCGCGGGCGCTCCGTGCATTCCACGACTCCGGCGTTCGGCTGCCGGCGCGCTTCTGCGTGCCGCAACTGCTGAGCGACTACGCGCGGATCGTCGCCCAGCGCGGCGGCAGCACGACGGGCGACTACGAACAGGCGCAGGAGATCGCAAGCCGGATCGCGGCGGCGCTTCCCGCACCCGAGACGTGCCCGTGCCACAACGACCTGCTGCCCGGGAACCTGATCCGCGAGCTGAACCAGGACCGGATCATGATCGTCGACTGGGAGTACGCCGGGATGGGGCATCCCTGCTTCGACCTGGGCAACCTGTCGGTCAACAACGAGCTGGACGAGGCGACCGACGAGCGCCTGCTCTACGCCTACCACGGCGCGGCCCCGTCGCCGCGGCAGCGGGCGACGCTGAAGCTGATGCGCGTCCTCTCCGACGTCCGCGAGGCGGCCTGGGGAGCGATGCAGTCCCGCGTCTCCGATCTCGACTTCGACTTCGAGGGCTACGCCCGCAGGCACTTCCAGAGGATGCGAGCGGCGGCGGCCTCGGCGCAGTTCGACGAGTGGCTCGCCGAGGCCTGAGAGGTGGTCAGGCCTCGTGAGCTGCCGGAGCGCGCCCGCGTCGTGATCATCGGCGGCGGCGTCGGAGGCGCCGCGATCGCATACCACCTGGCCGCGCTGGGAGAGCGCGATGTCGTCCTGCTCGACCGCAGCGAGCTGACCAGCGGATCGACGTTCCACTCGGCCGGGCTGGTCGGCCAGCTGCGATCGAGCCTGCCGCTGACGCGGATGATGATGGACTCGGTCGAGCTCTACCGCGGGCTGGACTGCGGGTGGGTCGAGTGCGGCGGCCTCCGGCTCGCCTGCACCGAGGAGCGCGAGCAGGAGGTGCTGCGGCAGGTCGCCTGGGCCAGGACGTTCGGCCTGCCGCTCGAGCTCGTCTCGGCCGAGCAGGCGCGCGAGCTGTTCCCGCTGATGGACACGGCCGGCGTGCGCTGCGGCTCCTATCTCGCGACCGACGGCTACCTGGATCCCTCGCTGCTGACGACGGCGCTGGCGGACGGTGCGAGAGCCGGCGGGGCGCGCATCTTCACGCACACGCGGGTCACCGCGATCGACGTCGACCGGCGGCTGGCGGACCATCCGCGCGTCGTCGGCGTGCAGACCGAGTGGGGCCCGATCGAGGCCGAGGTGGTGGTCGACGCGGGCGGCATGTTCGCCGCGGAGATCGGGCGCATGGCGGGGGTGCGTGTGCCGATCGTGCCGTTTGCTCACGAGTACCTCGTCACCCAGCCGTTCAGGGATCGCTCGGCGGGGGAGCATCTGCCGACGCTGCGCGACCCCGACCTGCTGATCTACTTCCGTGAGGAGGGGGGCGGCCTGATCATGGGCGGCTATGAGCGTCGCTCGGCGCCCTGGGCGCTCGACGAGCACCTGCTCGACGCAGTCCCCGCCGACTTCAACGGCCGGCTGCTCGAGGAGGACTGGGCCCGCTTCGAGGAGATCGCCGCGAACTCGCGCCGGCGTGTGCCGGTGATGGACGAGATCACCGTCACGCGGCTGATCAACGGTCCCGAGGCCTTCACGCCGGACAACGAGTTCTGCCTCGGCGAGAGCGAGGTGGGCGGCTTCTTCGTCGCGGCCGGGTTCTGCGCCCACGGCCTGGCCGGCGCAGGCGGAATCGGCAAGGCGATGGCCCAGTGGATCCTGGCGGGCGAACCCGAGATGGACATGTGGGAGATGGACATCCGGCGCTTCGGCGCCCACTTCCGCTCTCCCTCCTACACGCTCGAGCGCACCCGTGAGGTCTACGAGACCTATTACGACATCCGCTACCCGGGGCACGAGCGCCAGGCGGGCCGGCCGCTGCGCACCTCGAGCGCCTATCCCTGGCATGCGGCCCACGGCGCGGCGTTCGGAGAGAAGTCCGGCTGGGAGCGGGTCAACTGGTACGAAGCGAACGCCCGCGAGGGCGAGGAGTCGCTGCGCCCGCGCGGCTGGGCGGGCATGCACTGGTCGCCCGCGATCGGAGCCGAGCACCTGGCCACGCGCGAGCGGGCCGGCCTGTTCGACGAGTCCTCCTTCGCCAAGCTCGAGATCGCGGGCCCGGGCGCGGCGAGCTTGCTCGAAGCCCTGTGTGACAACCGCGTGGCTCGCGAGGTCGGCGCGATCACCTACACGCAGATGCTCAACCGGCGAGGCGGGATCGAGTGCGACTTCACGGTCGCCAGGGTCGGAGAGGAGCTGTTCTCGATCGTCACCGGGACGGCCTTCGGCAATCACGACCTGAGCTGGATCCGTCGCCACGCGCCTCGGGACGGGAGCGTTCGCTGCTCGGATGTGACGGCCCGCTGGGCCTGCTTCGCCCTCTGGGGCCCGCGCGCCGGCGAGATCCTCGCGCCGCTGACCCCCGACCGGCTCGACTTCGGCTACATGCGGATGCGCGAGCTGACGGTCGGCGACGTGCCTGTACGAGCGCTGCGGGTGACGTTCGTGGGCGAGCTGGGCTGGGAGCTGTACTGCCCGACCGAGTACGGGGCGGGGCTGTGGCGGACGCTCTGGGAGGCCGGCCGCGAGCACGGGCTGGTTGCGGGCGGCTATCGGGCTATCGACTCGCTGAGGCTGGAGAAGGGCTACAGGGTGTGGGCGGCCGACATCACCCCCGACGAGTCCCCGTTGGAGGCCGGGCTCGGTTTCTGCGTCAAGCCGGACACGGTCTTCATCGGCTCGGCCGCGCTCGGCGCGGAGGGCGAGGCCGATGTGCCGGAGCGGCGGCTGCGCTGCCTGGTGCTCGACGATCCCCGCTCGGTCGCGCTGGGCAACGAGCCGGTGCGGGTCGAGGGCGACGTGCTGGGTCGCGTCACCAGCGGCGGCTACGGCTACAGCGTCGAGCGGTCGATCGCCTACGCCTATCTGCCCGCCGCGCTCGAGACCGGCACCTCGGTGGCCGTCGACATCTTCGGCGAGTGGGTGGCAGGCGAGATCGCAGAGGAGCCGCTGTTCGATCCCAGGGGAGAACGCGTCAGGGGAGCCGTCCGCTCGGGCGCGTAGCGGCGCGGCGCTCAGGCCCGAGGGCGCGGCGCGGCCCGCCGGATGCTCGCCGAGTGGATAGGCTGATGCGGAACTTCAGAACCCGCTTGGCGGGCGCGAGCCGACGAGAACAGGAGAGCAGAGCAATGGCGCTTCAGATTGGCGACACAGCCCCCGACTTCGAGGCCGAGACGACCGAGGGTCCGATCAAATTCCACGACTGGATCGGCGACTCCTGGGCGGTGCTGTTCTCACACCCAAAGGACTTCACCCCGGTGTGCACGACCGAGCTGGGATACCTCGCCTCGATCAAGCCCGAGTTCGACCGCCGCGGCGTGAAGATCATCGGCCTGTCGGTCGACCCGCTGGACAGGCACGAAGAATGGGCGAAGGACATCGAGGAGACCCAGGGCACAGCCCCCAACTACCCCGTGATCGCCGACTCCGACTTCAACGTCTCGAAGCTGTACGGGATGCTCCCGGGCGGCGTCGAGGGTGACCCGCTCCAACGCACCCCCGCCGAAAACCAGACCGTCCGCAACGTGTTCGTGGTCGGGCCCGACAAGAAGGTCAAGCTGATCCTGGTCTATCCGATGACCACGGGACGCAACTTCGACGAGGTCCTGCGGGTGATCGACTCGCTGCAGTTGACGGCCGATCACCGTGTCGCGACGCCGGCGCAGTGGCAGGAGGGCGACGACGTGATCATCGCCGGCTCGGTCTCCGACGACGAAGCCAAAGAGATCTACCCGGACGGCTGGGAGTCGCCCCGCCCATACATCCGGATCGTGCCGCAGCCGAGCTGACGCGCAGCGGGAAGGCCGGTGTAGGCTGGCCAGATGCGGACCTCGCCCGACCGCCCGCTTGGCTTGGCGCCCGCAACCGCCCTGGACTACCGGGAGCTGGCGCGCAGGCGGCTGCCCAGGCAGCTCTTCGACTACATCGACGGTGGCGCATACGACGAGGCCACGATGGGGGCCAACGTCAGCGACCTGGCCCGGATCCTGCTGCGCCAGCTTGTGCTGAGGGACGTCTCCCGCCGCGACCAGGCGACCGATGTGGCGGGCCAGCCGCTCGCCATGCCGGTGATCCTCGGGCCTGTCGGGCTGGCCGGCATGTTCGCTCCGCGGGCGGAGGTGCAGGCGGCGCGTGCGGCCGCCGCGGCGGGCGTGCCGTTCGTCGAGTCGACCGTCTCGATCTGCGGCATCGAGGAGGTCGCCGGCGCCAGCTCCAGACCTCCCTGGTTCCAGCTCTACGTGATGCGCGACCGTGGCTACGCCGAGGACCTGATGGCCCGTGCCCGGGCGGTCTCCTCGCCGGTGCTCGTGCTGACGATCGATCTCGCCGTGGTGGGCGCGCGTCATCGCGACACCCGCAACGCGGTCGTGGGCGCCAAGTCGCGGCGCGCGCGGGCTCGGCGCGGGCTCGACCTCCTGTCGCACCCCCGCTGGGTGCGCTCCGTCGGCGTCGGAGGCAAGCCGCTGACGTTCGGCAACCTCGAGAGGGCGGTGCCGGACGCCAGCACACCGGACGCCTTCCGCGAGTGGGTCGACTCGCAGTTCGACCCCAGCGTGACCTGGGACGACATCTCCTGGGTGCGCGAGCACTGGGACGGGCGGCTGCTGGTCAAGGGCGTACTCGACCCCCAGGACGCCCGGCGTGCCGTGCAGGCCGGGGTCGACGGGATCGTCGTGTCCAATCATGGCGGGCGCCAGCTCGACGCCGTGCCCTCGACCGCTCGGGTGCTTCCCGAGATCGTCGACGCGGTCGCCGGAGAGGTGGAGGTGCTGGCCGACGGCGGCGTGCGCACCGGGCTGGACGTGGTCAAGATGCTCGCGCTGGGAGCGAAGGCGGTGCTGCTCGGACGCGCCTGGGCATGGGCGGTGGCGGGGGGCGGCGAGGCGGGGGTGCGCCACGTGCTCGAGGTGATCAGGGCGGACATCGACGTCGCGCTCGCACTCACGGGCAACACCTCGGTGACCGAGCTCGATCGGTCGGCCCTTTACTCGCCCGCGGGCGCCCGGGAATCGGCGCCGGCGCCCGGCTGATGGCGCGCCCGCGGTTCCGCCGTCCGTCCGCAGACGCTCGCCCAGGGTCTTCCGGCGGCGCGAACGGGTGGTATGATCGCCCCGCTTCGGAGGGGCACGAGGGACTCTAGGAGGGAGCCATGGGAGGGGTGACACGCAGGGAGCTGCTGCAGGCCGGCGCCGGTGCCGGGGTGCTTGCGATGGGAGCAGCCAACCCGCTGGTACGTGCCGCGATGGCAAAGAAGCTGCCACCGGCCGAACTGACGGACATCGAGCACGTCGTGATCCTGATCCAGGAGAACCGCTCGTTCGACCACTACTTCGGGATGCTGCCAGGGGTGCGCGGATTCGGCGACACGAGCGTGCCACGCAGCCGCTTCGAACAGTCCGGCTACCCGGTGGAAGGCTACGGCGGGGTGCTGCTTCCCTTCCATCCCGAAACGGGACCCGAGCCGGGTCAGCGCTGCTTCCCGGACATCACCCACTCGTGGACGCCCCAGCACGAATCCTGGGACGACGGCGCGATGGACGGGTTCGTCCGCACCCACCTCGCCGTGGACGGGTCCGAAGCGGGGCCGGCGACGATGGGCTACTACGAACGACAGGACATCCCCTTCTACTGGGCGCTGGCCGAAAACTTCACGATCTGTGACAACTACTTCTGCTCGGTGCTCGGGCCCACCTACCCCAACCGCCTCTATGCGATGACGGCGACGTTGGACCCCGAAGGCACGAACGGCGGCCCGCTGGTCGAGACCTACGAGGACTTCGAATACCTGCGCGGGCGCTTCACCTGGAGGACGATGCCGGAGCAGCTGACGGCGGCCGGCATCACCTGGAAGTCCTACACGGGGGCCGAACTCGGCTACGAGGACAACATGCTCGAGTTCTTCGCGAACTTCCAGACCGACCCGGAACTGAAAGCCAAAGGCCTCGAGCCGGTCTATCCGAACGACTTCGTCGCCGACCTGAAACGCGAAGAACTGCCCCAGGTGTCGTGGGTCAACACCTCCGCGCTGCAGACGGAGCACCCCGGCTACTCCTCGGCGAAGGTGGGCGAGTACGTCGTCGAGAACCTGATCGCGAGGCTGCACAAGCACAACGTGTGGGACAAGACGGCACTGTTCGTGACATGGGACGAGAACGGCGGGTTCTTCGACCACGTAGCCCCTCCCGTCGCGCCGCCGGGCACCGCGGGCGAGTACCTGACCGTGCCCGACATCACCGGCGACGATGGCGGCATCACCGGCCCGATCGGGCTCGGCTTCCGGGTGCCGCTGCTCGTGTTGGGGCCGTTCAGCCGGGGCGGGTTCCTGTGCTCGGACCAGTTCGACCACACCTCGCTGCTGAGGTTCCTCGAGACACGGTTCGGCGTCGAGGTGCCCAACCTCAGCGCATGGCGCCGTGAAAACACGGGCGACCTCACCAGCGCGCTGAACCTGGTCCAGCCCAACAACACCAAAGGCAAGCTGCCGAAGATCGCCCTGACCAAGGCCGAACTCGATGCAGGCGCCTGCGAAAGGATCTCGCCGCTGGCGGTGCCGCCGAACTCCTTCCCGCATGAGGAATCGCGGGAATGGCGCCGGCCCAGCGGGCCATAGCGCCCTTCGACGGGCCGCCCGGCCCGGCCGATCCGAGCTAGCTGTCGGCGGGCAGTCGCACGATCAGCTGGGCCGGCGAGGCCGCGCCGGCCGGTGCGGGCGCCAACAGCGAAGCGAGCCGGGGCCCGCCCTGTTCGACGGCGGCGCGCAATTGCCCCGCCGCGTCCTCGCAGGAGACGATCAGCCGCAGCTCGCTCGATCCATCGGGCCGGCATGAGGCCAGGACGCGCATCGCGCCCCTTCCCAGGGCGGCCGGGGCCGCATCGGCCAGGACTCGTGCCAGCTCCGAGGCGGGCGGGCCCTGGCTGGCGCCGGCGGCGCCGAGCAGAGCCGGCAGCGCGCGGGGTAGGGCGCGCGCCAGCAGCGGGCCGGGGCAGATCGTCATCTCGAGCACCTCGCCCGGCTCCTCCTCTGGCTGGGGGAGCGCCGGGCCGGCGCCCGGCGGGGTGACTCCAGGGAGCTCGAACAGCATTCTCACCTCGGTGCCGCCCGCGGGCATGTTGGTGTAGGTGACGCGCCGCGTCAGCAGGTGCACGATCGGCAAGCCGATCCCCGTGTGGGGCCCGGTGCGCTCGCCGATATGAGGGCGGATGCCGATGCCGTCGTCGCGCACGAGCACCTCGACTGCGTCCTGCCGGATCCAGACCTCTACCTCGAGCGGGCCCTCCTCTCCCTCGTAGGCGTGCAGCACCACGTTCTTGCAGGCCTCCCCCGTGGCAGTCTGCAGCCCGTCGGCCGAGACGGCGTCGAGCCCCAGCTCCTCCGCCACCGCGGCCAGCAGGTAGTGCACGACGGCGACGCACGGCGAGGTCCCCCACAGGCGCAGACCGACGTTCTGGATCTCGTCCATGGCGGCTGGAGATACGAAAGCGCGCGGGACCCGAGGGCCCCGCGCGCTTCGCGAGTCGACTGGCCCAGCCGGCCGGCTAGGCTTTGACCATCAGGGCTTCGCCCTTGTTGGTGATCGTGCCGGTGAGGCCCGCGTAGGCTTCCGGCGTGCATTTGACGCCCAGCAGCGATTCGATGTATTCGCCGCAGATCAGCGTCTTGAGGATCGGGCGCTCGATTTTGGCGATTTCGCCTTTTTCGTCTTCTTCGATTTCTTTGGCGATTTCAGCCTGTTCGTCGGCCCAACCGACGATGTTCACCACCGGTTTGTATTTGTAGCCGTCGTATTCGTGTTCGCCGATGTATTCCTTGGCTTCATACACCAGTTCTGATTCCTTGTTGATCGCGTTCACATCTTTCTTGACGACGCCGATCACGCCGCCCGTGACGGTGACTTCGAGGTCTTCGCAGCTGAACTTCACGAGTTCCCCTTCCGGGCCGGGGTGAGCTTCGCTTTCGAGCTTCAGCCCGACGCTGACGGGAGATTCTTCGACGTAGCCCAGTTCGCCCTTCAGGCCGCTGAGCTTGATTTCGCCTTTCTTGGCGCCCGCCGAGGTACACGTTTTCGTGCCCAGCGCGAGGCACTTCGAGAAGCTGACGGTGACTTTGCTCTCACGGTTGGGCAGTTCCGGAGTACCGCTGTCCGAGCTCTTGGCGCATGAGACAGTGTCGTCCCCGAGCCAGGTTTTGACGTGGAGCACGCTCGTCGCACCCTTGCCCTTGAAGCCTTTGCCCTTGCCGAGGCCTTCTTTGCGTTCGTACTTGCCGCCGGTTTCGACTTCCGCGCTGCATGCCTTGTCGGTGTAGTGGCCGAGGTAGCTCGTTCCTTCCTTGGCGGCCTTCCCGCATTCGTACCAGGTCGGCACGCCCGCGGCCGAAGCCCCGCCGGCCAGTACGCCAGTGATGGCGAGGGCGGCGATCAAGCCCACCCCGATGATCCCAATCCGTCTCACTTTTCCCCTCCATGTAGTGGTCGAGACCGGCCCCGACCCCCGTCGCTGCACCGGGGAATTGGGCGAGCCGGCCGTGACGCCGACCCGTTCCGCGGTCAGCGACCAGTTGCGCAGACTCTCTCAAAAACACCGCTGCGCGTCAAGCCGCGCCGCCGGCAGCACTGCCGCGGGCCGCGACGGTCTGCTCAGCCCAGCGGCGTCAGGACCATCACGCGTGGCTTCTTGGCTGCGACGAATTTAACTTCGTAGGGGATCGGTTCCAACGCGCGCCAGAGTTCCGTGAGTTCGCCCTTCCTGGAGCGAGTTCTTTCCAGCGTCTTGGAGATGATGAATTCGCGCTCGAGGCCGGTCAGCTTCACTTTCGTCAGAGCTCCTCGCCTGATTTCCCCTTCCGCGGGTGGCACCACGAGTTCGGTGGGCTGCGAGCGTGCCGACGATGCAGGCGGTTCGGGGCCGACGGCCGTGACGACGATACGCAGGGTGCTTCCCGTGTCGGCCGCGACCGGGCTGTACCCCGGATGCCCTGCTCCCGCGATGCTCGCGCAGGATTCCCCGCGGGCGTTGCAGCGCTGCCACTGGTAGGAGAAGGTGATCGGCCGCGCGCCCGTCCATCCCCCGGGTTCGGCATTCAGCCTCTGTCCTTCGACGGGCGACTGGCCTTCCAGCGCTTCGCCGCGGGCGGTGACGACGGGCGGTTCAGATGTCAGGTTCACCGGCGGGCCTTCTTCGTCGGCGGCGCCTCCTTCTTCTGCCGGTTCCTGTTCGGTGAGGCGTTCGAACGGCCTGTAGGCGAGCCTTTCACCGATCACCTGTTCCGCGCCGTTCACCGTTTCGGGCTGCCACGTGAGCTTCAGAGCGAGTTCGGCCGGGGCCACGGTGAGCAGCGGCGGAGGCGGCGCCACGGCCGGCTTCAGGAGCACGAGCGAGTGCGTGCCCCCTGCGCTCAGCGCGGCTGCGCTGCCGAGGCCCTTCACCCGGGCTGGCGCCGGGTAGCCCCGTTCGCGTTCGCCGAACCCCGCCCGCGGCGTCTTGCCGTTACCCAACTGCGCGCGCTGGTTGCTCCCCCACGCGAACACGCTGCCACGGCTGAGGGCGAGTCCGAAGTTGCGCCCGGCCGAGAGGGCTTCGACCCCCAGGCTTTCCAGCGAGCTGATCGGCGTCGCCTCCTTGACGCACGGCTTCGCCCCGCCGCCTTCGGCCCGCTTCTTCGGCGGGGCAGCGCCACTGCAGTCTTCTGCGCTTGCACCGGCCAGCGCACCCTCGGTGGCGTCCCCCCAGCCGAGCACTTCGCCGTCTTCCAGGCGTGCCAGGGCGAACTGGGCGCCGGCGGCGACTTCCACGACGCCCGCCAGCGGCATGCCGTTCGCCCGTATGACTTCGGCGGGCGGAACGTCGACGCTGCGCACGGTCGGCGCGCCGGTGCCGAGCTCAGCCCAGTGGTTTCCGCCCCAGGAGACCAGATGTCCGTTCTCGAGCAGCGCGTAGGCGGCGGACGACCCAGCGTAGACGGCGCGGACCCCGCTCAGTTCTTCCTCCTGGCCGGTCCTGGGTGACTCCCACATGACCGGCAGCGGGCGCTCGCTGCAGTAGGAGAAGTCGGGGAAGCGCGCGACTTCGGTTTCGCAGTGATCGGGCCCCGGCTCGCCAAGTCCCAGCTGCCCTTCCGTGTTGCTTCCCCAGGCCAGCACCGTGCCCCGGCTGGTCAGGGCGTAGTCCGAGCCGCCGCCCGCGGCGATCGCGACGATGCCCGTCAGGCCAGGCACCGGTTTCGGCAGCCGCGTATTGATGTTCAGTGTTTTTTCGAAGCCCTGTTTGCCATCTCCGAGCTGGCCGTACTCGTCGTTGCCCCAGGCCATCACGGTCCCGTCGTCCATCAGCGCCAGGGCGTGCTGGTCGGCGGCCGCGATCGCCTTGACGCCATGGAGGTTCCCAGACGGCTCGTGGGTCGCCGGATCTTCTTCTTTGACGACGAAGTGGCTTTCCCCGCGTTCCCAGTTTGCTTTGGTCTGATCGGCGCCCAGCTGGCCCTCCCCGTCCCCTCCCCAGGAGGCCACGGTGCCGTTGCTGAGCAGGGCGAGGTTGAACGATTCGGCGGCTCTCAATTCGGTGATGGCGCCGAGCCCTTCGACTGCGACGGGACTCACCTCGTAGTTGTCCTGGTAGATCGTGCCGAGCTGCCCGGAATAGTTTTCACCCCAAGCGACTGCTGATCCGCCCGTCGGCTTTTCTTCCTTGGGGGGCGGTTTTTCGCTTTTCGCGTCGGTGCCGGCGACAGCGGGTGATTCGGCGTTCGCGGGCGGCGGCGAGGTGGCTGCCTTTTCACCCTGTCGCACAGGAGACATGCGGTGGGCTGCAGTGGCGCCGGCGAGCTCGCCCGCCTGGGCCGCCGAGTGTCCCAGGGCGGGTGCGCTTCCGATGACCGCGAGCAGGGCCGTGGCGACGGCCGCACCGGCGCTCCTGACGCCTGCAGTTCTCACCTGATTGCGGTCGTCCTCGCGTTGGCGCTGCTTGAGGTGGGGGCGCCCCACTCGACGCCCGTTTGGCGGACCGCGCCCGCCTTGTCTGTCACCCTGGCGAAGCATTCCGGCTGGCAACCCGTTGACCTGGCCGTGGTTGCGAGTGGGCGATCCAGGACTCGAACCTGGGACCTCTTCCTTATCAGAGAAGCGCTCTAACCGACTGAGCTAATCGCCCGTCTCGCGCGATTCTACCCGCGGGCGCTCGCGTGGGTTGGCGGGTTCGCG
>JBKQOO010000112.1:0-8487 GCA_052145475.1 Solirubrobacteraceae bacterium
CGGGTCGGTCACTGCGTCGACACTCATCTGCCCATGTCCGTCGTGGGCTTGACACATTGCAACCTCAATATCCATGAGTCGCTCTGACACGGGAATTCCTGACAGTGAATTCGTCACGCCTGATCAAGATTGAGTCCCGGGGAGACGAGACCAGCATCGCTCGTCGGCCCGATCACCCTCGGCGCTCCGCGACCAGGCGAATCCCTCCCCTGGGATGAAGCGAGAGTTGCCGTTCCGGGATCGGCTCTTGCTGTTCCGGCGCGATCGTGAGGCGATGGGTCTGGAGCAGGGTTGTCAGGATCAGCGTCCCTTCCATGAGCGCGAAACCACGGCCGATGCAGGCGCGCGGACCTGCACCGAAAGGGAACCAGGCCAGGGCGGGGCGTTGCGATTCCCGCTAGGGCCCGAACCTCCAGGGGTCGAAGAGCTTTGGATCCGGGAACCACCTCGGGTCGCGCTGGGTGAGATAAGGAAAGAGGAAGACCTGGCTGCCGGGACGCATCGGGTAGCCCGCGACCTCGACCGGATCGGCGACTTCGCGCGAAAAGAAATACACCGGAGGATGCAGGCGCATCGCTTCCTTGAACGCCATCTCCACATGGCGAAGCCCAGGCAGGTCGGCAAAGTTCGCGGTTCGCGGTCCGAGCACTTCGCCAACGCCGGCCGCCAGCCGTTCCTGGATCTCGGGATAGGAGGCCAGCAGCCAGCCAGCCCAGGTGAGGGCTGCCCCCGTGGTCTCGTGGCCGGCAAGCAATAGTGTGACCAGTTCATCGCGGAGCTGGCGCTCGGTCATCCCCTGACCGTCTCCCTCGGTATCCACGGCCGCGAGCAGGCGGCCGAGCAGGTCGTCGCGTGGTTCCCTGCTCGCCCGCCGCTGGCGGACGATCCGCCGGACGAGCTGGTCCAGAAACCGGATCGCATACATGCTCGAGAAGTCCAGCTCCGGGGCGGTCATCACGTAGATCGCCTGCACGCCGCGGACCTGGTCGTTCCAATCGCTCAGCGGCGTGAGCCCATGCTCGGCACGGACATCGTTGAGCATCGGCAGCCCGGCCGACGTGAAGCGGCGGGTCATGGCATTGAGCAGGCGGTCGCGCGCAGCACCCAACGGGCCCCCCATCGGCTTCAGGCCGCTGAATAGCGGCGGCGCGCCGGCGACTGGAAGGGGATAGGGGCAGTGAACGAGCGCGACCGCAGGTGTGCCCACGTGCTCGGCAGCAACGGACGCGGCGATGAACAGCCAATCGAACACGATCACGTCGGCGCTCCAGTCGCGCAGCATTTCGACGTTCTCCCGTGTCGCATCCCGCAGCGGTGCGATCGGAGCATCGCGCATGCGTTTCGCGGCGCCGAGCGGCGTGCGTGCCTCCCAATCACGTATCGGGTCGGTCTCCGGATGCGTGATGTCGAGGTCGGGAAGCCAGCGGCGGATCGGGACGAACTCAGCCCCGGTGCGCTCGATCCGTGCCTGCGCGGCGCTGTGCGCCACGACGCGCACCTCGTGGCCCCGCCCTACGAGCTCCCGTGTCAGCGCCAGCTGTGGTGGGGCGTTGCCGCTGAAGGCCAGGAGCGTCTGGAAGACTCGCATATACTTCAGCTTAGTCCTACACAGATGAAAGTGACAAGCGCCTCCAACCCAAAACGTCAATATCGAATGTCCGCGCGAGCGGCCGCCGCCGCCGCGACCGGCGAACGGCTGCTCGCCGCGGCGTGGGAGCACTTCGGCACGCGAGCGTACGAGGAGGTCCGCCTGCGCGAGATCGCCGCCGACGCGGGCGTCACCGAGCAGACGCTGTTCGCCCGGTTTCACTCCAAGGACGAGCTGCTCACCGCCGCATACAGGTGGTGGGGGATGCGCGAGATGGAGCGCCGCGACGCCGCTCGCGTCGGTCGCATCCCCGACGCGGTCGCCAACGTGTTCGACCACTACGAGGCGCACGGAACGGCGATCCTGCGCATGCTCTCCCAAGAGGACCGCATCCCCGCCATCCGCAACCTGACGGACAGGGGGAGGGCCTACCACCGCGATTGGGCGAACAGGGTCTTCGAGCCGCTCCTCGCGGGCCTGCCGCGCGCGTCCAGGGAGCGCCGGCTCACCGCCCTCGTGGTCGCGACCGACGTGCTGGTGTGGAAGCAACTGCGACTCGACATGCGGCTCAGCCGCGCCCAAGCGACGAAGATCGTCGTGGAGATGATCGAGTCCTACTCGCGGCGATCGAATTGACAGGTCGGCAGTCCCAAGTCGCGACGCTCGGTTCGGGCGATCCCGCTCGGTCGGCGTCTCGTCGTCGAGCTTGACCAGCTGCAGCGCGACTCCGTATGGAGTGCAGACGAGAACCGGTGTTCGCCAGTCCACACCGGGACGACCAATGGATCCGGGGCGTTCTTGTCATGCGGATGAGAGGACTCGAACCTCCACCTGGTTACCCAGACACGGACCTGAACCGTGCGCGTCTACCAATTCCGCCACATCCGCCGGTGGGGGGAGCGAAGATATCGCACCCACCGGTGCGGGACCGGAGAGGCGCTCCCCCGGCGGCCCGTCTCGACCGCATCCGCTCCAGCCGCTTTGCTAGCCTCGGAGCCGTCGCGAACGCGCCGCTATCGTCCAGGGGACTAGGACGCCGCCCTCTCATGGCGGAAACCCGGGTTCGAATCCCGGTAGCGGTACTCGCAAAAGCCCTGCTGCCACAGGGCGTTTTTCTTCACCGAGGGGCAGGACTGAGCGGCTCGCGACCCGCAGGACACGCGGCTGACGCCGGTCACCACGATCAGAGACGGGCACCTGGAGGCGAGGAGCCCCGTGCTCTGCCCGCCCGGTCTAGACCCGCAACCGCCTGGCCCGTCTACGGCCATGCCAGGACTTCGCCGTGCGGCCTGTACGGAGCGTGTAAAGGGCGCAGGCGAGGAAGCATGCCGCTCCGAGGCAGGTGTTCCAGTTGGTGGCGGCCAGGTCGAGCACGGACCCGCTCGAGGGCACGACGTGGCCGGCGATCGCCGAGATGCCGAAGAACACGCAGCCGAGCAGGTTGACCGCGGGCTCCCACCACCCGCGCGAGCCGCGCGAGGGCAGCCATCCCCGTCGCGGGGAGGCGCGATAGGCGATCGCGCCGGAGACCAGGAAGCAGATCGAGCCGAGCGCATCGGGCCGCCAGACGAGGCGGTTGTACTGGGGATTCGAGATCGCGGTTTCCAGAGCGCGGAAGGTCGTCACGTTGAAGAACAAGGTGCCGGCTGACTGGATCGTGGCGCTGAACCACGCTGCTCTCCCGGCCCCTGGTTGATCGCGGTGCCGGCGGGCCAGCGCGGTCTGAAGCGCGCCGCCGAGTGTGAAGAAGACCGATCCGACGAAGAACGTGATCGCGTCGGCTCGTTCGCCGACCAGGCCGACGTAGCCCGGGAACGGGCCGATCAGGAAACAGGCAGAGCCGACTGCGAAAGACAGGGCCATCAATCGCTCGCGCCGGGCGCCCGTGCCCAGGGAGCGCTGCTCGCTTGCTCTGTCGTCTGCCGGTGTGGCTTTCCGATCGGCCATGCGCTGAGCGTCTCCGTCTCGTCGCGTCGCACATCACCCGCTTGGGGTGATCGCAGTGCCCGCCGCAGCGCGCGGGCGCTGTGTAATCCTCTGCTCGTCCGGTGTCCAACTCCCGGGGTCTTTGAGTCCCACCGTGCTCGCATTCACCTTCAGAAACGGCCGCGCTCGAGGCGGCGGGCGCCGGCGGACGCTGCTGACCGTCGGCGTGAGCCTCGCCGTCGAACTGGCCGGACTGCGGCTGCGCGGGTATCGGTTCGGAGGCAACGTCGTGGTCCGGTGCCGCAAGGGCCACCTGTTCATGACGATCTGGATTCCGTCCGTCTCGATCAAATCGCTGCGTCTTGGCTGGTGGAGGCTGCAGCACTGTCCCGTCGGCAGACACTGGTCGATCGTGAGCCCGGTAGACCGCTCGACGTTGACCGACCAGGAGCTGCGGGCGGCTGATCAGAACCGCGACATCAGGATCCCTTGACGGCCGGCTGCGCCCGTCGTCCAGCTAGTTGCGCCTCGCTGAGACGTTGAGTCGCACGTAATCCAACGGCAACCTCACAGCGGCAACCACCGCTGCCGCGAACGGCTCCCTGCGCTCGTCGGGCAGCCGCTCGAGATGTGCCGCCAGAATCGAGGTCGTGACGAACGCGCCGACGTCGTCGGGGCAGGTCGGACGATCCTCGAGCCAGCAGCGAATATCGCTGAAGCCAGCCGATCGCAGGCGCCGCTCTGTCTGCTCGGGTCCGGCGAACTCCCACGGCGACCAGGCCACCAGCTCGGGGGCGAGCCGCGCCGCGACCGCATCGATCGCCGCTCGCACCCGAGCGATGTTGCCGTCGCCTCCGCATTGGACCTCCAAGCGGCCGCCGGACCTCAACGCCACCGCCAACTGCCGCCAGAGGCGCTCGTGGTCGGTGATCCAGTGCAGCGCCGCCGTCGAGACGATCGCATCCACCGGCGCCACAAGATCGAGCTCGAGGGCATCCTGGCACCACACCCGCGCACGGGGTCCCAATCGCGCCCTGGCCACCTCGACCATCTCCGGCGAGGCGTCGATGGCGAGCACGCTCCCATCGGGCACCAGCTCCGACAGCCGCTCCGTGACTCGGCCCGTCCCACACCCGACGTCCAGCACGGTCGCGTCCGGGGCGATCCCCTCGAGTCTCGACAGCACCTCGGCCGCCCAGACCTGCTGGGGCTGGCTGGATCGGTCGTAGGTGCGGGCGTCCCACGGGGTACCCATCATGCGTCACGCTAGCCGCCCCGCGCCGGACCTCCGGGCGGCCCTGCCGGGAGATGCGCGCGGGCAGATCCGCATTACGACCCACGCGGGGCGGCGAGGGGCGCGTCGACCGCACCGCCCACGGCCGCGTGAGATAGCGTGCGTCGATGGCGCCCAGCCCCGTTCGACCAGGCGGCCGCGGTGAGCGAACCGCGCTGGTGCTCGCCGGCGGCGGGGCGCGGGGTGCCTACGAGGTTGGCGCCCTGGCCGTACTCGCGCCTGCCCTGGCGGCGCACGGCGAGGCGCCGGGCATCATCGTCGGGACCAGCATCGGCGGGCTCAACGGCGCGTTCTTCGCCGCGCGAGCCCACGAGCCGCTGGAGACGACCGCAGCGGCCGCCGTCGAGATGTGGCGTGAGCTCCGCTGGGGCGATGCCCTGCGGCCCCTGGTCTCGCCCGCCGAGCTCGGTCGCCTCCTGAGCACAGGCGCGATGCTCGCCGGGCTGCCCGGGGCCGACCTGTCCGGGCTGCTGGACCCCTCGCCGCTGCGCGACACGGTCGGGAGGCTCGTCGCGTTCGAGCAGATCGCGCGGAACGTCAAGGGCGGCGCCCTGACGGCTGCCGCCGTCGTCGCGACGGCTTACGCCACAACGCGCAGCGTGGTGTTCCATCACGGCGGTCCGGCCCTTGGGCTTGACTCGATGCGCGCGATCGATTACGTCGCGACCCCGATCGCGCGCGAGCACGTGCTTGCGTCGGCGGCGATCCCAGGCGCGTTCCCCGCCGTCGAGATCCAGCGCCCGCGCACGGCGGCTGGCTGGTACGGGGATGGCGGGGTGCGCCTGAATGCACCGCTCGCACCGGCGCTTGCGCTGGGCGCCGACCGCGTCGTCGCGATCGGCCTGAACTCCTCGGTGACGCGTGCCAGGCCCTCGGCGCACCCGGACGCGATCGACGGCGTCGCCCAGCTGCTGCAGGTCGCACTGGCCGACCAGCTCGCCGACAACATCGCGACGCTCGCCACCGTGAACGAGACGCTCCCCGCCCGGACACCTTCCAGGCGCCAAGAGGGCGACCGCAGACGCCGCGGAAGGATCCCCTACATCTTGATCGCGCCGTCTGATCGCTTGGAGATCGGACGCGTTGCGCGCGACATCTACAAGCGTCGCTACGCCGGCATCCGCGGTCTCGTGCGCGACAGCAACCTGGCGCTGCTCGGGCGGATCGTCAACGCGGAGCGCAGCGCGATCCACGGCGAGCTGCTCAGCTACCTGTTCCTCGCCGGCGAGTTCATCGACGAGCTGATCGCCCTGGGCCGACGAGACGCAGAACGCTGGCTCGACGCCCAACACGATGCCGGCATCTGGCAAATCGGACGCCTACCCCCCAGCCCCACAGACACGCCGCCCCGGCGCGAACGGGCGCGGAATGCCTAGGCCTCGCGGAACTCGCCCTGGCCCGTGTGGGCGAGGGCGAGGGCGGCGGCGACGAGCTGCGCGTTGCTGTCTGCCGGGCTGCCGTCAGGGAGGACGAGCGCATCCTCGAAGCCGACACGTACGTCGTGGCCAGCTGCCGCACCGGCGCTGATGACCTCCCACGTCGCTGCGCCGTAGCCGTGCCACAGCTGGGCGACCCCCTCCGGGATGAGCGCGGCGATCGCTCGCGCTTCCTCGATGCCGCCCCGCACCTCGACGAGCACGCGGATGACGCGGTGGACAAACGCGCTGTCGCCGAACCTGACCGCATCGTCCGTGGTTGCCAGCCCGGCCTCCAGCCCGATCCCTGCCGCGACCGCGGCACGAGCGATCCCGGACCATCCTTCCTCCGCGACGTTCACCGAGACGAAGTCCGGCTGTTCACGCCAGCGGCTCACCGCAGCGGCGCGCGCGAACGGGTCCGGCTCGATCGCCGCGGCCGTCGACAGACCGACGGGCAGGTCGCGGGCGGCAGCGCGAACCGCCGCCACCGCGTCATCGCACTCGACCGCAGCGAGGGTCTCCAGGCCGTCGCGGTCCCGCGGATGGACGTGAACCGCGAACGCGCCGGCGCGCCGGACCTCGGCGGCATCGCCCGCCAGCTCGGCAGGCGTCACCGGTACCGCGGGATGCTCGTCAGGCGCGCGTGCGCCATTGAGACAGGCCTCGACCGCCATACAGGCGATGCTAGGACCTCGAACCGGACGAGTCCTGGCGCCGGCGAGCGGGCGCCAGGTCGCGGCCCAGGGTGGATCGGGTGGTCGCCAGGGCCCTCCTTCAAGCGTCGAGCAGGGCGGCAGGCGCTACATCTGGAGGGTGTCGTGTTTCGCCTGGTCGAGGACGCCGAGCACGTGGTAGAGGTCCCCGTTGTTCGTCCTGAGCCTGATCGTCGTACCGACAACGGCCTCGTGCCCGTCATCGTCGGTCCCGGTCTTGATCAGCTCCACGATCGTGACGACCGTGCCGACGTGAATGCTCTCATCCTCGCCGAAGTCCTTCTCCAGCGCCTCCATTTGTTCCGAGGCCACGTTGCCAAGGATTGTCCCGTCTAGAGCCATGGTCGCCTCCTGGAAGGATTGTTCGGACTGCGCGGCGACTCGCCTCGAGCAGAAGCGGTACGGCGCGTTGCATCGCACTCAGATCTCCAGACGAGACTCTTCCAGGTCGAGCTCTTGTATGACGTGGTTCATCGTGTCGTTTGAGATGACGCCTTCGTCACGCAGTGCCGGTGAGTCTGCCTAATCCGGGGAGCGCCGAGCGCCCGGATGGCGCTGGGTTGTGCTCTGCTCGAAGCGGAGCATGACGAGCGGCGATTCGTTCCGGCCAATGCCGATGGCGCCGACCCGGGCCGAGTGCTGCGACTCGGCTGGCCTCGTCAGCTCAGGCGAGTGATGCGTCGCGTGAGCCCTCGCTCGATCTCGAGCAGTACGGCACCGAGGACGATCTCACCCTCAGCCGGCCCGACGGGCGCGGCCGCGCGGGAGGGTGGATCGCGAACCGCTTCGATGACTCGCTGGGGATGCATTCCCTGCGGGCCATCGCGAGGACCGGTCATCCCCACCTCGGTTACCAGCGCCGTGCCGCCCGGGAGCAGGTGCAGCGGCAGGGTGGGCTCGTGAGTGTGTGTCCCCAGCACCGCTGCGACCTGACCGTCGAGCGCGTAGGCGAGCGATTGCTTGGCCATCACCGACAGAGCGTGTATCTCGACGATCGTGGTCGGGCCGCTGGGTAGCGCCGACCAAGCCGCATAAGGCTCGATCGTCATGCTCGCCCACGGCGGAGCGACCTCGAGCGCGGCGCGGTCGGCCAGCACGACGACGCGGACCTCCTGACCTCTCACCTGGGTCGTGAGTGCCCCGCGCCCCGGAACCGAGGTCGCGACGTTGAGCGGCCGCACCACCCGCTCGTGGCTCAGCACGGCCTCGGCTTCCGCGCCTTCGAAGGCATGGTTGCCGCCCGTGATCACATCGGCGCCCGCGTCCAAGAGCCGCTCAACCCCTTCAACCGACATGCTTGCTGCATCTTCGGCGCAGTTCTCCGCGTCCACTATCACCAGATCAACGCCGTGCTCGTCCCGCAGCGGCGGGAGGCGGGAGGCCAGCCACTCGACAGCCGCGGGCCCAACGACGTCGCCGACGAACAGTGCGCGTATCACCGGGTCAGGACCCAGGGAACTCATGATGCGAGGCGAGTCCGGCTCATCCTCCGATCCATACCATGAGCACGAGGCGCCAGCATACGATCCGCCAGGCACTCCTGCCTGC
>JBKQOO010000113.1:0-5632 GCA_052145475.1 Solirubrobacteraceae bacterium
ATCCCCGGGGTCCGGCCATAGTGTTCTCGTGACCCCAGAGGAGCTGGATGCCGTCGCCGGCGCGTATGAGGCGTACTCGGCGCAGGTGCACGCGTACGCGCTGCGGCGCTCGGACCGCGAGACGGCGGACGAGGTCACCGCGCGCGTCTTCCTGGTTGCTGCGCGCAGGCGGCGAAGTCTGCCCGCGGATCCACTGCCGTGGCTCTACGGTGTGGCTCGGCGGGTGCTGGCGGAGGAGCGCCGCAGCCAGCGCCGACGCCAAGGGCTCCATGGGCGGCTGCGCAGCATGACCGTTGAGGACACGACCGAGTTGGCGCTCCCCGATCAGGCCCTCGCCAGGGCCTTGTGTTCCCTTTCTGCCGCGGACCGGGAAGCCCTGCTGCTCTGCTACTGGGAGGAGCTCGATCTCGGGCAGATCGCGCGCGTGATGGGCTGCACTCGAGCAGCGGCCAGTGTGCGCCTGCATCGCGCGCGAGGAAGGCTGCGCCGGGCGCTCGAGAGCGAGGGACACGAGCGGGCCTGTGCTGTTGGAGCCGACTCCTGATGAGCACGAGCGACGACATCTATAAGCGCTTGCGGGCCGCGCGACCGGACGCGACAAGCCCGCCGCCACCGCTGGCGGCGATCCTCGCCCGGATCGAAGGCGAAGCTGCACCAAGGCCGAAGCGCGGTCCGCGTGTGGGCCATGGACGCACGCTCCTCCTGCTCGCGCTCGTGAGCCTGGCGCTGGTCGGCGCCGGCGGCGGCGCGCTCTTGCTGACGGTCGGCAAACCGCTGGCGCCGGCCTTCGTGCTGCCCGCGAACCCGAACACTGGGCTGGGGCAGCCGATCCGCTCGAGCTTGCGACTCCTGCCGATCCGCGTAGCCGACCCGCAGGGCGGCCCGCCGTGGGGCATGCGGGTGATCCGCACGACGCGCGGTCTGGTCTGCCTGCAAGGCGGACGCGTCGTCGACGGCCAACTCGGCGGGCTCGGGAGCGGATACGCCTTCAAAGGCGACGGGCGCTTTCACCCCTTCCTGCCCGCGGACGCGATCGGCATCGACGCGTGTCCCACCGCCGCCAGCGACGGCTTCGCGTTCATAGCCGGCCCGCCGCTGACCGTCACAGCCGACGGGCTCCCGCTCGCGGGCGAAAACCTGTGGCCAGGCGAGCGCGTGCACTGCGACCTCCCCGGACAGGAAGATTGGGGCGTGCGCTGCCCGCAACGCCAGCTGCGCCAGGTCGCACTCGGGCTGCTCGGCCCCGACGCGACCAGGATCACGGTCAGAACGCCACGCGGAAAGCTCGCCGTCAAGCCCTACGGGCCGGAGGGTGCCTACCTGATCGTCCTCCCCGCGCAGCCACACAGCAACACGAGCATCAACTCGGGTGGCAGCGGCCCGTTCGGCTCTGTCAGCAACGCCCCCGAAGGCGCCGTCCTGACCATCAGCTTCCGCGACGGCACCCACTGCCAGATCCCTGCGCGCACCGAACGCGAAGCGTGCAAGCCCCCGGCCGGCCCGCAGGTCGCGTCACCACCGACCTCGAGCGAGGTGAGCTCGCCGCTGCACGTGAGCTACCTGGCGCGGGTCGCGCATCCGGCCTCGCCTCTGATCGCCGACGCGCGCAGCGGCAATCCCGAGCGCATGCAGCGCTTTAACGGCACACCATCCGGGCCCGCGCTCGCGATCAGCTTCCAGGCTCGGCTCGCAGTGAGCAACGAGGCGAGCGGCTACGTCGTCGAACTGCAGCCGCGCGAAGTCGCCGGCTGCGCGACACCAGCGCTGATCGTCAGCCAGCCGAGCGAACAGACGCTCGCCGCCGGCGCGACCGTCCACCTGACAGTGCCGCTCGAAGACAGCTGCGCAACCTCCTACACCGGGAGGGTGTTCTACGCCGAATCGACACCGCCACGCGAAGCCGGCGTGGCGCACAGCCTCGACGAACGGCCGCTCTACCAGGTCATCGGCTCCCAATACCGCCCCGGGGAGAAAGGGCAGAGATTCCCGACGGTCGGACGCTTCGAGATCGTCGTGCCGTGATCGCGCAAGGAAGCTCCGCCCGCTGACCTGACGGAACAACGTCGGCCAGACGGCGCACCTCGATGGCGATGCCCGCTGCTCAGCCGACGCCGCCACCCGCCACCCGTTCCAGCAACTCGTGCCGGACCCGAGCGTCGGACACGCCCCCTGTGGCCGACCGGCGCCAGCCCACACAGGCGATCGGCAACTTCGACGCCGACACGCTCAACGGCGATGAGGACCCGGCGAGCCTCGAGGAGGTCACACTATCGCCGGATGTTGCACATTGACTCGTGATGGCGGATGCCGGGGATTTCGACGCCTTCTACCGACGCGAGAGCGAGGCCGTGCTCGTGTTTTTCGCGCGGCGCACCCTCGATGTGGAGGTTGCATTGGAACTGACGGCCGAGACGTTCGCGCAGGCTTATCTCGGCTTCGCCCGACTGCGTGGCCGCGCGGCGGAGCAGCGCCAGGCGTGGATCTACACGATCGCCCGGCGGCGCCTGAGTCGTTATCGCCGCCGCGGCCGCGTCGAGCAGCGTGCACTGACGCGCCTCGGCATGCAGACACCAGTCGCCCACGAGGACGACCTCGCACAGATCGAAGAGCGCGCCGGGGTGGCGGAGCTGCGCTCGGCGCTCAGCCAGGAGCTTGCACGGCTGAGCGACGCTCAGCGCCGAGCGCTCGAGTTGCGAATCGTGGAGGAGCGTCCGTACTCGGAGGTCGCATCGGCGTTGGGCATCTCTGAGCTCGCCGCGCGGACGCGGGTGTCACGGGGGCTGAAGGCGCTGAGTGTCGCGCTCGAGGCACCTCGGGGCGCGGCTACCCGCCGCGCCGTCGGCGAGCGGGTGGGAGGGAACGGATGAGCGAGCGGCCTGCCGACGAGAGTCCGCTACTCGTCATCGAGGCGCTCGGCGCCGCGTTTCGCTCGCTCGGGGAGCCCCCGCGGGGGCGGCGCCCACTGACGCGCCGCGCGCTGCTGATCGCGCTGGCGCTCGTCCTGCTGCTGGCCGGGGCGGCGACGGCCGCGATCCTGATCACAAAGGGCGCTCCCCTGCCGGCGGCCAACAGTCGCGACCTGCAATCACAGGGCGTCCCGCTGGCGGCGACGGCACGACTGGCGGGACTCGACGCGCCGGACCCGCGGGCCGGCGAACCGGCGTGGGATATCAGGCTGTCGCGAACGGCAGCGGGCGAGACTTGCACAGCCGTCGGCCAGGTGCTCGGCAGCCAGTTCGGGATCGTCGGCCTGGACCACGTGTTCCGCGCCCTGGCCCTCGGCGGTGTGGACGCGTGCGGGGTTGCCGCTCCGGACGGTCCGCTGCTGGCCGGGGCGAGGGTGTTCGTCGGCGCCGATCCCGCCGAAGCGCGGACCGTCGTCAACGGCGTGGCGGGCCCGGGCGTGCGCTCGGTGACCGTCTACGGACCGGGTGGCCCGCGGCCGCTGCGGCTTGGACCCCAGGGCAGTTTCATCACTGTCTACGCGGGCTACGTCGAGGAAGTCCGGCCCCGGATCGTGCTCGCGATGAGCGACGGCCGCAGTCGTTCGATCGCCCTGTCGCCGTCCTACGCCTTCGAAGTGGCTGACCCGACGAGCCGCTACGCGTGGCAGGTCAGCGGCGGCGCCGACCTCGGCCCGGGCGCGTTCCCGGACGAGAACTGCGCTCAAGCTGGAGAGATGGTGGGCCGGAACGACCCGAGCCAGTTCGAAGCGTCGCTGACGCCCATAGTGTGCGGGCGCCTGGGGAACGCGCCGCTGTTCGTCTCGATCCGCCGCTTCGTTCCCGGCACCGGTGAACGGACGGGCTTCCCGTGGGGCAACACCCCGTCACGGACACTCGTATACGGCGCGGCCGCGCCCCGCGTCGCAGCGCTCACGCTGCTCGGCGCCGGGCCACCGCGGCCGCTGGCGATCGACCCGCACGGCGGGGTGTTCCTGGCAGTCCTCGACGGCCACGTCGACCCGCGGCTGCTGAGCCTACAGGCGCGGCTGCGAGACGGGCGGACCATCGCGTTCAGGCGCTCAACGCCGTTGTACGACGAACGCTCCAACAAGCCGATCGCCCCGGCGCCGGTGCCCGCCTATCGCGAACCGCTCCCGCGGGCGCAGGCCGAACCGACGCCTGCCCAGGTCCCGATCTCGGCCACGATCCGCGAGACGCTGCGGGCAGTTGATCCCGCAGGTGGGCCGGAATGGGTGCTTCGAAGCTGGCAGGGCCGGCGCAACCCGCGCGCCAACTTCGGCGCGGGCTACCGTCCGAACCGCTTCTACTGCTACCAGGTCGGGATCCTCGAGCATGGCCACCTCGTCCAGCCGCGACCCGGCCGCCCGTCCCACGTGCTGAGCCTCGGCGAACAGGGATTCGGGGTTGGCGGTTGCGATGACCCGGGCAGCATGGAGCGTTTTCCACCGCTGGCCGAAGCCACAACCTACTTGCAGGACCCCTACGCCTACGCGCCGCGGCCCGTCCGGACGGTCGTCAGCGGGATGCTGCGACCCGACGCAACCGACCCGGTGCTGACGGGGGCAGGACCCCCGCGCCCTCTGCGCCTGGACCGCAACCGGGCGTTCCTGCTCGTGCTCCCCGGTCGCTACTGGGACGCCGAGCTCCACGTCAGCGCGATCGTCAAAGGCCGGCGAATCGGCGGCTCAGGCAACACGTTGCCGGTGCCCTACTACCTGACCGTTCCCCAAGCCCGGGCTCCTGATCCGGACGGCGGGGCGCCGTGGGGCTTCGCGGCCGACGCCAACGGCAGCGCCTACGGGCGCATCGTCGAAGGGCGAGTGGCGGTCGTGGAACCGCTCACGGGCACCCTGCACACGGGCCCGGACGGCTCAACCGGCGGCGGCAACGAACGCAGACCGCGACGCCGGCCGCCTGTGTTGTTCGATGCACAGGGCGGTCCCGAACCGGATCTGCCGGGCGGTGAACCGGCCACGCCCTCACCGCCCGAGATCGAGCGGCGAGCACTGCCGGGGAGGACGATCATCACCGGCATCGCCCAGCCCGACGTTGTCTCGGTCACGATCGCCACGCCGAGCGACGTGCGGACCGTGCGTCCGAGCGGGCCGGACCATGTGCTGATCGTCGTCTATGACGGCCAGTTCTTCCGCGGCCGGATCACTGCGACAGTCCGGCTGCGCAACGGGCGCACGGTCGTCGAGCAAATCCCCAACGGTCCGGGCGGCGCCCCCGGTCCACCACAGGGGCCGCCGTCGCTGGCGGCTCGCCTGCGCTCGGACGAGAACACGCTCGCGGGGATGGAATCCCAAGTGGCTGCCGCGCGGCATGCCTCTCCGTCCGAACGCACCAAGCTCCTGCACGGCGGATCGTTCGCCATGATCGTCGAAGGCCTTCGCCAGATCCGCGGCGATGTGGCGGCTGAGCGAGCACGGCTGGCATACGAAGCCGCCCACCCCGGGCAGCTGCCACCCGAATAGCCTCACAGCGAGCCAAGGCGCGCGGGTCCGGCTCGCCTCCGGAGCGAGAGCTGGACGGAAATAAGGTGCTGACCCGCGCGGATTTCGCTTACCTGGACTGCGAGCCCAAGCTGTTGATCTACGTCGACGGACTGGCTTGGCATTCCAGCACCCGACAGCGAACCCACGACAACCGGATTACCAACCGCC
>JBKQOO010000114.1:0-7525 GCA_052145475.1 Solirubrobacteraceae bacterium
GCGGCGCACTCGCGGCGCAGTCGCGTCGCGGCGCGATCTCCACCTTGCCACCCATCCGGGTCGGACCAGAACCGTCAAGAACGCTTCTCACGCCTCTACGCAGGGACCCCATGTCATCTACTTCAAAGACCGAGGAGACCGCCATGCAAAGGACACTGCAACAAAACCGCGGTAGCCGTAGCGCGGGCTTCGCGCTGATTCTCTTCGGCGCATGGCTTGCGCGCTGGTTGGATCGCGAGCTGCGGGACATGCCGCCGACGCTTGCCGCTCCGCCGATCCGTGAGCTCTCACCGGGGCCTCCTCCCCCACCCGATCCGCCACGGCAGGGGCACGGCGCCCAGCGCGGCACGAACCGCAGGGGTCGCCGAGAGGTCTATGACTGGCAAGCGACGTCGACGGAGCCGCTCCGGCAGAACCGCAGCGCCCGCGTCGCGGGAGTCGCACTGATCGCGTGCATCGTCTGGTACCTGCCGTGGCTCTTCGGGCACGCTGACATGTCAAAGCCGTGGATCGCCGTTCCCTTCGTCGTGGCCTCGGTGCTCGTCGCCCTCTCATCGGCCGTCTCGGTGGTCAACCGGTGGCAGCAGGCAGTCCCGGAGAGGATGCCGGTGCCGGCCGGCTTCGAGCCGACGGTGGCGGTCCTGATCCCCACGCTGGGCGAGCCTGTGAAGCTGCTCGAGCGCACCGTGCGCTCAGTCCTGGATCAGGACTGGCCCACCGATCGCCTGTGGGTCCTCGTCAGCGACGACGCGGGCGATGACCATGTGAGGAGCATGGTGAACCGCATCGCACTCGCCTATCCAGAGGCCAGGGTGCGCTACCACAAGCCTCCGGGACGTGACGATCCGCGGCGGCGAGGGGAGGCCAAGGCAGGCAACCTCAACTCCGCCATTGCCCTGGTACCCGCCGAGATCGACTTCATCGAGTCTCGCGACGCCGACGACCTCGTGGGCGACCCGCAGTTCCTTCGCGAGGCGATAGGTCAGCTCGTGGTCCATGCGCGCTTGGCCTTCGTGCAGACGGCAAAGACGGGCCAGGTCTCTCCACACGACCCCTTCGACAATCAACAGCCGCACTTCTACCGCTGCGCGATGCTCTCCCGGCACGCCGCGAACGCGGTGTTTCCGTGCGGCTCGGGAGTCGTCTGGCGGCGGGCCGCACTCGACGACATCGGCGACTTCCCGACCTGGAACCTGGTCGAGGACCTGCAGTCGGGCGTGGAGGCTCTGCGCCGCGGGTGGAACGGCTGCTATCTCCCGATCCTGGGTGCGTACGCCCAACACTCCCCGGAGGACCTACCCAACTTCACCAAGCAGCGGGGGACGTGGGCGCTCGACACGGTCCGGCTCAACCTGTGGGCGCCCAAGCGCGGCCTCAGTCTGCGTCAGCGCCTCCAGTTCTACGAGCTGGGGCTCTTCTACATGCAGGGCCCGGCCACGCTCGTGTTCCTGCTCGTCCCTACGCTCGGCTTCGCGACTCACACATATCCGGTGGTGACGACGACGAGCGCATTCGTGATTCACTTCTGGCCGTTCGCCGTGGCTCTCGAGCTGTATCTGGCACTCGTACACAGACGGATGTCACTCGACCAGCTCTGGCGTGCCCGTCTCACCTGGGTCGGCTTGTCCTTCGTATATGCGCGGTCGTGCCTGCTGGCCCTGCTCGGGGGTCCGACCCACAAGCCCCGCTACGTGGTCACCCGCAAGGAGAACCAGTACGCCTGGCATTGGCGCCACGTGTTCCCCCATATCGTCCTGCTGGCGCTCCTGGTCGGCTCGATGACCTGGTCGCTGGCACATCACAACCTGTTCGACAGCTTCGACGTCGGCTCGGCCTACTGGGCAATCCTCTACAGCCTGCTGATGCTCGGCTTCATCCGCTTGAGCTGGCATGGAGTCCCGTCGCGAAGCGCGAGGGCGGCTGAGGATCTGGGCGTCGGCACCCTCGTCCCCGCCGAAGGCACCGCCGCTCTCGTCAACGACCCCGGCAGGAGCGGCGCCGCCCATCGCGTGCCCGTCTGGACCGGCCCGCCCCGGTCGAGGCGAGCGCATGCCGAGCCGCCACGACCGATGCGCGGCGCTCGGCGCGGCGCGTTGCCGGGTTATGCGCGGCATCCACTCGAGCCGCCCATCGGCAAGCGCGGCGGGCACGGTGCAACGTTGCCCGAGGCGCCGCGGTTGGGAGCCGGTCAGTCGCCGCCCGAGGCCGAGACGGTCGAGTCCCGCGTCCTGGTGGAGCGATAGCCCGAAGCGAGTCGACCGCTCAAGGCCAACAGGGAGAGCAGACCAGCCAGCGCGAGCGCGACGGCGAGGAGCGGAAGGCGGGTCCCGAGCACCCGTTCGACCAGATCCCTCGGCTGTGCCTGCGCTGCGTCCGCTCCGCGACCCGCCGGCGGGGTCACGGCCGACACCGGCGCCGCCGGCGCGGGCGAGCCGTATGAAGGCGCACGCAGCGATGCCTCGACGCTGGCCATCATCGACAGCGTCCCGGCGTCCGGGTAGCCGGTGGCGGCCAGTCCGTACTTGCGCTGGAAGTACTGGAGCGCCCCTCTCGTGGCCACGCCGAGTTCGCCTGGACGATCGGAGCCGAGCGGGTAGCCGAGCTGACGGAACAGGCGTTGCGCCAGCAGCACGGTCGGCCTGGAGCTCGGCCCGACATGCGTTCGCCGTTCCGCGATCGGGGCCCGCAGATCCCTGCTCGCTCCGGGGGCCAGGGCACCAGAGACGGTCACGGGGGCGACGCCGCTGTTCGTCGCCGCCGGCGACTGGTCCGGGGAGAAGGCAAGCAGAGCCACCGTCATCGCGAGCGCCGCGAGCCATCCGATCCGCACCGGATGGGCGGTCATGGGAAGCGGCTCGGCGTGCCCGTTGCCTCCACCATTCCCCGATGGTACGCCGATCAGTCGCAAGCGCGAACTCGAGCTTCGCTGCTACGAGGGGTGAGCGATGGGGCTCGAACCCACGACCGCCTGGACCACAACCAGGAGCTCTACCAACTGAGCTACGCCCACCACGTGATGCGAGGGAAAGTCTAGCGACGAGTCACGCCGCATCGCCCTCCCCGGAGGCGAGCTCCCGTTCGGCCAGGGCGAGGCTCTCGCTGGGGGCGAGGCCGCTCGAGCGCGCGGCAACCAGCCTCCAGGCCTGCAGCAGTCGCATCGCGTCTGCTCCCAGCAGGCCGGCGAGCTCGACGCCGACGGCGAGCTGGTCTCCGTCCGAGGACGCGGCGGGCGCGGGCGAGGCCGCGGACGCAGCGGCGCCGGACCCGGTCGAGCCGGCGGCGAGGGCCTCCGTCGCTTCGGTCAGGATCCGCTCCGTGACGTCCTCGCCTTCCCGCATAGCCGTTCGCCAGCCTCGGCCGATCGAGAGCTCGTTGAGGGGGATCTCGGGCCCTTCGATGATCGTGATGCTCGACTCCCAGGGGGCCCACTTCTGGTCGTCCAGTTCGAAGACTCGCTCCTGCACCCAGGGAATCACGATCGCACCGACCTCGGGACCGCTCGCGTTGAAGCGGTTGACGGTCCGCGGGAACTTCCGGAGCTCTACGTGGTAGACGGTCACCGCGTCACGAGTCTAGGCGCGAGCGGTGACCGGGGCGTCGCGGCCGGGGCGCTCGACGGCGGCCAGGCGGCGGCGCATGACTCGCACCGCCTCGGGGCTGGAGTCGATCAGGACGTAGCGGCGGCCGAGCTGCGCCGCGACGGCGCCCAGCGTCCCCGATCCGGCGAAGCAGTCCAGGCACCAGTCGCCCGGTCGCGTCGAGGCCTGCACGATCCGTCGCAGCACGCCCTCGGGCTTCTGTGTCGGATAGCCGGTCTTCTCGCCGCCTGCGGTCGGCACGATCGTGTGCCACCAGACGTCGGTCGGCAGCTTTCCCCGCGCCGCCTTCTCGGGCGTCACCAGCCCCGGCGCCATGTACGGCTCGCGGTCGACCGCCTCGGAGTCGAAGTGGTAGCGGTCGCTGTCCCTGACGTAGACCAGGATCGTGTCGTGCTTGGCCGGCCAGCGGCGTTTCGCCCGGGCCCCGTAGTCGTAGGCCCAGATGATCTCGTTGAGGAAGCAGTCCCGGCCGAAGATCTCGTCCAGCAGCAGCTTGCAGTGATGGGCCTCGCGGTAGTCGATGTGGAAGTAGAGCGTGCCCTCGACGCTCAGCAGCCGACGGGCCTGTTCGAGCCGCGGCGCGAGGAAGGCGAGGTAGTCGTCGAAGCTGTCCCGGTAGCTGGAGCGCTCGAGCAGCTCGGTGCGGTAGCGCCTTCCCTTGAAGCCGATGCGCCCGCCGTCGGGATCCGCGACGGTCCGCAGGGTCCGGCGCGCCTGCACCCGGCCGGTGTTGAAGGGCGGGTCGAGGTAGACCAGCTGGAACGAGCCCTCGGCCAAGGACGGCAGCAGCGCGAGGTTCTCGCCGAGCAGGATCTGGTCCTCCCGGGGCGGCTCTGCTGCAGGGTCCACAGGCCTGAGGTTACGGTCGCCGGCCGACGATGGAGCGTTGGCCCCCGGATCTCGCCCGCTCGGACAGGCAGGCGCCATTCTCGCCGCGGCGATGTCGCCCCCGGCGCAGTGCCCCCGGCTGGACTCGAACCAGCAACCCCCGGCTTAGAAGGCCGGCGCTCTATCCAGTTGAGCTACAGGGGCCGGACCTCATCTTCGCTGCTGCGGCGGCAGCGCGCCAACCGGCCCGATCGAGACGAACTCGCCCTGACGCCAATCGCCACCAGTCTGCCCGGCCGGTACCGGCGCGCTGCGTCGGTGATTTCCCGCCCGTGCCCTGCGGGCTTCCGCGCTGGTCCTGGCCGCAAAACATCGAAACACTGGCGTCATGCTGCTGCTCGCGGATCGTTTGCGCGCTACACGTTCGCGCGCCGCGGGCGTGTGGGGTGTCGTGTTAGGGCTGTTTGGCACGGTGGCGCTTTGCGCCGCATCGGCGCCGACGCCCTCACCGGCGGCGGGCTGGTCACCGCCGGTGACCATCTCGGCCCCCCACGATGCGATCAGCAGCCTCGGGATTGCCTCCGGCCACACCGGCGACATGGTCTTCTGGCACTTCGACGAACTCGAAGCGCCATCAGATCAGATCTTCGGGCCACCCGGCGCGAGCTACGCGGTGGCGCCGCCGGCCGGCCCGTTCGGCGTCTCGCAACCGCTGCCGGCGAGCTACGCCAGCGGGCCGCTCATCGCCCTCGGCGGCGGCCGGGTCGCCCAGCTGATCCTCCGCCGCACCAGCGTGAATACCGCCAAGCCGAGCGTCGCGATCGGTGACGTCAGCGGCCGCTTCGCCTCCCCCCTCCCCGTCGCCGGCACCGTCTGGCTGGGCAAGGCCAGCCTCGCCGGCAACCTCAGCGGCGAACTGCTGCTCGCCTGGATCAGCTCCGCGCGCGCTGGCCACCGGGAGGTCTGGGCCAGCGTGCGCCTGCCCGGTGGCGGCTTTGGCTCACCGCAGCTGATCTCCCGTTCAGCAGACGGCTTCGCGGTCACCGCCGGCGTCGGCCCCGGCGCGCATGGCCCCTCGACAAGCAACCGGGCCGCGTCGGACATGGTCGTCGCGTTCGACAGTGAGCGCGGTCGCATGTTGGTCCGCGTGCGACCGCACGGAAGCACCTGGGGGCCTGTGGCCGACATCGGCCCAGCGGCCATCGGGAATGATGACGAGGTCGCGCCCCCCTACATCGGACGCAATGGGCGAATAGCGATCGCCTGGTACCACCGCCAACTCTCAGAGGGAGGAGAAGCCGGACCAGGCTACACACAGGTCGCTGTGAAGCCGCCTAACCGCGGCACGTTCCTGCCCGCTCAGACACTCGCAAAGAACCAGAACGGCCCGCAGAGCGGCGAAGTCGCGCTCGTCGGCGGCGACGGCTATCCACCGCTGCTTGCATTCGTGGCGACGGCCTCGAGCAGCGAACCGGCGCCGGCCCATTCCGTCGTGATGATCTCCTTGAGCAAAGCCGATCGGTTCGGCGCCGCGCGGACCATCTCGCTTCCCGGGCAGTGGGCAAGCGGCGTGGCGGCCGCGGTGGGCCTCGGCGGTCCGATCGTCACCTGGCTGGGCGGCCCCATCTCCGCGGTCAGCCCCGGCGCCACCGTCTACGCGGCGCTGGGCGCAATCGGCAGCAATCGCCTAGGCGGCGCCGTCGCGGTTTCGCCGGCCGAACACGCACAGTCGGCCGTGCCGGCCCGCACCGAAAACGGCGCCCGCTGGATCATCGCCTGGAGCGAGGTGCCGCACTTCACCTCACCGCTGGTTCCCGGCCTGTCGGTCGTCAGAGTCACGACCTGCTCGGAAGGGTGCGGATAGGCAGACACGGGTGCCGAGCGAATGGCAGCACCGCATGGCCGTGGGAACCCGGGCCGGGGTTGTGGATTGCCACCGATGACCGGAAGAGTTCTCGGCGCTTAGGTTCGAGACCATGGCAGACCGCGAGCAGTTCGCCGCTCGCGCGGCACGCTGGAGCGTTGCTCACCGCAAGGTGGCGATTCTCGGGTGGCTCGCGTTTGTCGTAGTCGCATTCGCGCTTGGCAGCGTGGCGGGGATGGTGACTCTCACGCAGGTCCAGACCGAGAACGGCCAGTCGCGGCTGGCAGATGAGATCCAAGCGCGCTAGTTCCCGCGCGAGCGCTCCGGCGAGGAGGTCGTGATCGAGAACCCAGGTGGTCCCCTCGCGGGCAGCGACTATCGCGCCGCGGTGGCTGATCTCGTCACACGCCTGTCCACGGCGCCGGCGGTGGCGTCAATCAGGTCGCCGCTCGCCGCCGCCAACGCGGGGCAGATCTCGAAGAACGGTCGAGCAGCGCTCCTGACGTTCCAGATAACCGGCGACCCCGACACCGCACAAGATCGGGTCCGGCCGGCGCTGGATGCGACCGCTGCAGTGCAAAGGGCATACCCGCACCTGTTCATCGGTGAGCTCGGGACGGCGAGCACCCTCAAGGCCGTCAACACGCTGATCAGCGATGACTTTCACAAAGCCGAGGTGACGTCGGTGCCGGTCATGCTGTTCATCCTCGTCGTTGCGTTCGGTGCTCTTGTTGCGGCCGGCGTCCCGCTGCTACTCGGCTTCACCGCGGTTCTCGCGGCGCTGGGCCTGACTGAGCTGTTGAGCCACGTGCTGGCCGTTGAGCAGTCGATCACCTCGGTGATCCTCTGCGTCGGCCTGGCAGTCGGGATCGACTACTCGCTGTTCTACGTGCGAAGAGCGCGCGAAGAGCGTGCCCATGGCCGAACATCGGCGGAGGCGTTACAGGTGGCTGCCGCTACCTCCGGCAGGGCGATCTTGATCTCGGGGTTCACCGTGATGATCGCCATGACCGGGATGTTCCTGATGGGAAATCAGATCTTCACCTCGTTTGGAATGGGCACGGTGCTCGTGGTCGCGATCGCGCTGATTGGCTCGCTCAGCGTCCTGCCGGCCGTGCTGTCAAAGCTCGGCGACCGCGTCAACAGCGGCAAGGTCCCAGGACTGCAAAGGTTTCGCGCCAGGCCCGGCGAGTCGCGGTTCTGGGCGCCGATCGTCGGCGCGGTCCTACGCCGG
>JBKQOO010000115.1:0-10834 GCA_052145475.1 Solirubrobacteraceae bacterium
AGCGTCTCGCTTCACCTCAAGTTCCCGGACGAGCTCGATCTCGGCACGGCCCACGAGATCTCCGAGCGCGTCGAGCAGGCGATCCGCGCGCGCCCCGGGGTCAGCGACGTGCAGACGCACCTGGAGCCGCTCGAGCGCCCGCTGGGGGCGCGCGCGCCCAACGGGCCGGCCGACGCCGCGACGATCCGCCAGGTCCAGGAGCTGGTGCGCCGGCGCACCGGAGGCGAGGCCGAGCGCGTGCGGCTGCTCGCGACGGACGGCGGTCGCGTGCTGTTCCTGACGCTGGCCGGGCGTGGGGGGGAGTCGCTGACCGACGCCCACGAGCTGGCCGGCGAGCTCGAGGACGAGCTGCGCCAGCGGATCGAGGGCCTCGCCGACGTCGTGATCCACACCGAGCCCTAGCCCGGGAAGGAATCGGGCGCCGGCGGCATCTATCCGCTAGGTCCCGATATCCAGCTCCAGGAGGTCATGGTGATGAACCCCGAGAAGACCCGCCGCCGCGTACGACTGATCGGACCCGCGCTCGCCGTCACGCTCGCCGTCTGCGCGATGGTCGGCGCGGCAGCGCTGGCCGCGGCTTCCGGGACGCTGACGGTGAAGAGCAGGAACACGGCGACGCTCGGCACGGTCGTTGTCAACCCGGCCGGTCGCACCCTCTACACCCTGTCCGGCGAGACGACCCGTCACCTGCTCTGCAGGAGCAGCGAATGCCTGCGCTTCTGGCCGCCGCTGACGGCGCCCTCCCGCCACACGCGCCTGCAGGACGGGCCGGGCGTACACGGCGCGCTGGCGATCCTGCGTCGCAGCGACGGCGTGCTGCAGGTCACGCTGCGGGGCATGCCCCTGTACCGCTTCTCGGGCGACCATGCGGCAGGCCAGACGAACGGGCAGGGGATCCAGTCGTTCGGAGGAACCTGGCACGTCGCCGCAGGCGCGGCGGGCACTTCGGGCCCCGGTGCCGGGATGCCGGCGCCCACGCCTGCTCCGGCGCCCACGACGAGCACGCCGGGGTACGAATACTGACGAGCACCGCTCCGGGGGGGTAAGCCGGTTAGCATGACCCGACGGGCGCCGCGGCGGCCCGGATGGGAAGGATCCTCGCGGTGCGGTGTCCTTGCAACCGACAGCTCCGAGACCGGGAGGACACGAACGTGAAGCCCACACCAGAAGCTCAAGCGAAGGCGCGCCGCCTGCACGGCTCGTGGATGGTGCTTCCGGCGTTGGTCGGCCTGCTGGCCGTGGCCGGCTGCGGAAGCTCGTCGAACAGCACCGGCTCGTCTGCAACCACGCCGTCTACGGCCGCGACCACGAGCACGCCCGCCACGACGTCGACCTCCGCCTCGGCGCCGACGGCCCAGGTTTCGGTCAAGACGCTGACTGGGCTGGGGCCGGTACTGGTCAGTGCCGATGGCCGCACTCTCTACGTCTTCGAGCCCGACAAACACTCGAAGGTGACTTGCGTCGGCTCGTGCGCCTCGCTCTGGCCTCCGGTGAAGCTCCCGACCGGCGAGAAGGCGACCGGCGCCGGGGAAGTGCGGTCCTCGTTGCTCTCCAGCGACCCCGACCCCGAAGGCGGCCGGGTCATCACCTACGCTGGATGGCCGCTGTACACCTATGCCGCTGATTCCGGTCCCGGCACCGCCAATGGCCAGGGTGTGAACGCGAATGGAGGACTCTGGTACGTGATCTCACCATCCGGGACCGTGATCGTGAAAGCGCCTTAGCGCGCAGCAGCGCGCGAGACTCAACCGGGCTGGGGCCCCTCGAAGCCGGCGGGGGAGCGATACTTGGCGTCCTTCTCCCGGTAGAGCTCGGCGTCGGCCGCCCGCATCAGGCCCTCCGGATAGGCCTGCGGGTCGGTCGCGACGCCGACGCTGAGCGGGATCCCCTCGCTCAGGCCGAGGTCGGACAGGTCCACCGCCGACGCCGCCGCGCTCAGCCGCGCGGCTGCTCGGTCCGAGGCGCTCCGGTCGGGGTCGGCCATCGCCACCACGAACTCGTCGCCCCCCATGCGTCCGTACACGTCCTCGGAGCGGAGCACGTCGCGCATGCAGTCCGCCAGCAGGCACAGCACGCGATCGCCCGCATCGTGCCCGTTGCGGTCGTTGATCTCCTTGAAGCGATCCAGGTCGATCATCAGGATCGTCAGCGGAGCGCCGTCGCGGCGGGCGCGGGCCGCCAGGCGGGCGAGGCTCTCCTGCACGCCGCGCCTGTTCAGCAGCCCGGTCAGCGGATCGGTCCGGGCGATCTCCTCCAGCTCGCCCGACAACGCTGACAGGCGCGCTCGGTCCGCCATCGAGCGGCCGAACAGCGCGAGCAGCAGCGCCCCCAGCACGGCGATCAGGGCGAAGACCAGCCAGGAGATGGCCTGGGTGGCCCCGTCGATCGTCGAGAACAGCGACGAGTCGGGCGTCCTGACGACGATCCGCCACGGCGTGCCTGGCACGCGGGCGGCCGTGAACGTGGTCGCCCCGCCCGGGCCACTGAACGAGCCGCTTGTGGATCGGGCGAGCGCGCGTGCGAGCGCCGGGTCGGCCGCGGCGAGGGTCGGCGCGGACGTGCGCGGGCTGGCGGCCAACACCCGCCCGGTGCCGTCGAGCAGCAGCACCTCGTGGCCGCGGGCGGTGCTGGTGTGTTCGACAAAGGCGTTGAGCTGGTCGCCGCCGACGCCGTAGGCGGCGGCAAAGACGCGCCTGCCCTGCGCAGCCGTCTGGAAGGGGACCGCGATCGCCGCGACGCGTCCCGCATGCCTGCCCGTGTCGACGAGGTTCGAGACCGCCGCCGACCCCATCAGCGTGGCACGTGCGGCCGTTTCGGCAGCGGGATAGCGCGCGGTCAGGCGCCGGCCGATCAGGGTCGGGTCGTAGGGCAGCACGTCGAGCACGACGCCGTCGGCGTTGGCCAGCACGGCGGCCTGGCTGCCGAAGGCGTAGGCGATCGTTTCGAATCGTTCGCGGGAGACGTTGGGCGTCGAGAGGAAGCGCTGGGCTGTGCTCTGCTGTCGCTGGGCCTGCTGCGCGATGTAGGTCCCGATCAGCGTCGCCGAGGAGGAGCCGCGCAGCCTGAAGTTCGCCTCCATCTGGGCGCGGGACTGGTGCTGGGAGCTGACGATCATGCCGGCGAGGGCTGCCAGCAGGATCGCAAGTCCGATCGCAGCCGCGCCGACGCTCCAGCTGCGGCGCCAATGCCCAGTCCGTCGAGGGAGCATGACACCTGGATCGGCTCTGCAATCGGAGAGCTTTAGGCTCGGCGGCTCAGGGCCGGTCCCACGGAGCGTCGTCGCTGGAGGCCAGGTGCGCCGCCACCGCGACGCCCCCCGAGAGCACCGCGGCGAGCGCCAGAGCCGCGGGAATCGAGACGTGCAGGACCAGCAGCGCGCCGGCGAACGCTCCCAGCAGCATCGCGCCGACGGAGACGATGCGACGAATGCGCAGCGGTCCGCTCCAGTCGGAGGCGAGGCCGGTGAGCGTCCTGGTCAGGACAGTCGTGGTCAGTTCGGGCACGGCGACGCGCTGCGAGGTGGAGTTCTGGATGCCCATCGTCACCGCCAGCACCGCCGTGATCGCGTACCGGGTCGGACTCGACTCGGGCGTGCCGCTGACGACGGCGATCACCAGCGCGACGATGACGAGACCGGCCTGCGTCGTGACGGTGTTGCGGACCAGCCGGCCGCGGTGCGAAGCCAGGCGCACGCCGACCACGCCGCCGAGCCGGGCGCCGAGCAGGAAGGCCGCCAGCGCGATCAGCGAGCCAGCCACAGAGAGCCCGCTGGCGCCCGCGATGGCGAAGCCCAGGAACACGATGTTGCCGGTCATGTTCGCCACGAACACGTGCCCCAGCTTCAGATAGCTGGTCGCATCGACGACGCCGGTCTTGACGGTCAGCGCCACCAGCATCGGTATCAGCGGTCCGTGACGTTCGTCGATCGAGACGAGGCGCACCGGCCCAAGCTAACGCGAGACGCGGACGGCGCTCAATCGAGGCGGATCACGACATCTGCGACCGGCGCGCGGTCGGGGACCCTCTGTTCCTGGACCGGTTCACCCAAGTACAGGAGCGCCAGCGGCGTCTCGTCGGGGGGCATCCGCAGCAGCTCACGCGCGCGGGGATCGTCCAGCAGGGGCACGGTCCGCCAGTAGGCTGCCAGGCCGCGGGCGTGAGCTCCCAGCAGCACGATGTAGGCGGCGACGCCGGCCGCCAGCATGTCCTCGCGGTCCTGGGCGGGCTCGCCGCTGAGCTGCGCCGAGACGGCCACCAGCGTCGGCGCACGCCTCAGCTTGACAGCCGAGCCCGGGGTGTCCGACTCGGCCAGCTCCATCAGCGCCTCCCTGGTGCGCGGGCCCAGCACGCGGAAGCGCCAGGGGTTGGTGAGGTGGTGGTTCGGCGCCCAGCTGGCCAGCTCGAACAGCTCCTCGAGCAGCTCGGGCGCAACCTCCTGGGGGCCGAAGGCCTTGTGCGTCCGGCGGGTCCGGATAGCCTTCTCGACGTCCACGCCACAACCCTAGAGGGCCCGACCATCCCTGCCGCCACGCCCACCCTGAGCGCGATCGCGAAGTCCACTTGAGCATCGGCGAGATCGTCTGCGTCGCCCTTGCGGGGATGGCGGCGGGCACGATCAACACCGTGGTGGGAAGCGGCACGCTGATCACCTTCCCGGTGCTGCTCGCCTTCGGCTACGCGCCGGTCACGGCCAACGTCTCGAACACGATCGGGCTCGTTCCGGGATCGGTCTCCGGCGCCGTCGGCTACCGGCGCGAGCTCGCCGGGCAGCGGACACGGGCCCTGCAGCTGGGGACGATGTCGGTGCTCGGCGGAATCACCGGCGCCGTCGCGCTGCTCCTGCTTCCCGCCTCCGCGTTCAAGGCGATCGTGCCGGTGTTCATCGCGATCGCCCTGGTCCTGACCGTGCTGCAGCCGCGCCTGAGCCGCTGGCTCCTGGCACGCCGTATCGACCTGCAGCGTCCGGGCCATCCGCTGACGGCGCTGGCGGTGTTCCTGACCGGCGTCTACGGCGGCTACTTCGGCGCCGCCCAGGGCATCCTGCTGCTGGCGATCCTGGGCGTCGCGCTGGCCCAGGACCTGCAGCGGACCAACGCGTTGAAGAACGTGCTGGCCGGGCTGGTCAACGGCGTCGCGGGGCTGTACTTCGCGATCGCGGCGCACGTCGCCTGGGGTGCCGCGGGGATCATCGCCGTCTCCGCGATCGTGGGCGCCCAGCTCGGCGCACGCTACGGCCGGCGCCTGCCCCCGGCGGCCCTGCGCGGCGTGGTCGTGGTGGTCGGGATCTCGGCGATCCTGCAGCTCACGTTGGGGTGAACGGGTAGGGTCGGCCCGACTCGCGAAGATGGATCGCTCATGAACGACAGCCGACCCGACCCCGCCGATGTGCTCGTGATCTTCGGGATCACCGGCGACCTGGCCAGGAAGAAAACGTTCTGCGCGCTCTATGGGCTGGAGAGCCGTGGCCAGCTGGACGTCCCGATCGTGGGCGTGGCGGTCGATGACTGGGATCGCGAACGCCTGCGCAAGCACGCCCGCGAAGCGATCGAGGCGAGCGGCGTGAAGATCGACGAGCGGATCTTCGACGCCCTGGCGGCTCGGTTCTCGTATGTGAGCGGAGACTTCGGCCACGCGGAGACCTACGGCGCGGTCGCCAAGGCGATCGGCGACGCCCGCACCCCCGTCTTCTACCTGGCGATCCCGCCGAGCCTGTTCGGGACGGTCGTGGCCGGGCTCGACGGCGCCGGGCTGCTGAAGCGAGCGCGGGTGGGGGTCGAGAAGCCCTTCGGGCACGACCTGGCATCGGCCAGGCGGCTGTCGGCCGAACTGCACGAACACGTGCCCGAGTCCCGCCTGTACCGGATCGACCACTTCCTGGGGAAGATGGGCCTCGAGGAGTTCATGCACCTGCGCTTCGCCAACGCGATGCTGGAGCCAGTCTGGCATCGCAACTTCGTGGCTGCCGTGGAGATCACGATGGCGGAGTCCTTCGGTGTCGAGGACCGCGGCCACTTCTACGACCCGGTCGGAGCGCTGCGCGACGTGGTCGTCAACCACCTGATGCAGCTGCTGGCCTCGGCGACGATGGAGGCACCGGTGAGCGGCGATCCGGAACGCGTCAAGGACGCCAAGGCGGCGGTCTTCTCGTCGATGCCCGCCGCCGAGCCGCGCTACTACGTGCGCGGGCAATACGACGGCTACCGGGAGATCGCCGGCGTCGCGCCAGACTCGCAGACCGAGACCTACTGCGCGATGCGCCTGGAGATCGAGAACTGGCGCTGGGCCGGCGTGCCGATCTTGATCCGCACCGGCAAGCGCCTGCCGGTCACGCAGACCGAGCTCAGGCTCGTCTTCAGGCACCCGCCCCGCCTGTCCTTCCTGGGCGGGGGCGAGCGGCTGCACGAGCCGAGCCAGGTCGTGGTCAAGATCGACCCGTCGACCGGCGTGCGAATCGTGCTGGACGCCCACCGGGCCGACCACACCGGTCCGGCCCCGATCGAGCTCGACATGGAGTTCGCACAGGAGGGCGGGGAAGACCCGACACCGTACGAAGTCCTGCTCCACGCCGCTCTGATCGGCGACAGCACACACTTCAGCCGGGAGGACGCGGTCGAGGAATGCTGGCGGATCGTGCAGCCGCTGCTTGACCATCCACCGGCCGTCGAGGCCTACCAGCCAGGCACGTGGGGGCCTGCATCGGCGGACCGTCTGACCGCCTCGGTGGGGGGCTGGCGAGCGCCCTGGATCCCCGCGTGACTCGGGGCGGGCGGGCCAGGAGTCAGCCGCCGAGCAGCTGCTGGTAGATCAGGAACACGTTCAGGGCGGTGACGATGCCGGCGCAGATCCAGGCCGCCGACCTGATCAGCACGCCGTTGGCGTGGGCGCCCATCACGTCCCGGCGCGAGGTCAGCAGCACCAGCGGAATCAGGGCGAGGGGGATCCCGAAGGACAGCACGACCTGGCTGAGGACGAGCGCGCTGGTCGGGCTGACGCCGACCGCCAGCACCACGATCGCCGGGATCATCGTGATCGCCCGTCTCAGCAGCAGCGGGATGCGGATGTTGATGAAGCCGGCCATCACGACCTGGCCGGCGTAGGTGCCGACGCTGGAGGAGGAGGCGCCGGAGGCGAGCAGCGCAACGGCGAACGCCAGCGCCGCGGTCCCGCCGACGAGATGACCGAACTGCGCGTGGGCCTGCTGGATGGTGCTAAGCCCGGAGAGGGCGGGCGTGTGGAAGAGCTTGGCCGCCACGGCCAGCATCGCCATGTTGACCAGGCCGGCCAGGCCGAGCGCGATGATCACGTCGAGACGCTCGAAGCGCAGCACGCGGCTGCGCTCGCGGTCGTCGCGGCAGGGCATGCGGCCGTTGGTCAGCGCTGAGTGCAGGTAGATCACGTGTGGCATCACGGTCGCGCCGATTATGCCGACGGCGAGATAGAGCGAGCCCGTACCGCGCAGGCCCGGGATCAGACTGTGCAGCGACCCGTGGGTCGAGGGGCCGATGCGCAGCGTCTCGTAGAGGAAGCCGGCGAGGATGATCCCCAGCAGCGCGGTGATCGCCAGCTCGAAGCGCCGGAACCCGTGGGTCTGCAGCTCGAGGATCGCGAACGCGATCACGCCGGTGATCAGCCCGGCGGGCAGCAGCGGCACGCCGAACAGCAGGTTGAGACCGAGCGCCGCGCCGAGGAACTCGGCGATGTCGGTCGACATCGCCATGATCTCCGCCTGCACCCACATGCCCAAGGTGAAGGCGCGGGGAAAGTGCGCCCGCACCAGCTCGGGCAGGTCGTGGTCGGTGACGATCCCGAGCTTCGCGGAGAGGTACTGGATCAGCATCGCCATCAGGTTCGCTCCCAGCACAACCCACAGCAGCAGGTAGCCGAACTGTGCACCGCCCTGCACGTTGGTCGCGAAGTTGCCGGGGTCGACGTAGGCGATCGACGCGACGAAGGCGGGCCCGAGCATCGCCAGCGTCGCCCGCACGCGGCCCTTGGCCAGCAGCTGCTCCAGCGCGCTGGGCCCGGCCAGCGCTCCGCCGAGCTCTCCCGGCAGCGCGATCGATGCGCCCTCGGTCCCTTCGACCACGGGCAGCGGCGCGCGGGGGAGCGGATTCACGCGAGCGGCTCCTGCGGCTCGACGCGCATCGCCCGTGTCAGGGCGTCGCCGAGCGGGTGGGTGCTCTTGCCGAAGCGGACGAACAGAGGCCCGCCGAAGGGCTGGCGGTCGACCACCTCCAGCTCGGCGCCCAGCGCGATCCCCTGATCGGCCAGATAGCGGAGCATCTCGGGGTCGGAGTCCGAGACGCGCACGAAGCGCCCCCGCGCGCCGATCGGCAGCTCGTCCAGGCGCACGGTGTCGGCCTCCAGCAGGTCGTACTCGACGGTCGGAATCGGATCGCCATGAGGGTCGACCGTGGGGTGGCCCAGCTTGTCGGCGATCAGCGCCTCGAGGTCGTCGGAGAGGACGTGCTCGAGCACCTCGGCCTCGGCGTGGACCCTGTCCCAGGGCATCCCCAGCACGTCGGCCAGATAGCTCTCGAGCAGGCGATGGTGGCGTATCACCTCAAGGGCGATCCGACGGCCGGCCGGCGTCAGGCGCACGCCACGGTAGGGGACGTGGGTCGTCAGCCCGAGTTCGTCCAGCCGCTTGAGCATCGCCGAGACCGAGCCTGGCGTGATGCCGAGCCGGTCGGCCAGGGCATTCGTGGGGACAGGCTCGTCGCTACGCGACTCCAGCGAGAAGATCGCCTTCGTGTAGTCCTCGACGGCAGGGGTCCGAAGTCCTTCCTTGGTGGCCATGGAATCAGGATATGGCATGCCAAACTTCTTTTCAAGGCATTCTGGTACTCGGGGATGGATCGAACGCCGCAAGATGCGACTTGAGCGGTGCACGACGGGCGGGGAGGACACCGCTCAGGGCGCCGGCCGAAGGCGTCCGGCGGCGAGGCATCCGCTGTGGCTGGATCGAACGGCGAGGCGGGTCGCCGGCGCGGCGCTCAGGAAGGCGCGTGCGCGTGGTGCACGCGATCGACCAGCGCCGTGACCCGGACCCGCAGAGCGGCCAGGCGGGCGGGCTCGGCGGTCCCGGAGATCCGTCCCGAGCCGACGGCCGCGTTCAGCCGCTGGGTCGCCGCGGCCAAGATCGCGTCGACGAGCCCGGCAGAGGACTTGCCACCGATCGAGTCGGCGATCTGCGCGAGCGTCTTACCCGAGCGCAGCTCGCCTGCAAGCTGCCGGCGGGGGATGCCGAGGTAGGCGAGCTCGCTCGCGCGCAGCCAGCCACGGGGGCGCGCTGCGCCTGCTCTCAGGCCGGCCGGCGTGTTCACGAGCGTCTTGAGCCTGGCCGTCAGGCGTTCCTCCCGATGTCCCTGGGTGGCCGCCGCAAGCGCGGCGATCAGACCGGCTTCGCTGTGCCCGGGCGTCGCGTTGGCGAGCTGCGCGAGCGTCCTGCCCGAGTGCAGCTCGCGGCGAAGTTCGGTGCTGGAGACTCCGAGGTAGCCGGCGGCCGCCGACAGCAGCGCGCTGCCCCTGTGGGCGCTGTAGCTGTGGCTGCGAGTCCCTGCGTGCGAGCCGCTCGCACCGAGAGCCACAGCGGTTCCGCCGGCGAGCAGCGCGACGAACGCCACGACTATCGCCAAGCGCCTTTTGACAAGCGATGACATCGCAACCAAATGTTGCAGACCCGCCTAAAGAGAGGGTGAGGGATTCTTCTCAGTGGTTAGGCTCGGATCGTGGTCCTCGGCGACATTCTCGGGAGACAGCTGGGCGTCGCGCTGCTGCTCGTTGCGATCACGCTGGTACTGGGGTCCATCTGCGCCGTTGTCGCCTTCCGGTGGCTCGGTCGAAGCGGAAGCAACGCACCTTGTGGTCAAGTGCCAAACGAAGCTGAGAAGCCTGCCGAGCCGCCAGATCGTTTCCGCGACCCAAACTGACCCACTACCCCGATCGACGAAGGTCGACCTTGCCCTGACCGCGACAGCCGAACGTCAGCGTAGGGCGCCAGAAGAAGGCGCCGCTGGCGGAATCGCAGGACGGATGTTCTGATTCACCCGGAAGCGGTTGTCCGGGTCGTAGGTGCCCTTGATCTGCGCGAGCCGATCGTAGTTGTGCCGGTAGCTGGCCCGCACCCGCTCCTCGCCCTCGTCCATCATCATGTTCACGTACGCTCCACCGGCGGAGTACGGGTGAAGCGCCTCGAAGTAGTCGACGCACCAGCGGCGGATGATCTCGGCATTGGCCGGGTCGTGATCGACACCGGCGACTACCGAGCCCCAGACCGCATCGCGGTAGCTCCACGGGGTGTCGGATGAGTCGACGTCGTGGGCAGCTCCGTCGATCGGGTACAGGTGCATCGTCGACTTCCACGTCGGCATCTCAGCGCCGTACCTGGCGTGCGCCTCGACGGCAGCATCGGGGATCTCCTTGACGAAATCAGCGCGCCAGTACCACTGGTCTCCGGCGGGGTAAACGGAGTCGAAGGCGCGCTGGAGAGCGGGGAGGGGCATCGGCTGAGCTGCGTGCAGAAGGGGTTCGGGCAGGGCGCCCAGCAGCGGGGCCATCGCTGCGGCGGCGTCCTCGGGAGCGCCCACATGACACCAGACGACTCCGCAGACCTTCCGGAGATGGAGTTCCTCGGGGAAGGGCGGCGCAGGCGGGACCGACGCGAAGGCGAAGAAGCCGTTGAGCTCGCGTGGGGCGTTCGGCAGGAACTCCCGGTAGGCGCCCAGCACGTCGGCGCCAAGCTCGACCGGCCAGAAGGTCGGGCCCCCAACGACCGTTCGCACCTCGTGCAGGCTGAACAGGAAGGACGTGACGACGCCGAAGTTGCCGCCAC
>JBKQOO010000116.1:0-16625 GCA_052145475.1 Solirubrobacteraceae bacterium
CGGATCGCCGACCGTATCTCCGGTCACCGACGCGGCGTGGGCGTCGGAGCCCTTGCCGCCGAAGGCGCCGTCCTCGATCAGCTTCTTCGCGTTGTCCCATGCCCCGCCGCCGGCGGTCATCAGGACGGCGAAGAAGTAGCCGACCACGATCACGCCAATCAACAGGCCCCCGAGCGCCTGAGCGTCGATCAGGCCGACGATCAGGGTGAGCCCGATCGGCAGCAGCGAGGGAAGGATCATCTCGCGCTGGGCCGTCTTCGTCACGATGTCCACGCACGTCGCGTAGTCGGGCTGTTCGGAGTAGTCCATGATCCCGGGGTGCTCGCGGAACTGGCGGCGCACCTCCTCGACGACCGCGCCGCCGGCGCGGCCGACCGCCTCGATCGAGAGCGAGGCGAACAGGCAGACCATCATGCCTCCCAGGATCAGCCCGATCAGCACCGGCGGTTCGTTGATGCCGAACGAGATCATGTGACCGAGCTTTGCTTCGAGTTCTTTCTGGAAGCCGGCGAACAGCACCACCGCGGCCAGCACGGCCGAGCCGATCGCATAGCCCTTGGTGACGGCCTTGGTCGTGTTGCCGACCGCGTCGAGGCGATCCGTGACCTTGCGCACGTCCTCCGGCAGGTCGGCCATCTCGGCGATGCCGCCCGCGTTGTCGGTGATCGGCCCGAAGGCGTCCAGGGCGACGATCAGGCCGGTCAGCGACAGCAGCCCCATCACGGCCACGCCGATGCCGTAGATGCCGGTCACGCCGCCCCCGGCCAGCTTCCAGGCGCCGAGCACGCCCACGACGATCACGATCGCCGGCAGCGCCGTCGCCTGCAGGCCCGAGGAGAAGCCCTGGATGATGTTCGTCGCGTGACCCGTGACCGAGGCTTTGGCGGTCTTCTTGACCGGATTGAAGCGGGTCGAGGTGTAGTATTCCGTCAGTCCGAACAGGAGCGCCGTCACCGCGATGCCGATCAGCGAGCACAGGTACAGGTGCCACCATTTGGGCGTGTTGACCGAGCTGCCCACCGCGCTGAAGGTCAGGTTGCGCATCAGCCAGTAGGTGATCGGCGCGAACGCCGCCGCGGCGATCAGGCCGGAGACGACCAGGCCCTGCAGCAGCGCCCGCTCGACGTTGCCGGAACGGGAGCGCACGGCGTAGGTGCCGATGATCGAGGCGATGATCGCCGCGCCCCCCATCACCAGCGGGTAGATCGCGACCCGCGTGTCCTCGTGGAAGGTCAGCACCCCAAGCAGGATCACGGCGACCGCCGTCACCGCGTAGGTCTCGAACAGGTCAGCCGCCATCCCGGCGCAGTCGCCGACGTTGTCGCCCACGTTGTCCGCGATCGTCGCGGGGTTGCGGGGGTCGTCCTCGGGGATCCCGGCCTCGACCTTCCCGACCAGGTCGGCGCCGACGTCGGCGGCCTTGGTGAAGATCCCGCCGCCCAGACGGGCGAAGACCGAGATCAGCGAGCCTCCGAAGCCCAGCCCGATCAGCGCGTCGACCGCGGTCTTGGGGCTGTCGTTGAAGATCGCCGTGAGCGCTCCGTAGTAGCCGGCGACACCCAGCAGCGCCAGGCCGACGACGAGCATGCCCGTGATCGCCCCGCCGCGGAAGGCGACACGCAGCGCGGGCGTGACCCCCGATCGCGCCGCCTCCGCGACGCGGGCGTTGGCGCGGACCGACACGTTCATGCCGATGTAGCCCGTCGCTCCGGAGAGCAGCCCGCCGATCGCGAAGCCGCAGGCGACCGCGATGTTCTGGACGAAGATCAGCGCGACGAACAGGATCGCCCCGACGACGGCGATCGTCGCGTACTGGCGGTTCAGGTACGCGCGGGCGCCCTGCTGCACGGCGCCCGAGATGGCCTGCATGCGCTCATTGCCCGGCGAGAGCGCCAGCAGGGAGCGGGTGGTCAGCACGCCGTAGACCACCGCACATGCGGCGCAAACGAGGGCGACGACGACCCCATGGTTCGTCAGAAAGCTGCTCAACAGTAATCCTCCGCGGTCTGATTGGAGTGCCGCGCGAGGATCGTCGCGCGCACGGATGTCGCCCGGATTGCCCAGGGCGAACGTCTATCGGGCGAAAACGCGGCCGGAGTCTATCGTGCGCGGCGACGGGGTGCCGTGCGGCGGGGCGAGCCTGCAACTCGTCGACCGCCCCGCATACCCTCGCGAGCACTCACCTGCCCGGCACCCACAGCCTGCCGCTGGACTCGGCCGGTCCCGGTTTCGGCTGCCCCTCCTGCTGACCGCCCGGGGGGCCTCCCTGTGGCGGCGGAGGGCCGCCCTCGCCGCCCTCGCCGCCCTCGCCGCCGGTTGCAGCGCCACCCGGTGGCGCCGCCTCGCCGGCTCCCGAGCCGACCTCGCCGGCGTAGGCCATCTGCAGCCGGGACAGCGCGTCGCGCAGCGGTCCCACCTCGCCGGGGATGCGCCGCTCCAGGATCGCGATCAGCGCCCCGGCCGCGTCGATCGCGTCGCGTGCCTGCTCGAGATCGCGTCCCGCGTCCTCGCCGGGCGGGCTCTGCGCTCCCGGGGAGGGCGAGGACGGCGGCCCGAGCCTGTGCGCCGCGATGTTCAGCAGCGAGACCGTCGTCTGGGCGATCATGTCGGTCGCGGTGATCCTGCTCAGTTCGGCTTCGTAGGCAGCTCGCAGCTCCTCTTCGCTGGGCTGTCCCGGCCCGGTCCCGCCGGGCACCTGCTCTCCTGGTCCGCTCATACGGGCACCTCCTGTGGGTAGGAACGGCGCGTCTCGGAGACAGAGGCCGCGAACACCTCCTCGCGGCTCGCACCGACCTCGATCATCGCTCGCTGGCGTTGGGCGCCGTTGCGCTCGGGGAAGGCCAGCTCGATCCCCAGCTCGCCGCGTACCGGCTCCGTCCAGGCCGCCAGCCGCTCGATCGCCGCGCGGGCCGGGTACTCGCGCGCCGTCGGCAGGTCGATCAGCCGGCCCTCGAGCCCGAAGCGGATCGCGCGCCATATGTTCTCCTCGATCAGCCGCGGCGCGAGCTGCTCGAACGGCACGCCCTCGTCGACGTCCCGCGCCGCCTGGGCGATCACGGCGACCATCAGCGCGGCCAGCGCCTCGGACTCCTGGGCGGTGGCCTGGGCGTCGCAGATCCGGACCTCGACGGTGCCGAAGCTGAAGTGCGGGCGCACCGACCACCAGACCTGCGTGAACTCGACGATCGAGTGGCTCGCAAGCAGGAATTCGATGTACTCGCGGTAGGCGCCCCAGCCTCCGAAGGCGTCTGGGATCCCACAACGGGGAAAGCTCTTCGTGAAGCTCTGCGTGCGGGCCGAGTGCAGGCCGGTGTCGCGGCCGTCCAGGAAGGGCGAGTTGGCCGAGATCGCAAGCAGCTGCGGCAGCACAGGGCGCAGCCGGTCGCACACCTTGACGGCCCGGTCGAGGTCGTTGACGCCGACGTGGACGTGGAGGCTGAAGGTGTTGTTGCGCCATGCCACGTACTTCAGACCCTCCTCGACGCGCCGGTAGTGCTCGGTGTCGATGATCGGCTGCTCGCGGTAGTCGGCCCATGGGTGTGTGCCGGTCGCTCCCAATCCGACGCCGTGCTCGGCGGCCAGGGCGAAGACACGCCCCCTGCGCTCGCGCTGGTGGGCCAGCGCGTCATGCAGGTTCGCGCCGGCGCCCGAGATGATCTCGATCTCGGAGGAGATCAGCTCGCCCGCGACGGCCTCGCCCAGCCCGGGCTCGGCGTCGGCTGCCGCCCGCAGCTCCTCGTAGCGCGGGACCAGGTCCAAGGTGTCCGGGTCGAGGATCGAGAACTCCTCCTCGATCCCGACTGTCAGGTCCTCTGCTTCGGCGAAGCGCTCGGCGGCTCTGTCTAGGTCCTCGCTGTTCATCGCTTGGCTGTCTGTCGGGTTTCGCTGGAAGACTGCTCGCTCGTCGATCGGTCTTGCAGAGGCGGCGCTCAGGTGAGGTAGAAGTACAGCGCGTAGAGCAGATCGACGGCCGGGCTGGAGGTGTGGACGGTCACCTCGGGGGGGACGTCGAGCAGCGACTCGGAGTAATTGAAGATGATCTTCACGCCGGCGTCGACCAGCTCGTCGGCCAGACCCTGGGCGGCCTGGTTGGGCACGGCCAGCACGCCGACGACGATGTCCTCGTCCTCGACCACCTGGCGCAGCTCGCCGATGTCCCGGACGCTCTGGGGGCCGACCTGGCTGCCGACCTTGGCCTCGTCGTTGTCGAAGATCGCCACGACCCTGAAGCCGTGATCGGCGAAGATTTCCGAGGAGGCGATCGCCTTGCCCAGATGGCCCGCGCCGATCAGGGCGATGTTGTGCTGCCCTGCCGTCCGCAGGATCTTGCGGATCTGCGAGACGAGCGCCTCGACGTTGTATCCGACCCCTCGCTTGCCGAACTTGCCGAAGCCGGACAGGTCGCGCCGGATCTGGGTCGAGTTGACGTGGGTGTAGTCGGAGAGCTCCTGCGAGGAGATCGTCTCCTTGCCCATCTTCTTGGCCTGGGTGAGGACCTGGAGGTAGCGAGAGAGGCGCGCGGCGACGCCGAGCGACAGCCGCTCGCTCGCTCCCACGCCGTCCCGCTCGGACTGGACGGCCCCGGCCACCGGCTCTCCGTAGCTCATCGCCGTGACTCTAGACGCTCGCGCACGACCGCCTCCTCCACGAAGTACTCGCACAGCTCCTCGCCGCCGTCGATGCAGACCACCGGGATCCGCTCGAAGTAGGCACGGTGCAGGCGCTCGTCTGCGCTGATGTCGAGCTCCTGCAGATCGAAGTCGAGCTCGGCCTGCAGCCGCTGCAGCACAGCGATCGCGTCGGCGCAGAGATGGCAGTCGGGCTTGGAGTAGACGGTGATCACGGTCATCGCGCCGTTTCACCGGTTGCGTAGGCGTCCAGCGGCAGATAGTCCGGGTATGCGAGCCGCCGCCCGTAGCGGGCGGCGCTGGCGATCATCGCCGCGTTGTCGGTGCACAGGCTGCGGTCGGGGACGTGCACCGTGGCCGCCAGCTCGCCGAGGCGCCGGCGCAGCTCGCCGTTGGCGGCCACGCCCCCGCCGACGGCGAGGCGGTCGAGGCCGGTCCGCTCCAGCGCCCGCTCGGCGCGGACCAACAGGCTCTGGACGATTGCGGCCTGGTAGGAGGCGGCGAGATCGGCTGCGTGTTCGCGCGCCTGCGCCGGCGAGTGCTCACGGATCGCATAGAGCAGCGCCGTCTTCAGGCCGGCGAAGGAGAAGTCCAGGCCGCGAGCGAAGGCCTTGCGGGGCGCACCGCCGCGTCGCTCGCCCGGCGAGCCCGGGAACGAGAACGCCTGCGGGTCGCCGCCAGCGGCAAGCGCCTCGAGCGCGGGGCCGCCCGGGTAGCCCAGGCCCAGCATCCTGGCGCCCTTGTCGAAGGCCTCGCCGGCCGCGTCGTCGAGTGTGCGGCCGAGCACCTCGAAGCCGTCGTGGTCCTCGACCCTTGCCAGCAGCGTGTGGCCGCCGCTTGCGATCAGGCAGACGAAGGGCGGCTCGAAGGCTGCACCGTCCGGCTGGGCGCCGGCCAGGAAGTTGGCCGCGACGTGGCCCTGCAGGTGGTCGACCGGCGCGAAGGGAAGCTCGCGCGCGGCGGCCAGCGCCTTGCCGGTCGAGAGGCCGACGAGCAGCGCCCCGACCAGCCCCGGGCCCTGCGTGGCGGCGATCAGCTCGACCTCATCCATCGTGGTCCCGGCCTCGGTCAGCGCCTGCCCGACGATCGCGTTGACCAGCTCGAGGTGGTGACGGGAGGCGATCTCGGGCACCACCCCGCCGAAGCGGTCGTGGGCGCGCTGTGAGGAGATGACGTTGGACAGCGTCCTGCCGCCCTCGTCCAGCAGCGCTGCGCAGGTGTCGTCGCAGCTGGTCTCCAGCGCCAGGATCGTCATATCGCGCCGGGGTTGGGCACGTCGTCCAGCGACCCGGCCAGCGTCGCGGGGGTGCGCCACATCACAAGCGCGTCCTCACCGTTGTCCTGGTAGTAGCGGCGCCGCATCCCTGCGGCCCGGAAGCCTTCGCGCTCGTAGAGGTGGATCGCGACCGCGTTGGACCGGCGCACCTCCAGGGTGAATCGCGCAGCGGGGTCGCCGACCCGGTCGTAGAGCTCGGCAAGCAGCGAGGAGGCGAGGCCGCGACGCTGGTAATCGAGGTCGACGGCGATGTTCATGATGTGCCAGACCGTGTCGTAGCGGGAGCAGATCAGGTAGCCGATCAGGCGCTCGTCGCAGCAGGCGGCCAGGCACACCCCGGTCTGCTTGGAGAGCTCGAGCACGAACATCGCCAGCGACCACGGCGTGGGGAAGACGCGCCGCTCGATCCCGATCACCTGGGGCAGGTCTGGATACCCGAGGCTCCTGATCCTGATCGCTCCAGAAGGCTCGGCGGGGGGCGGGGCGGTCGAGCGCTCGCTCATGTCCCCCCTCCCTTACCCGCGCCGGCGGCCTCGATCGCGAGCTCGGCGTCGGGACGGCGGCGATAGTCGGGCAGCACCGCCTGGAGGTCGCCCGGCGGGGACTGCTCGAGAGCCAGCGCGCAGATCGCGGTGGCGCGCAGCCGGTGCAGTGGCGAGGCGTCCGGCGGGACGCTGATGCCGGCCGACTCGAAGACGGCTCTGTAGCGGACCGCGCCGTCGCCCACGGCGACGGGAGCGGGCTCGACCTCGTCGGCCGGCTCGATCTGCGCGAGCAGCTGGCCCAGGCCCTCCGGGGCGAGCGGACGTGGCGCCACCAGCTCCTCCTGGCCGGCGTCGTAGACGGCGGCGAAGACCTCGCCGCGGCGGGCGTCGATCGCGGCGATCACGGGCGCGCCCGGCGGGACGCCGGCTGCGCCGGCTTCCAGCAGCGCGCCATGCGCGAGCGCCCGCGGGCTGGGGACCGAGGAGAGCTCCACGGCAAGCGACTGTGACAGACCGCGGGCCGTCGCGATCCCGACCCGCAGGCCGGTGAACGTGCCCGGCCCGACGCCGACCGCGATCCGCTCGAGCGCGCTCCAGCCCAGGCCGGCGCCGTCGAGAAGCTCGCGTGCCAACTCCAGCAGCCTGGTGGCGTGGCCGGGGTGGGCGCCCGTGGGCGGGTCGTCCCGAGCTTCCGTCGCGGCGCCATCGCCGAGCCGCAGTGCGACCGCGGTCGCCGACGTGGCCGTGTCGATTCCGAGCACGATCATCGTCCTGCCCCAGCCGTCGCCGCGGGTGAGCGATCCTGCACCTCGATCCGCCGGCGGTCGCCGCCGCCGTGGCTCAGGGTCACGATCAGGCGCGGGTCGGCCAGCTCGGCCTCGCCCGCCTCGGGCCACTCCACGAAGGCGATCCTGCCCGGGCCCAGGTAGTCGGCCAGCAGGCCCGGGTCCTCCTCGTGCAGCCCCGCCAGGCGGTACAGGTCGAGGTGCGTCACGACGAGCCGGCCGGCTCTGTACCTGTGACCGATGCTGAAGGTCGGACTGGTGACCGGATCCCGCACGCCCAGGGCGCGGGCGGCGCCGCGCACCAGCGTCGTCTTGCCCGCCCCCAGCTCCCCCCTCACCAGCACGACATCGCCATCGCCGAGCAGCGATGCCAACTCCCCGCCGAGCGATTCAGTCTCGGCGGAACCGGTTGTTTCGAGCTTGCGCGCGGCCACCCCGAAACTCTAGAGCCTGCTCTGCCTGTGCACCGCTCGGCGCTCGGGCGCAGAAAAAAGACCGGCCCGCGGGAGAATGGTGCGCGGGCCGGTCGTTACTCCTGGAGGGATGGAGACAGGACCTTCATCGGCAGCTGGGACCGTCGACTTTAGGGCCTGGACCTTTTTCTTCGACGGTCCTTCAGAAACCCCTCTTTTGCAGGGAGTTTCTCATTCGACACCTCTGGACGCCGCTGGACGGGAGCTAGAACAGACCGAGCTGGTCGGCCTCGGGCGGCGCGCCGGGGGGCTCCCCCGGCGAGGGCGCAACGGGCTCGCGCTCGAGCGCCTCGGGCACCTGCTCCGGCTCGAGAGGCTGCTCGGGCGGCCCGAGGGCCAGCAGCTCGGGCAGCCTGGCGAAGTCCTCGCGCAACGTCTCGAGCATCCGCGGCGTGTACAGCGCCGCCGCCGGGTGGTAGATCGGGTACAGGCGCACGGCCCGGGAACCCAACTCGATCACCTCGGGGCGGCCGTGAAGCCGCGTGATCCCGGTCGGGTCCTCCCGCAGCAGCTTCGTGGAGAAGTTGCCGAGGCTGCAGATCACGGCCGGCTCGATCAGCTCGACCTGGCGCAGCAGGTACCCGCGGCAGTTCTCGATCTCGACCGGCTGCGGGTCGCGGTTGCCCGGGGGATGACACTTGAGCACATTGCACACGAAGGTGCTCTCGCGCGCCAACCCGATCTCCTCGAGCAGCTGGCTGAGCAGCTTCCCGGCACGCCCCACGAACGGCAGCCCCTGCTCGTCCTCGCTCGCGCCGGGCGCCTCACCGACGAACATCAGCTCGGCGTCGGCGTTGCCGGCCCCGAAGACGACCGTCTTGCGGGTTGCGGCCAGCTCCGGGCAGCGCGTACATGAGCGGGCCTGCATCAGCACCTGCTTGAGCGCCTCGCGGCGCTGGGCGGCTGTGCTTCCACTGCTGGTCTTGCCCATCGGCGCATGCTAGTTCCTGCCTGCGAGCGGCGAGGGCGTCGCCGCGTCGCCCCTGCGGCTCCCCCACCGGGCCTCATTGAGCGATGATCTGCCGATGGCAACCTCGGCAGAGCTGGCCGTCAGGGCCCCGTTCGCGGGCGTGGTCGTCGCGCTGCCGCACGCCGGCGAGGAGCGCATCCGGGCTGGCGCGCCGCTGGTCGTGCTCGAGGCGATGAAGATGGAGCACGAGGTGCTGGCCGAGACCGATGGCGTGATCGGCGAGCTGGCCGTCGCCGTCGGCGATGCGGTGCAGAAGGGCCAGCTGCTGCTCACCCTGCAGCCCGGCGACAGCGGGCCGGCGCAGGCCGCCGCCGACGGGGCGCTGGTGAGCGACGGAGAGCGGGCGGACCTGCGAGCCGTGCTCGAGCGCCACGCCGTCGGCCTGGACGCGGCGCGGCCGGAGGCGGTCGCCCGCCGCCACGAGCATGGCCGGCGCACGGCCAGGGAGAACCTGGACGACCTGCTCGACCAGGGCAGCTTCGTCGAGTACGGGCCGCTCCTGTTCGCCGCGCAGGAGCAGCGCCGCAGTCGCGACGAGCTGATCGCGAGGACGCCGGCCGACGGGCTGGTCGGTGGCGTGGGGGCGATCGAGGGACGGCCCTGCGTGGCGATGTCCTACGACTACACGGTCCTGGCCGGCACCCAGGGCATGCGCAACCACATGAAGAAGGACCGCCTGTTCGACGTCGCCGAGCGGCGGCGGCTGCCCGTCGTGCTGTTCGCCGAGGGCGGTGGCGGTCGGCCCGGGGACGTCGACATGCCGATCGTCGCCGGGCTGGACTGCCGCGCCTTCGAGTTGTTCGCTTCGCTCAGCGGGCTGGTACCACTGGTCGGGATAGCCTCGGGCTACTGCTTCGCCGGGAACGCCGCCCTGCTGGGCTGCTGCGACGTCGTGATCGCCACTGAGGACTCGAGCATCGGCATGGGCGGGCCGGCGATGATCGAGGGCGGCGGCCTGGGGGTCCACCATCCCGCCGAGGTCGGGCCGATCGAGGTCCAGCACGCCAACGGCGTCGTCGACCTGCGCGCCGCGGACGACGCCGAGGCGGTCTCCCTGGCGCGACGCTACCTCTCCTACTTCTGCGGCCCGTCATTGCCCGGCACGGCTCCGGACCAGCTGCTGCTGCGCGAGCTGATCCCCGAGCAGCGCAAGCGCGTCTACGACATCCGCCGGGTCGTCGATGGGATCTTCGACGAGCGGTCGGTCCTCGAGCTGCGCGACGGGTTCGGCCCGGGGATGCTGACGGCGCTGGCACGAGCCGAAGGACGCCCGCTCGGCGTGATCGCCAACGACCCGACCCACCTGGGCGGCGCGATCGACGCCGACGGCGCCGACAAGGCGGCCCGCTTCCTGCAGCTCTGCGACGCCTTCGAGCTGCCCGTGCTGTTCCTCTGCGATACGCCCGGCTTCATGGTCGGCCCCGCGGCGGAGCGGACCGCGACGGTGCGCCACTTCTCGCGGATGTTCCTCACCGGCGCCAACCTGAGCGTGCCGACCGGCACGATCGTGCTGCGCAAGGGCTATGGCCTGGGCGCGCAGGCGATGGCCGGCGGCGGCTTCAAGGCGCCGCTCTTCACGGTCGCCTGGCCGACGGCCGAGTTCGGCGCGATGGGGCTGGAGGGCGCCGTGCGGCTCGGGATGCGCCGCGAGCTCGAGGCGATCGAGGACGAGCAGGAGCGCGAGCGGGTCTTCCAGCAGACCGTGGCGGCGGCCTACGAGCGGGGACGGGGGATCAACATGGCCGCATACGGGGAGATCGACGACGTGATCGACCCGGCCGACTCGCGGCGCTGGATCGCCACGCTGTTCGACGGCCTCGACGGCGACTGGCGCCATCGGGCGGGCAAGAAGCGGCCCAACGTCGACGCCTGGTGAGGTGCCGGGCGCCGTCAGCTGTCGAGCGGCCCCTGGGCGCCCGCCTCGAGGAAGCAGGACCGGTGGTACAGGTCCCCGGCGGGCCGGCCTCCGGGCTCCTCGAGCCGCGAGGTCTCGCGCGTCTCGCCTTCGGCCAGCACGACCAGCGGCTCGTACATCCCGATCGGGTCCCCGCAGACACGGCACCTGGGCGGATCGTCCATCCCGCCACATTGCTCGTCGCGCGACGGTGAGCGCGTCCGTTCTAACCCGCCACCCGGCAGGTGGTAACTACCTACCGGATGCCCGAGGGAAAAGGGCGGGCCGCGCAATCCCCCCTACGAGCTGACCGCGCGGCCCGGGTCGTCACGGTGGCGCCTTGAGAGACGAATCCGCGCCATGTGGGGCATGCGCGGCTTTCCAGCGAAGCGACGCAGCAAACTTAGACGACGGGGTCCACGAACGCAAATACACGTTCGGCCCGCTCCCATTGGCTCGGCTTATCCCAGCCCGCCACGTTGATCCGGGCACGCGATCCGCCGGGGCGCGGGCCGGCTGCGCAGACCCTGGCCCGTCCTAGTCGCCTTCCGGGGCGACGCGGGCGAGGCGCTGAATATCGTCGAGCGCGGCTCGAAGCTCGCTCTGCCAGTGCAGCAGCGCTCGTCGCGCGTCCGGGCCCGCGTAGTCCGCGATCTCGCCTGCCAGCACGCCGAGGTCGCGGGCGACCTGCTCGATGCGCGTCATAGGATTCTGCTGCGGCATTTGCGGCAGCGTACCCGGGAAGGCACTGTGAGGTCCGATCGATCGCCCCTGACCCGGCTTCGGGCGCAGGATCGCCTCGCCCGAAGGTCCCGCCTCCAACCCCGGGCCACGGATGTATCATTCCCCGCAGGCCGTCACCGGCGATTCCCGGGATGGACCTCTGAGCACCTTCCGACACATCTCTAGTCGCGCCGGTATCCGCGAGGAACTGGACCGAAGCCGATGAGCACACCGACCCCCACCCCCGCCTGCGCATGAGGGTTCTGCGCACCGTCGCGGAGCTGCGTGAGGCGCTGGCGCCGGCCCGCCAGGACGGGCAGCGGATCGGCCTGGTGGCAACGATGGGAGCGCTGCACCGGGGCCATCTGTCGCTGATCCGCGGGGCCAGGCAGGAGTGCGACATCGTCGTCGTCTCGCTGTTCGTCAACCCGGCCCAGTTCAACGAGGCCAGCGACCTGGAGCGCTACCCCCGTAGCGAGGACCGGGATGCGCGGCTCGCAGCCGAGGCGGGCGCGGACGTGCTGTTCGCCCCCTCCGCCGAGGAGGTCTACCCGGCGGGCTTCGCGACGACCGTCGAGGTGGTGGGGGTGAGCGAGCGGCTCGAGGGCGCGGCGCGCGGCGCCGAGCACTTCCGGGGGGTGGCGACGATCGTGACGAAGCTGCTCTGCATGGCGATGCCCGACCTGGCCTACTTCGGCCAGAAGGACGCCCAGCAGGTCGTCGTGATCAGGCGCCTGGTCGCCGACCTCAACCTGCCCGTCGAGATCCGCTCGCTGCCGACGGTCCGCGAGCCGGATGGCCTGGCGATGTCGAGCCGCAACGCGCTGCTCTCCCCACAGGAGCGCCGCCGCGCGCTGGCGCTGCCGGCGGCGCTGCAGGCGGCAGAGCGTCTGGCGGCCGACGGCGAGTGCACCGCCGGGGCGCTGCTGGAGGCGGCCCGCCGCAGGATCGCGGCCGGCGGCGTGGAGGCGGAGTACGTCGCGCTGGTCGACCCTGCTTCGCTCGAGCCGATCGATGCGCTGGCCGGGGAGGCGTTGCTGGCGATCGCCGCCCGGGTCGGCTCGGTGCGGCTGATCGACAACGTCGTCCTCCAGCCCGCAGGTCGGCGGGTGGACGTGCAAGCCACCCACCGAAAGGCGATTGCGTGCAGCGCGTGATGCTCAAGTCCAAGATCCACCGGGCCACGGTGACCGATTGCGACCTCCATTACGTCGGCTCGATCACGATCGATCCCGACCTGCTGGAGGCGGCCGACATCCTCGAGCACGAGCAGGTGCACGTCGTCGACGTCGACAACGGCGCGCGCTTCGAGACCTACACGATCCCCGGCCGGCGCGGCTCGGGCGAGATCTGCGTCAACGGCGCGGCCGCCCGCCTGGTCCACCGTGGGGACACCGTCATCGTCATCTCATACGGCTCCTACGACGAGGCCGACCTGAAGCGCTACGAGCCCCGGGTCGTCCACGTCGAGGCGCAGAGCAACCGCATCATCACAATCGACGACGAGGTGGCGACGCTGCTCTCCTGAGCGCGCGTCAACCGACCGTCAGAGAGGAACCGCCGCCATGTCAAGCCATCCCGATGTCCACACGCCGGTCGATCAGCTCCCGCCTGACCACCGCCTGCCGATGACGCTGCCGTTGCTGGCGGAGAAGAAGCGTCTGGGCGACCCGATCGTGATGGTCACCGCCTACGACTACCCCAGCGCCCGCGCCGCTGAGTGGGCCGGCGTCGACCTGGTGCTGGTCGGCGATTCGGCCGCGACAACCGTGCTGGGCTTCAACGCCACCACACCCGTCGAGCTGGACGACATGCTCGTGCTGGCCCGGGCGGTCCGCCGCGGGCTGCGCACGCCGCTGCTGATCGGCGATCTGCCCTTCGGCTCCTATGAGGTCTCCGACGAGCAGGCGATCACGACCGCGATGCGGATGGTCAAGGAGGCGGGCTGCGACGTCGTCAAGCTGGAGGGCGGCGGCGAGGCGCCGGTCAGCCGCGCCCGGGCGATCGTCGGCGCAGGCATCCCCGTGATGGGACACGTCGGCCTCACTCCGCAGACCTCGACGGCGCTGGGCGGCTGGAAGGCCCAGGGGCGGACCGCCGGTGCGGCCGCGCGGATCGCCGCGGAGGCGCTGGCACTGCAGCAGGCCGGGTGCTTCGCCCTCGTCTTCGAGGCGATCCCGAGCGCCGTCACGGACGAGCTGATGCCGCTGCTGGAGGTGCCGGTGATCGGAATCGGCGCCGGCCCCGCGACCGACGGTCAGGTGCTGGTCTTCCATGACCTGCTCGGCATCCGCGACGGGCTTGGGCCGCGCTTCGTCAAGCGCTATGCCAACCTCCAGCAGGAGATGAACGACGGCGTCGCCGCCTACGCTCTCGACGTCCGCACGCGCGTCTACCCGGGTCCGGAGCACACCTACAAGATCGACCCGGCTGAGCTGGCCGAGCTACGCGCGCTGCTGGCCGGCTAGATCGCGACCATCTAGGCCAGCGGCCTGCCGAAGCGCTCCGCGAAGGCGAACTCCGAGACCGGGTGCCGAACCAGCCGGCGCGGCCAAGGGTCGGCGCGGTGCCCGACGCCGATGTGGGCGGCGACGGCGACGTCGTCCGGCATCTCCAGCAGCTTCCTGACCTCGGCCTCGGCCGGCACGAGCAGCGTCGTCATCGCCGCCCCCAGGCCCTCGCCCCGCAGCGCCAGCAGCAGGTTCTGCACGAACGGGTAGACCGAGGCGCCGCCGACGATGCTGGTTCGGGGCAGGCCCTCGTCGGTCACGGCCAGGTCGGGCAGCCGTACCCCCACCACCAGGTGCACCGGGACCTGGGCGAGGCTCTCGGCGTAGTCGTTGGCCCGGCGCACCATGCGCACGCGAGCCGGGTCGAACACGCCCGGGTCGGCGAGCATCTGCGCGCCGCCCGTCTGCTCCAGGTAGGCCCGCCAATGCGGCAGGTAGAGCTCGCCCAGCGCCGCCCGGGTCTGGGAGTCGGTGACGACGACTACGCGCCAGCCCTGCCGGTTGCCGCCGCTGGGCGCGAATCGAGCGGCATCCAGGGCACGGACGAGCGTCTCGGTGGGAACAGGCTCATCGGTGAAGTGCCGGGTCGTCGGCGCGCAGCGCATCGCCTCGATCAGATCCATCGCCGCCAACCTAGCGCTTCTCGTACTCGATCCGCCTGAGCACGCGGGCCGGTGAGCCGGCGGCGATCGAGTACGGCTCGATATCGCGCGTCACCACGCTGTTGGCCCCGACCACCGTGCGCTCGCCGATCGTCACCCCGCTGGTCACGACCACGCCTGCTCCCAGCCAGCAGTTCTCGCCGATGCGGGTCGGGCCCTTGCTCTCGAACCCCTGCCAGGTGATCGGCTGCTCGGGGTCGTCGAAGCGATGGCTGGCATCGGAGACGAAGCAGCCGTTGGCCAGCATGCAGTGGGCGCCGATCTCGACCAGCTCCTGGGCCGCGACCATCACGTTGCGGTTCAGGAAGGTGCCCTCGCCGATCCGCAGACGCGCCCGGCCCGGAGCGGTGATCCACACACCGGGCTCGAGCAGCACCCCCTCCCCCACCTCGAGCCTGCCCTCGCGCAGCGCCTCCAGCACGTTGCCCTCCAGCGGCCAGCGGGCGAATGCACCCCGGCGCATCAGCTCCCAGTGGATCCGAGCCCGGTTCCAGGGCAGCGCATTGCGCTCATACCAGCGCCACTTCTGCGCCCACAGCCGCGCCCGATCGGCCAGCTCGCGCGCCGTGAGCCCGGCAGGGGCGCTGCCGTTCACGCAGCCGCGGCCAGCTTGGGCCGCCGTTTGCGCGACGGCGGCTTGGCTCGCTTCGCCGCCGGGGAGAGGAGGTCCGCCAGGAAGGCGCCCGTGTGCGAGGCGGGCTCGGCGGCAACCTCCTCGGGTGTGCCCACCGCGATCGCCATGCCGCCCTCCTCGCCGCCCTCCGGACCCATGTCGATCAGGCGGTCCGCGCTCTTGATGATGTCAAGGTTGTGCTCGATCACGACGACGCTGTTGCCGGCGTCGACCAGCCTCTGCAGGACCTCGAGCAGACGCTGGACGTCGGCGAAGTGCAGACCGGTGGTGGGCTCGTCCAGGATGTACAGGGTGCGGCCCGTCGCCACCTTCGAGAGCTCCGTCGCCAGCTTGACCCGCTGCGCCTCGCCGCCCGACAGCGTCGTCGCCGGCTGCCCCAGCCGCACGTAGCCCAGCCCGACCGCGTTCAGGGTCTCCAGCCGACGGCGGATCTTGGGGATGTGCTCGAAGAAGCCCAGCGCCTCCTCCACCGACATGTCGAGCACGTCGGCGATGCTCTTGCCCTTGAAGCGGACCTCCAGCGTCTCGCGGTTGTAGCGCTTGCCGTGGCACTGTTCGCACGGCACGTAGACGTCGGGCAGGAAGTGCATCTCGATCTTGATCTGCCCGTCCCCCCGGCAGACCTCGCAGCGCCCACCCTTCACGTTGAAGCTGAAGCGGCCCGGTTTGTAGCCGCGCGCTCGGGCCTCCTGGGTCTTCGAGAAGAGGTCCCTGATCACGTCGAACAGGCCCGTGTAGGTGGCCGGGTTCGAGCGCGGGGTGCGACCGATCGGCGACTGGTCCACGGCGATGATCTTGTCCAGCTGCTCCAGGCCGTTGACCGCCCGGTGGGCACCCGGCCGTGTGCGCGCCCGGTGCAGGCGGTTGGCGAGCGCCTTGTAGAGCACCTCGTTGACGAGCGTCGACTTGCCCGAGCCCGAGACGCCGGTGACGCACGTGAGCACCCCCAGCGGCACGTGCACGTCGATGTCGCGCAGGTTGTGCTGGCTGGCGCCGAGGATCTCCACATACCCGCTCGGCGTCCGCCGGCGCTCGGGCACCTCGATCCTGCGCGTGCCCGCCAGGAATTGGCCCGTGAGCGACTCGGCGACGGCTTCCACCTCGCGCGCGTGGCCCTGGGCCACGATGAAGCCGCCGTGCTCGCCCGCACCGGGGCCGAGGTCGACGAGGTAGTCGGCGGCGCGCATCGTCTGCTCGTCGTGCTCGACCACGATCACGGTGTTGCCGAGGTCGCGCAGCCGCTGCAGCGTCGCGATCAGCTTCGAGTTGTCGCGCTGGTGCAAGCCGATCGAGGGCTCATCCAGGATGTACAGCACACCCACCAGCGAGGACCCGATCTGGGTCGCGAGACGGATCCGCTGGGCCTCGCCCCCGGACAGCGTGGCGGCGGCGCGGTCCATCGAGAGGTAGCCGATGCCGACGTTCTCGAGGAAGCGCAGGCGCTCGGAGATCTCGCGCAGGATCAACCGCGCGACGTGGCGGTCGGTGTCGGACAGCTCGACCTGCTCGAGCCACTCGAGCGCCCTGCGCGCCGACAGCGCGCAGAAGTCCTCGATGCGGGTGCCACCGACGAGCACCGCGCGCG
>JBKQOO010000117.1:0-54397 GCA_052145475.1 Solirubrobacteraceae bacterium
GCGACGACCAAGCCCCGCAGGGCGAGCCGTCCCCGCAAAGCGGCTGCAACGGGCTCGCGCAAGCGCTCCGAGCCTGTCCCCCGACAGGGCTACGCCTCTGAAGAGGATCGCGCCGTCGGGGCTGTCCAGCCCCCGGGCGGCACCGAGCTGATCGGCACTGCCGCGGAGATCATCGGCGAGCTGGCGAAGGCCGGCATCTCCGGCGGCGAGCGGCTGCTCCGGGACGTGATCTCGAGACTACCCGGCTGACGCCGGCCCGCCTGCAAACCGGGCCGGGTCAAGCGGCGCGCGCGAGGATATGTATACTGCCGCGCACGCCGAGCTGCCCCGACCCAGGTCAGGGCAGGCGGGGGACCCGTTGCGGACAGTCGTCAGGTCCGCTGGGGCGAATCGGCCCGTCAGGGCCGTAGCGCAGCGAAAGTCGCAGCGCGAGCCCGTCAGCTCACCCCGTAGGCGCCCAGCATCATGCGTATCGCCGCCAAGACAGCAACCGTGCTCGCCCTTGCCTCGGGCCTCTGTGCCCTCGCGGCAGGCCCTGCCGTGGCCGGGTCCACCGGCGGCGCCAGCGCCCCCGCGAGCAGCGGAGCCGTCCCGGCCCACAAGGCCGTCGTGGACCCGACCGGTATCGCGACATGGTTCGGGCCGGGCTTCTACGGTCACGAGACAGCCTGCGGGCAGACGCTCACCCCGGGCGTCGTCGGCGTGGCCAACCGCACGCTTCCCTGTGGCACGCTCGTCAGGGTCGCCTATCGTGGCCGGACCCTCACCGTGCCCGTCCTCGACCGGGGCCCGTACAGCCACATCGGCGCCGACTGGGACCTGACGGCGGGCGCGGCCGCCGCGTTGGGGATCACCGAGACGGTTCGGATCGCGACCAAGGTCGTCGGCGCCACGGCGAACTCGCCGACGCTCGGCCTGCCCGCGATAGCGCCTGCCGCGATCGTCGCCGGCGGCGCACTGGCCGGCTGAAGCGCACGCTGCCTCAGGCTCCTTCGTCGGCGGCATGCGTCGCCGAGGACCTTGCCTCCCAGCGAGCCGCGTAGAGACCCACATCGGCGTGCGCAGCCAGCTCCGAGGGCTTCCTGCCGTCCTCCGGGCAGACAGCCGTGCCGGTCGCGACCGTGACCGCTGCTCCCCGTCTCGCCGCGTACTGCGCCACCACCTGCTCGAGCCGGGCCGCGAGCGCGTGCGCCCCGATCCGATCGGCGCGGGGCACCAGCAACCAGTAGCGACCGTCCCGCTCGACCGTGACCGTCCCGCCCCCCGACGCGCGCAGCTCGGCAGTGAGCGCGTGCTCGAGCGCCTCGCCATCCGACGGCGCTGCGTCGATCTCCATCAGCACCACGGCGAAGGGCGCCCCGTCCCGCTCGAAGCTCTCCAGCTGCCGACCGATCGGGCCGATCCACGCCGCCGGGCCGGGCTGCTCGCGTCGCGCGTCCCGGATCTCGATCTCGGTCACCGGCGCCTCGTGGGGGCCGGGGACGGTCTGGGCCTCGCCGGCCACCGGCTCGGCAGGGCGGCGCTCGTCGATGATCACGATCCGCCCCTCCGGCGCCGAGCGGGCTGCGGCGCCGGAAGCGGGAGGCCGGGCCGCCGGCTCGGGAGCGCCGGGCGCGGCCGTCGCGACGGCCTGGGCCGCCAGTGCGGCGCAGGCGTGGGCAAGGCGATCACACATGTCGGTCAGGCCGCGTGCTCTGACCGGGTCGGCCGGGCCGTCGACATACTGGAGGGCCATCTGCCACGCCGCCTCGCGCAGCGCCTCGACGCCTGCCACGATCGTCGCCGCGTCTCGGGCCCCGGCCAGCGCCGCCGCACGCTCCGGGTAGGACGGGGACGGTTGGCGCCCCGCTCCGGCCTCCGTCCCGAGCAGGCGGTCGAGCTCCTCTTCGGAGCCCAGCGAGCGGACGAGCTGCTCGCACAGCGCTGGGCCTTGCGCCCCTATCTCCTCCAACGGGACCTCCCCCAGCGAGTCGAGCCGGCGGCCCAGGATCAGGTCGGCGGCCCAGCGCCTGGCCAGCTCGTCGGAGCGCTCGAGCAGCGACTCGAGCGGCAGCTCCGCGACGGGGCGGGGCCGCCAGCGGCTGGGCGGCAGCCGGTCATCCAGGCTGCTCGGGCGCTCGTTGGCCATGCACGTTGAATAGCAGCAGCCGGGGACGCGATCCAGCTCGCCGCGGGCGGCGAGGATAGCCTGCAGTCCCGGTGCCCGGCATAGAGGAGATATGACGGGGGTCTGGGTGGCGCTGGTCGCGGTCGTCCTCGTCGTCGGGGCGCTGATCGCCGCGGCGATGCTGCGGACGCGCGGCAGGCGGGGCGCGCGAGCGACGATCGAGAACCTCAGCGACTCGACCGAGGTGGATCGCGAGACGGGCGCCGTGCGCTCCGTTCAGCGCGCCGACCTGCTGATCGACAGGCAGGCGCTAGAGGAGATCTGGACGCCGACGCACCTCGAGCGGCTGGCCCGGACCTACTGGCGGTTCCTGACCCGGGTCACGCTCGGCCTGGTCCGGGTGCGCTACACAGACACCGAGCGCTCGGTCGTGCTGCTCGCTCCGCCGCTGCGGCTTCTCACCTTCAAGGCACCCGAATACCGGATCGACGCGACCCGCGGCCTGGTCCGCTGGCGGATCGATCGTGGCCTGCTCGTCTCCAGAGAGGGCCGTGGCGGCAGCGGCTACCTCCAGATCGAGGTCCGCAGGAGCCCCGACGAGCACCGGAGCCCGGAGAGGCTCCACGTGGAGGTGGCGGTCGTGAACTTCTACCCGGCGATCGCGTCGGGACTGAGCCTGCGGCTCTACAACGCCACCCAGTCCCGTATCCACGTCGTCGTCACATACGCGTTCCTGCGCTCACTCGCCCGCCTGGACCTGGCCGAGTCGAGGGTCGGGCGCTTCAGGGCGCGCTGAGGCTCAGCTCGGGCCGAGGGCGTCGGTGCCCCCGGGGAGCCTGACGACCGGCTCGTGGGGCTCGAGCCCGACCGTCGCGATCAGGCGAGCCAAACCCATGTAGTTGCCGATCACCAGCAGCAGCTCGATCGCCCCTCTCTCGCCCAGGTGCGCGACCATCTCGGCCAGCGACTGCTCCCCTGCCGCGCCGTCGACCACGACTTCGCGGGTGAACGCGAGCAGCGCACTTTGCGTCTCGCTCAGCGAAGGGTCCTGCTCCGCTCCCCGCTCGATCGCGTCGATCTGCGTGCGCTCGGCGCCGAACGACTCGGCGATCGGGACGTGCTGGATCCACTCGTACCGCGAGTCGCAGAGATGGGCGACCTGCAGGATCGCCAGCTCGCGCAGGAGCGGATCGAGCTGCAGGCGACGCAGCAGCGTGTTGCTGTAGCGCAGCCACGGCTCGAAGGCGGTATCGGCGTGGGCGATCACCCTGAGCAGCGTCAGCGGCGTCTCGGCGATCACCTCCCGGATCGGCTCGGGGGCGCTGTCTGGGTCGCAGTAGGGCAGACGGGGCATCGCTACGCGGGCCTCCTGTCGGGTGGACGGACGCGCTGATCCTACCCGCGCCGGCTCATCGCTCAGGTCGTGCCGGGACGGTAGGGACCGGGCTTGGGCCGGGTGCGCCCGCCGGGAAAGGCCAGGCGCAGGATCGTGCGGTGCACGGTGCCGAGCTGACGATGGAGGGGACCTGTGTTGTAGGGGAGCTCGTAACGGGCGCACACGTCTCGTACCCGTGGCGCGATCTCGGCGTAACGACTCGAGGGCACGTCGGGGAAGAGGTGATGCTCGACCTGGAAGCTGAGGTTCCCGGACAGGAAGTGAAACAGCGCCCCGCCGTCGATGTTCGCCGCGCCGAGCAGCTGGCGGACGTACCATCCGCCACGGGTCTCGTCCGCGAGGACCCGCTCGCTGAACGTGTAGGTCTGGTCGGGAAAGTGCCCGCAGAAGATGATCGAGTAGGCCCACACGTTGCGGACGATGTTGGCCGTGAGGTCGGCCGCCAGGGTCGACCTGAAGGCGCGGCGGCCCTCCCGCGCGCCGGACAGGGCGGCATTCAGGCCGGCCGACAGGGAAGGGAAGGCGAGATAGTCCTTGACGATCTGGCGACGAGCCTTCAGGCCGATCGCCTTCAGCTCGGCGAGCGCCTGGGCCTTCGGCTTCTCGCCCGCCCGGATCGCGTCGAAGTTGAGGTCGTGGAGCGCGACGCCCCACTCGAAGAAGCCCATCAGCACCAGGTTGTAAAGCGGCTGCAGAAGGTACACGGGGTGCCACTTCTGATGTGGGTCGATGCGCATGATCTCGTAGCCGAGATCGCGGTCCTTGCCACGGATGTTCGTGAAGGTGTGATGCTCGTAGTTGTGGGAGTGGCGCCAGGCGTCGGCCGGCGATGCGGTGTCCCAGTCCCAGCTGCGTGAGTTGATGTCCGGGTCGTTCATCCAGTCCCACTGCCCGTGCATGACGTTGTGGCCGATCTCCATGTTCTCGAGGATCTTGGCGAGCGACAGAGCGGCTGTCCCGGCGAGCCAGGCCGGGCGGCGGCGAGAGAACAGCAGCGTCAGGCGAGCCGCGAGCACGAGCTGGCGGTGCAGGCGGATGGTGGAGCGGATGTAGCGTGCGTCCCGATCGCCCAGGTCGGCGTAGACCTCGTCGTGGATCGCGTCGAACTCGCGCCCGAGCGCCTCGATCTGCTGGGGCGTGAGCCGCGCGAGCGGGCTCTCGGACTCGCTTTCGGAGACGGTCGGCGGGGACTCGGCGAGCGTGGCTGACATGTCGGGTCGTCCTTTGTCTTTGGAGGGATGGGTTCGGTGTGGTGCTCAGAGCTCGATCTCGACCGCGCCCTCGGGCGCGTTCACACAGGTACGCAACAACGCTCCGGGCTGGCCGTGGACCTCGCCGGTTCGAAGGTCCCTGACGCGACCGGAGCGCAACCGTCCGACGCAGCTGTGGCAGATGCCCATCCGGCATCCGAAGGGAAGCGTCGCGCCGGCCTGCTCGCCGGCCACGAGGATCGGCGTGGCGCCGTCGCTGTTGGCCTGCACGTCGCTCGAGCAGAACCTGATCGGACCGCCGGAGCCCTGCTCGCCGCCGCCGATGAGCTGATCCGGCTGGAAATGCTCGTGGTGAAGGCGCGCGCCCGCGCCGACGGTCTCGAAGTGCTCTTTGAGGGCCGCCAGCAGGGCGGTCGGACCGCAGATGAACGCCTCGCGCTCGCGCCAGTCGGGGCAGATCCGCTCCAGGTCGCTCGCCCGCAGCCGACCTTCTGCGGCGCTGTGGCGCTCCTGCAGCCGGTAGCCCGGCCGGCGCCGGTCGAGCTCACGGAGCTCCTCGCCGAAGATCGCCGTGCTCGGCTCACGAGAGCAGTGGACGTGCACGACGTCGCGCATCGCCCCGGCCCGCTCGATGCTGCGCAGCATCGCGATGATCGGGGTGATGCCGCTGCCGGCGCTGACGAACAGCAGCCGCTCGGGGATCGGATCGGGGAGCACGAACGTCCCTTCGACCCCGCCCAGGCGCACGATCGCGCCCGGTTTCAGGCGGCCGCACAGGAAAGGCGAGACGACCCCGCTCTCGAGCAGCTTCGGGGTGATCGAGATGCAGCCGTCGGGCCGCCCGGGCTCGGAGGTCAGCGAGTAGGCGCGCCAGTGATGCTTTCCGTCGACCTCGATGCCGAGCCGGATGTACTGGCCGGCGCGGTGACCGGGCCACTCCCAGCCGGGCTTGATCAGCACGGTGACTGCGTCGGGCGTCTCGCGCTCGATGCGCTCGACCCGCCCGCGCAGCTCGCGCGTGGACCACAGCGGGTTGAGCATCTCCAGGTAGTCGTCGGGTAGCAGCGGCGAGGTGAACGAGCGTGCCAGCGCCAGCGCCCTGCGCCTGGCTCGCGGCACCTGCGGAACGGCTCCCCGTTCAGCCATCGGACCCGTCCGGCGGGGTCAGGTCCTTCTCGGCGCTGCTGTGGTCGGTGCGCATCGCTGCTTGCTCCCCTGGCTCGCCGGGGCCTGCTCGCTCGAGCGAGAGACCGGCCCTTCTCAGTGACCCGAGATCATGTTACCTCGAATGAGGACACGTCAAACATGGTAACCTCAAACGGAGGATGGGTCGTGTGAGAACGGACACAGTGGGGCCGCGTGCCGCCACGCGGGAGGGCGCTCCGTACGACCTGACGATCGAGCAGCTGGCCGGCCAGGTCGGGATGTCGGTCCGCAACATCCGCAACCACCACTCCCGTGGGCTGCTCGCGCCGCCCGAGGTGCGGGCGCGGGTCGGCTACTACAACGCCGACCACATTGCCAGGCTGCGCCTGATCCAGGACCTCCAGGCGGACGGCTTCAACCTGGCCGCGATCGAGCGGCTGCTCAGCGGCCCCGACGGGCTGGCCGGCCGGCTCGTCGGGTTGCGCGCCGCCGTCACCGCGCCGTTCGACCCGGAGACGCCAGAGGTGCTGACCAGGCAGGAGCTGGAACAGCGCTTCGGCGAGACCGACGCCAAGGACCTCGAGCGGGTCCGCCGCCTGCGCGTGCTCGTCCCTCTGGGCGAGGACCGCTTCGAAGTGACCAGCCCTGCCCTGCTCGCTGCCGCCGAGCAGGTCATGGCGCTGGGGATCCCGCTGAAGACGACGCTCGAGCTGGTCGAGCGGGTCGGCCGCGACTGCGACTCGGTCTCGCGCGCCTTCACCAAGCTCTTCCTCAAGGAGCTGTGGGAGCCATTCGAGCGCGCCGGGCAGCCCGAGGAGCGCTGGGACGAGCTGATCGACGCGGTCGACTCGCTGCGTCCGCTCGCCTCGGAGGCGCTGCTGGCGCTGTTCAAGCTGCGCATGACCAGCCAGCTCGAGGAGGCCTTCGGCAAGGTCGTCGAGCACCAGGCCAAACGCCGTTAGCGGACGCCCCGCTACTTGTCGGCGTTGGCTTCCGCGGCTTCTTCGCGCGCGAACTGCTTGCGCGATTCTTCTTCGGCTGCGCTCGACTTCTTGGGGGAGCCCTTGCCGTGGACCTTCTTCGAGGTCTTCTTGCCCGAGCTCCCGGCGTGCTTCCGCGTGGCCGAGCCGGAGCGCTTGCGCGAGCTCCCACTCTTGCCGGCCGTGGTCGTGGCCGGGGTGCTGCTGCTGCGGGCCTCGGCTTCGGCCTCGATCCGCTTACGTTCGGCTTCGTCGGCCGCCTCCAGGTGCGCCGCAGAGCTGCTGGCCTTGGCTTCGAGCGCTTCCGCTCCCCCGACCGCTTCGGAGCTCGATTCATGGGCCCCGCCTGATGACTTGGATGCGCCGGCGCAGCCACCGATCAGCAACGCCAGCACAAGCAGGAGCGCGCACGCGAGCGGCTTCGCCGATCTGGCGCCAGGCTCCCGGTCGGGAGCGGTCCGGTCAGGGTGAGCCATTGCTCGTGCTCGCTTCCGAAGCGGCGCCGACCTGCGGCGGCGGGGCCGTGGATGAAGCGGTTTTGGTCGTCGTGTGCTGTGGGCGGGATCCGCTCTTGGACTGGGCCTTGGCGGCTTCTTCCAGCTTCTTGGCCTTCGCTTCGGCGGCCTTTTCGGTTCGACGTGCCTGCTTCGTCGCCGCTTCCAGCTTCCGCTTCGCCTTCGCCGCAGCCGCGGCTTCGACCTTTCGGGCATTGGCCGACGCGGCTTCTTCCTGGCTCTTTGATTCGAGCTGCAGCAGCACTTCACGCTCCTGGGCGTCCTGCGACGCTTCCTGCTTTCGTTGGGCCACTTCTTCGTCGTGTTCGATGCCTTCGGCTTCGGCCACTCCGGATCCTCCGGAGCCGCCTGACCTGGACGTACCACCACAGCCGGCAAGCGGCACGGCCACTGCGATCAGCAGGCAGGGGATCACCGTCCTGAGCACCGTGCTCCCGGCCGCTCCGGCACGCTTCCTTGCTCCCGTCGCCGCAGGAAGGCCCTGTCCTGACATCAAGGTGAAGCTAGCAGTCGCCCCGCTCGCACTCAAGCAGCAGCGGGGCGCCGCAAGCTAGGTGTCGTCGTCCTCGAGTTCCTCCTCGCCGCCCAGCTCCGCCTCGACCCGGTCGGCGCTCAGCACCCGCGGGGGAACGCTCACCACCGTCGCGCCGGGCGGTACGTCTCGGAACACGACGGTGCCGGCGCCGATCCGCGCGCCCTTGCCGATCCGCAGGCTTCCTTCACGCGGGCTGATGATCACCGAGTTCGCCCCGATGTGCACGTCGTCCTCGATCACGATCGCGTGCGGGTCGGCCCATTCCGAGCGGGAGCGAACGGCGATCGTGACGTGATGCCAGATCCGCACCCGCTTGCCGATCACGACGTTGCTGTGAACCATCGTGCCGAAGCCGTGGTGACCGAAATGGATGTCCGGGCTGACGCGGGCTCCCGGCGAGAGCGAGTTGTGGTAGATGACGGAGTTCAGTTTCTTGACCCACAACGCCATGCGTTTGTATCCGCGCTTGTTCAGCGCGATCGAGAGCATCCACAGCCGTTCCGGGCTCATCGGCACCCAGAGCCCATAGAGCCGGTCATCGCCGCCCAGGGCCCGTGGAACCGGTCATCGCCGCCCAGAGCCCCTAGAACCGGTCGCCGCCGACCGCGCGCAGCTTCGAGCGGTCATGTGTGGCCTTCACGCGCCGGATCGTCCCTGAACGGGTGCGGGTGACCAGCGATTCGGTCGTCGCGCCACCGGCGCTGGGGTATCGAACACCCTGCAGGACGTCGCCGTCGGTGATCCCGGTGGCCGAGAAGAAGACATCCTCGCCGGCGACCAGGTCGTCGCGGTCGAGCACCCGATCGAGGTCGTATCCGGCCTCCAGCGCGGCGCTGCGCTCGGCCTCGTCGCGCGGCCATAGCCTGCCCAGCAGCTGCCCACCCAGGCACTTCACCGCCGCGGCGGAGATCACGCCCTCGGGGGTGCCGCCGATCCCCCACAGCAGGTCGACCGGCGAGCGCTCCGTGACGGCGAGCAGTGCCGCAGAGACGTCCCCGTGCGGGATCAGGCGCACACGCGCGCCGGCAGCGCGGATCGCAGCGATGCCCTGCTCATGGCGGGGACGGTCCAGGACCACGACCATCACGTCTCCGACCGGGCGCCCCTTGCGTCGCGCGATCAGCTCCACGGTCTGGCCCAGCGGCCTGTCGAGGTCCAGCAGGTCGGCGATCTCGGGCGCCCCCGCCATCTTCTCCATGTACACACAGGGGCCCGGATCGAACATCGTGCCGCGCGCCGACAGCGCGATCACGGCCAGCGCGCTGGGCATCCCGTGGGCGGCCAGCGTCGTCCCCTCGAGCGGGTCGACCGCGATGTCGACCTCGGGCGGCGAGCCGTCGCCGATCTGCTCGCCGTTGTAGAGCATCGGCGCCTCGTCCTTCTCCCCCTCTCCGATCACGACGACGCCGTCCATCCGGATCGACTGCAGCATGTAGCGCATGCCGTCGACCGCCGCCTGGTCGGCGGCCTCCTTGTCGCCCCTGCCCACCAAGGGCGCCGCGGCGAGCGCCGCGGCCTCGGTCACGCGGACCAGCTCGAGGGCCAGGTTGCGGTCGGGCAGCTGGTGGGTTGTGTCTGCGTGCACGCTTGCTCGGTCGGAGACGGCTCTGCCCCGCCGGAGGGCCCCTTCGCCCTTCGCGGCGCCGCCGCGAAGGCGTGAGGCCCTGTGGAGGCGACGCCGGAAACCTATACCAGTGCCATGGCGACTACGATCGTGGCGTGAGCGACCCCGCCCTCGCTGTCGAACCGCACATAACAGGAGCGCTGCGAGCCGCGGTTGAGCAGAAGGTCGTACGCGCAGGCCAAGACGATGTGCTGCGGCGCCTGCGCGAGGGCGACGCCACGCTGTGGGCCCCGCCCGGCACCCCGGAGGTGGCCGACCGCCTTGGATGGCTGACGATCGCCCAGCGGATGCTCCCGGAGCTGGACGAGCTGGAACAGTTCGCCGAGCAGATCGCTCGCGAGGGCTACACCGACGTGATCCTGCTCGGCATGGGCGGCTCCTCGCTCGCGCCGGAGGTTCTGCGGCGCTCCTTCAAACACCGTCCCGACCATCCGAGCCTGCATGTCCTCGATTCGACCGACGCTGCCACGATCCGCGCCGTGCAGGAGGCTGCCGACCTCGATCGCACGCTGTTCGTCGTCTCCTCCAAGTCCGGTGGAACGATCGAGCCGCTGTCGCTGTTCGCCTATTTCTGGTCGCAGGTCCCCGAGGGCCGGAGCTTCGTCGCGATCACGGACCCGGGCTCGGGTCTCGAGCAGCTCGCCCGCGCGCACGACTTCCGACGGACGTTCCACGGCGATCCGAACATCGGCGGGCGCTACAGCGCGCTGTCGGCCTTCGGCATCGTGCCGGCGGTGCTGATGGGGATCGACGCCGGCGCGCTGCTCACCGGCTCGGAGGAGGCGTGGAGCACCGAGGTCGAGGACAAGACCGCGTCGGCCACACACGAGGCGGCCGTCTGGCTTGGTGCAGCGCTGTCCGCGCTCGCCCAGAACGGCCGCGACAAGCTCACCTTCCAGATCCCCGCCACGCTGCCCGGGCTCGGCCTGTGGCTCGAGCAGCTCGTGGCCGAGTCGACGGGCAAGGAGGGCACCGGCATCCTGCCCGTGGCCGAAGAGCCGCTCGGCCAGCCGAGCGACTACGGCCCGGACCGGGTCTTCGCCCACCTGCCCGACATCACCGCACCCGATCCGGACCTCGACGCCCGCATGGACGCGCTCGCGCGGGATGGGCATCCCCTCATCACGATCCCGACCAGGGGCCCGGTGGACCTGGGGCGCGTCTTCATGCTCGCCGAGCTCTCCGTTGCGGTCGCGGGCTGGGGGCTCGGCATCAACCCGTTCGACCAGCCCAACGTGCAGCAGGCGAAGGACGCAACCAAGCGCGTGCTCGCCGAGTACGAAGCGCGCGGCGAGCTGCCGGCGCTCGCCGACGCCGACGAGTCGGCGTTGCGGGAGCTGCTGCTCGGAGCGGCCCCGCCGCAGTACGTCGCGCTGATGGGCTACCTGCAGCCGTCCGCAGAGCTCGACGCGGCGCTCGCCGAGCTGCGCGCGGCGATTCGCGCGGCGCATCGCGCCACCACGACGTTCGGCTACGGCCCGCGCTTCCTGCACTCGACCGGGCAGTTCCACAAGGGCGGGCCGCGGACCGGGCGCTTCCTCCAGCTGCTCCACGACGGCCCCGACGACGTCGCGATCCCGGGCGCGAGCTACACCTTCACGACGCTCAAGCACGCCCAGGCGATCGGCGACCTGCAGACGCTGCGCGAGCTCGGGCTGCCCGCCGAGCGACTGCGACTCGAGGGTGAGGACCCCGTGAGCGCGGTGCGCGCTCTGACAGCGAGGATCAAGGAGCCAGGATGACGCAGATCGGTTTCGTCGGGCTGGGCAAGATGGGCGGCAACATGGTCCACCGCATCCGGCGCGACTCCGAGTATGAGGTGGTCGCGTTCGACTACGACGAGAAGGCGGTCAAGCAGGCGGTGCGAAACGGCGCGGCCGGCGCGGGCTCGTTGAAGGAGCTCGTCAAGCAGCTGCAGCCCCCGCGGATGGTCTGGATCATGGTCCCGGCCGGCGCGCCGACCCAGGAAACGGTCGACAAGCTCGCCAAGCTGCTGGACCGCGGCGACATGATCATCGACGGCGGCAACTCGAAGTGGACCGAAGACAAGGCTCGCGCGGCTCATCTGAAAGGGACGGGCATCGAATACGTCGACGTCGGCGTCTCCGGCGGTGTCTGGGGCCTGGAAGTCGGCTACTGCATGATGGTCGGCGGCCCGCCCAAAGCGGTCAGGCGCCTGGCTCCGATCCTCGATGTGCTGGCGCCCGAGACGAACCAGCAGAGCGTCGCCGCGATCGGGCCATACGGCTGGCTCAGGTTCGGGTCCTCGGGGGCCGGCCACTACGTGAAGATGGTCCACAACGGCGTCGAGTACGGCCTGATGCAGTCTTACGCGGAGGGCTTCGACGTCTTCGACAAGTGCGAGTACGAACTCGACAACGCCAAGATCGCCCATCTCTGGGGACAGGGCTCGGTGGTTCGCTCGTGGCTCTGCGAACTGGCGGCAAGAGCGTTCGAAGCCGACGGCAACCACCTTGAAAAGATCGAGGGCTACACCGAGGACTCGGGCGAGGGCCGCTGGACGATCGAGGACGCGATCGCGCATGACGTCCCGACTCCCGTGATCACCGCCTCCCTCTACTCGCGGTTCCGTTCGCGCGGCAACGGCGACTTCGCCGATCGCGTCCTGGCGGCGCTGCGCAACCAGTTCGGCGGGCACGCGGTGAAGAGCGCGCCGGTGGGCTCGAACGGCGACAGGGCCCGCTCGAGCCGCAAGGGCGGAGCGCGCTGAGATGGCCGTCACCGCAGAGGGCGCCGACAAGCTGGAGCAGGGCGAGAACCCGCTCGTCGCGGGGCTCGAGCGCCTCCCCGTCGCGCCGACGACGCTGGTGATCTTCGGCGCGACGGGCGACCTGGCCAGACGCAAACTGCTGCCCGCCCTCTACAACCTCGCCCACGAGGGCGCCCTGCCCGAGCGCTTCTTCCTTGTCGGCGTGGCGCGCAAAGAGAAAGACGACGACGAATACCGAGCCGAATGCGAAGAGGCGATCCGGCGCTTCTCCCGGCGGACGCCCGACGAGGACGTGCTGAAAGGACTGCTGAGCAACATCAAGTACGTGGCCGGGACGTTCGACGAGGACGCCGTCTACAGCACCCTCGGCACGGTCCTGGACGCCTTCGAGAAGGAGGCCGGCGAGCCGCTCAACCGCGCCTTCTACCTGTCCACGGCCCCCGCCTTCTTCCCCGTGATCGTCGAGGAGCTGGGCCGCTCCGGGCTCTCCCAATCCGATGACGCCGAAGTGCGCCTGATCATCGAGAAGCCGTTCGGCACGAGCCTCGAGGAGGCACGCGAGCTGAACCGCCGCGTGCTGTCGATCTTCGAAGAGACCCAGGTCTTCCGCATCGATCACTACCTGGGCAAGGAGACCGTCCAGAACATGCTGGCGTTCCGCTTCGCCAACGGCATGTTCGAGCCGTTGTGGAATCGGAACTACATCGACTCCGTCCAGATCACGGCGGCCGAGGACATCGGCATCGAGAGCCGGGCCGAGTACTACGACAAGGCCGGCGCGCTGCGCGACCTGATCCAGAACCACATGCTGCAGCTGCTCTGCCACGTGGCGATGGAGCCGCCCGTCAACTTCGCCGCCGAAGAGGTGCGCAACGAGAAGGTCAAGGTGCTGCAGTCGATCCCCCAGCCGACTTCGGAGCAGATCACGAAGATGGCCGTCCGCGCCCAGTACAGCAGCGGCCACGCCGGCGGTGAGGACGTCGCCGGCTACCTCGAAGAGCCGGGAATCCCGCCCGACTCGACGACCGAGACCTACGCCGCGCTGCGCCTGGAAGTCGACAACTGGCGGTGGGCCGGCGTGCCGTTCTACCTGCGCACCGGCAAGCGCCTGGCCCGCAAGGTCACCGAGATCGCCGTGACGCTCAAGCCGGTCCCGCACCTCGCCTTCAGCCAGAGCGGGTCGCTCGGCGTCCAGCCCAACCAGCTCGTGCTCACCCTGCAGCCCAACGAGGGGGTCTCGCTGCGGCTCGGGGCCAAGATCCCCGGCACGCGCATGATCATCCGGCCGGTCAACATGGAGTTCCTCTACGGGACCTCCTTCCTCTCCCAGTCGCCCGAGGCCTACGAGCGGTTGATCACCGACGCGATGCGAGGCGATGCGACGCTCTTCACTCGTAACGACGAGGTCGAGGCGCAATGGCGCATCTGCGACCCGATCCTGCAGGTATGGGCGCAGACGCCCGGTCCGCTGCCGAAATACGAGGCCGGCTCACAGGGGCCCCGGGAGGCCGAGCTGATCCTGCGCCCAGAGGACCACTGGCGCGCGATCTGATGACCAGGACAGACGCCGTCTGGAGCGAGCAGGGGACGACGCCGGACAGGATCGAAGCGGCTCTGCGCCAGCTGCTGATCGAGACGCACGGCAAGCGCAGCGACTACGTGCCGGCCAGGGTGCTGAACATGATCGCCTTCGTCGATCGGGAGTGGAGCGGCGAAATCGCCAACCGGCTCCGGGGCGTCGGACGCTTCCACGCCTCCCGGCTGGTCGTGCTCGCATACGAGCCGCGGCGCACGCGCCTGGACGCCCAGGTGACGATCTCAGCCGACGAGAGCGAAGTCGCCGGCGAGGTGTCGCTGCTGCGCGAGACCGTCGTCGTCGAGCTGGGCGACCGCCACCTCGACGACCTGCTGACGATCGCCGACCCGCTCGTGGTCACCGACCTACCGACGCTGCTCTGGTCGCCCCACGGCCACTACGACATCCTCGCCGACCTGATGCCCCTTGTCCAGGCCGTGCTGCTCGACTCGGTCGAGGACCCCGACTTCGTCGAGGCGCTCGACCGCGCCTGCACCCTGAGCGAGCAGGCCTACGTGGTCGACCTGGCCTGGCTGCGCTCGATCCCCTGGCGCGAGCGGGTGGCGGCGCTGTTCGACCCGCCCTGGAGCCGCCCCGAGCTGGGGATCCTGTCCGCCGTGACGGTGCGCCATCACCCCGCCTCGACCGTCGCGGCGGCGCTGCTGGTCGGCTGGCTGGCCTCGCGCCTGGGATGGGACCCCGGCAGCCTCGTCGCCCACGGCGAGGAGCTGAGCGGCACCTCGCACGCCGGCCGTCAGGATGTCGCGATCCGCCTGCAGATCGCGCCCGAGCTGCAGGTGCCGGGCCTGGAGGGACTGACGATCGAGACCGGCGTCGGGCGCCGCCTGCGCCTGGACCGTGGCCCTGGAGGACTCCACGCACGCCTTACCGCGCCGCGCCAGCCGGACCGCGAGTGGACGATTCCCGGGGCCTCGCGCGGCGAGCAGGGGGTGCTCGGCGAGGGCATCCGTCAGGCGCTGCTGCGCGACCCCACCTACCTCCCCGCGGCGGCTGCCGCCCGCGCGATGCTGGCGTGACCCGCCTGACGAGCTGTCCCGACGATGAGACGGTCGCACGCAGGGCGGCTGCGCACGTGGCGCGCGTCACCCGCCATGCCTTCGAGCAGCGTGGCGTCGCCCATCTCGCCGTCAGCGGCGGGACCACCCCGGGGCACACCTACGAGCTGATCGGCCAGGACCCGCCCGCCCTGCAGGGCGTGGAGCTGTGGTTCGCAGACGAGCGCTGCGTCCCTCCCGAGGACGAGGAGAGCAACTACCGGCTGGTGGCCCAGACGCTGCTCGCCGGCGGAGCGATCCCTCCCGAGCGTGTGCACCGCATGCAGGGAGAGCTCGGCCCGCAACAGGGCGCCGACCGCTATGCGATCGAGCTGGCCGGTCGCATCCCGCCGCCACCTGAGGGGGTCCTCGTGCTCGACCTGATCGTGCTCGGCATCGGCCCGGACGGGCACGTCGCCTCGTTGTTCCCAGGGTCGAGCACGCTGAGCGCCGGCGAGCACGCGATCTGCCTGCCCGTCACCGGCTCACCGAAGCCGCCCCCCGAGCGCATCACGCTCAGCCTCGCCGTGCTGCGGGCAGCCCGCGGCTGCCTGCTGCTGGCAACCGGCCCCAGCAAGGCGGATGCGGTGAACGCGATGTTGGGGGAGCCCACCCCGCACGTCCCGGCCAGCCTGCTTGCACGGGAGCGGCTGACCGTGATCGTCGACGACGCCGCCGCCCCGGACGGGCCGCCTCGATGAGCGAACCGGCACGGCGCGGATCCGACGGGAGCGCTGTGCTGGTGCGCCACGCCGAGACCGAGTGGACGATCAGCGGACAGCACACGGGCCGCACCGACATCCCCCTGACCGAGCACGGCCGCGAAGCGGCGCGTGTCCTCGCGGGACGCCTCGCCGGAGCGCAGTTCGCGCTCGTGCTCGTCAGCCCGGCGCGGCGCGCCAGGGAAACATGCGAGCTGTGCGGGCTCGCCGAGGGGGCCCAGGTCAGCGAGAACCTGCTCGAGTGGGACTACGGCGACTACGAGGGCCTGACCAGCCCGCAGATCGAGGCGATCCGGCCGGGCTGGAACATGTGGCGCGACGGCTGCCCCGGCGGCGAGACCGCCGCGGACGTGGGCGCCCGGGCCGACCGCGTGATCGCCGAGATCGCTGCCACCCCCGGTCGGGTCGCAGTCTTCTCGCACGGGCACTTCCTGCGGGTGCTCGGCGCGCGCTGGATCGAGCTGGGGCCCGAGCAGGGCGAACACCTGGGTCTCTCCCCCGGCGCGCTGTGCGAGCTGGGACAGGAGCACGGCGCGAACATCCTGGCGCTCTGGAACGAAGTGCCGTCCTGACCGGCGCGGCACGCCGGGACACACCCTTACGGGCGGCTTGCCCCGACCCGTCGCGCCACGGCGGGCAGAGACCTATGCGCCGCCGCGGGGGGGCTGGCCGGCCTCCTCGGCCGCCATCAGCCGCGGCGCAGCGCCGACGATCGTCGCGCCCGCCGGCACGTCTTCCGTGACGACCGTTCCGGCACCGACACGCGCTCCGCGTCCGAGGCGCAGCGTGGCGCCACGAGGCGCGATCACGACAGCGTTGGCGCCGATTTTCACGTTGTCCTCGACCACGATCCGCGCCCGCGCCGCCTCGCCCGCGGCGGGTGCGGCGCCGTCCCGATCGCCCTGTGCGCGGCCGCGCCTCTGCAGACGGCCGGCGGTGAGGGTGACGTTGTGCCAGATCACGACTCCCCGGCCGATCTCGACGTTCGCATTGACCACGACCCCGAGGCTGTTGTGGCCGAGGTGCACGTCGGGGCTGACGGAGGCTCCGGGCGAGAGCGAGTTGTGGTAGAGCAGTCCGTTGAGCTGCTTCAGCCAGAAGGCCAGGATCCAGTGCCCGCGCCGGTCCAGCGCGATCGACGCCAGCCACAGGCGTTCCGGGCTGAGGATCCACAGGCGGCGCAGCCTGCGCTTGAGCTCTTGCAGTCTCTGATGGCTGTCCACGAGCGCCTCCGGCGGTCGCTGGGAAGGGCGCAAGGGGGCGCCGGGGCACGATGCGCCGTGGATCGTAGCGCGGGCGGTGTAACGGATCGCGCGAGCGCCGGACCATAGGAACACGGGACTCGAGCCGGCCAGCGGCTAGAGTGACCGACCACAGCCTGCTGATGGCAGTCGACACGGCAAAGACCGATCCGCTCCAGGCAGACGCTGAGCAGGTGCTCCGCGCGATGGACGAGGCACGGCAGCAGACGATGCGGCTGGTCGCGTCGTTGTCCGACGAGCAGCTCGAAGCTGTGCACTCCCCGATCATGAGCCCGCTGGTCTGGGACCTGGCCCACATCGCCGCCTACGAGGACCTGTGGCTGTGTCACCGGCTGGGCGGGATGCCCCTGCTGCACGCCCGGCTCGCGGCGCTGTATGACGCGTTCGAGACGCCCCGCGCCGTGCGCGGGGAGATCGAGCTGCTCGGCCCGGCCGCCGCGCGCGACTACATGGAGGAGGTGCGCGACCGCGCCGTCGGCGCCGTCATCGCCCACGGCGACGGCGACGGGCTGATCTGCGAGATGGTGGTTCGCCACGAGCTGCAGCACACCGAGACGATGCGCCAGACGATGGCGCTCGCCGGCCTGCTCGGGCCCGGCGAGCCGCCGCCCCTGCCGCCGACCCGCCCCGAGGGCTGGATCCCGATCCCGGCCGGCACCGTCGCGCTGGGGGCCGGCGAGGACGGCTTCGCCTACGACAACGAGCGCCCCCGGCACAGCGTCACGCTGGGCGCCTACCGCATCGCCGCGCAGCCCGTCTCCAATGCCAGCTGGATGCGCTTCAGCGAGGGCGGGGGCTACGAGCGCCGCGAGTGGTGGTCCGACGAGGGGTGGGCCTGGAAGCAGGAGTACGACATCGGCCAGCATCCCGGCGTGGCGGCGGGCCGGCCGGAGGCGCCCGTCTGCCACGTCAGCTGGTTCGAGGCCGACGCCTTCGCCCGCGCGCACGATGCGCGTCTGCCCACCGAGGCGGAGTGGGAGCGGGCGGCGACCCCGGAGCAGCAGGCGGCAACGGAGCTCGCGGGGGTCGGTTCCGTCTGGGAGTGGACGGCCTCGCACTTCCTGCCCTACCCGGGCTTTCGCGCCTACCCGTACCGGGAGTACTCCGAGGTGTTCTTCGGCCGCGACTACCGCGTCCTGCGTGGCGGCTCGTGGGCGACGCACCCGCGTGTCGCGACGCGGACGTTCCGCAACTGGGACCTCCCGCAGCGACGGCAGATCTTCGCCGGCCTGCGCCTGGCAAGGGACGCGCGGTGATGTCCACCTCCGCGCGCCAGCCACTGGCCGAGCCGGCGATCCGGATCGACTCGCACCTCGACGGCACGAGCGAGCGCTCGCTCGCCGAGGACGTGCTCGACGGCCTTACCCGCCCATTCAAGGAGCTGCCGCCCAAGCACTTCTACGATGCCCGCGGCGCCGAACTGTTCGACCGTATCTGCGAGCTGCCCGAGTACTACCCGACGCGCGCCGAGCGGGCGATCCTGGAGTCATCCGCGCAGATGCTGGCCGAGCAGACCGGAGCGGTCGAGCTGGTCGAGCTCGGCTCCGGCACGGCGGCCAAGACGCGCGTGCTGCTCGACGCCCTGTACGCCGCCGGCACGCTGCGCCGCTACGTTCCCATCGACGTGACCGAGACGATGGTGCGGGACTCCGCCCGGGAGCTGACCGCCGAGTACCCGGGGCTGCGTGTCCACGGCGTGATCGGGGACTTCGAGCGCCACCTGGATCGCGTGCCGGCCGCCGAGGGTCCGCGCATCGTCGCCCTGCTGGGCGGCACGATCGGAAACTTCCCCCCCGGCAGCCGGCGGCGCTTCCTGCGCCAGCTCGCCCTGCTGCTCGGCCCCGAGGACCACCTGCTGATGGGCACCGACCTGGTCAAGGACGCGAGCGTGCTGGAGGCCGCCTACGACGACGCCGAGGGCATCACGGCGGAGTTCAACCGCAACGTGCTGCGCGTGCTGAACCGCGAGCTGGGAGCGGACTTCGACCTGACCGACTTCGAGCACGTCGCACTGTTCGACCCCGAGCACGACTGGATCGAGATGCGGTTGCGTGCCCGCCGAGAGCTCACCGCGCTGATCCGGGAGCTGGACCTGCAGGTCCATTTCGACGCCGGCGAGGAGCTGCGCACCGAGATCAGCGCGAAGTTCACGCCCGAGCGCATCGCCGGCGATCTCGCCGCGGCCGGCCTGGAGCTGGCCCAGTGGCTGACCGACCCCGACGGGATGTTCGCGCTCACGCTCTCGCGGCGAGCCCGTCTGTAGGCTGCCGGCGATGAACATCGACCGAGCAGGCGCGATCGTCGCGGGCGGCGCCTCGGGGCTGGGGGCTGCGACCGTTCGCGCGCTGCGAGCGCGCGGTGCTCGCGTGACGATCGCCGACGTCAACGCCGAGAAGGGCGCCGGGCTGGCCGCGGAGCTGGGGCTGGAGTTCGTCGCCTGCGACGTTCGCGACGAGGAACAGGTCCAGGCGGCCGTCGAGCGTGCAGGCGCCGTTGACGGCGGGCTGCGCATCGCCGTCTGCTGCGCGGGCACGGGCTGGGCCCAGAAGGTCGCCGGGTCGAAGGGACCGCACCCGCTGCTGGCCTTCGAGACGATCGTCGCGATCAACCTGGTCGGGACGTTCAACCTGCTGCGCCATGCCGCGACCGCGATGATCGCCACCGAGCCGCTCGAGGACGGGGAACGGGGAGTGTGCGTCAACACCGCCTCGATCGCCGCCTTCGACGGTCAGATCGGGCAGATCGCGTACTCCGCCTCGAAGGGCGGCGTGGTGGGCATGACGCTGCCGGCAGCCCGCGACCTGGCGCAGTACGGGATCCGGGTCAACACGATCGCGCCGGGTCTGTTCGACACGCCGCTGCTCGCCGCGCTGCCCGAGGAGGCGCGCCAGAAGCTCGGTGCCGGCGTTCCCTATCCGCCGCGTCTCGGATACCCGGACGAGTACGGCCAGCTGGTCTGCCAGATCGTCGAGAACCGGATGCTCAACGGGGAGACGATCCGGCTGGACGGCGCACTGCGCATGCCGCCACGCTGAGGCCTGGTGCCCCGCGTCGCGGTCGGGCGAACAGCGTCTGCCGGACGAAGATCGCCACCGGGCGTCAGGTAAACTCGCCCCATGACTTTGTCCGCAGATGCGTCGGTTTCGACCGACGCGGAGAGGGGGCGGGCGCCTGACTTCTTCATCGTGGGCCATCCCAAGAGCGGCACGTCTGCCCTGTTCCGGATGCTGCGGGCTCATCCCGAATTGCACATGCCCCGCAAGGAGCCGCACTATTTCGTGCCGGAGCTGCGGTCGAGCCGCTCGACGCGGTACTCGCGCGGCATCAGCGAATACATCTCCCTCTTCAAGGAGGCACGGGCGGACCAGTTGATCGGCGAGGCGACGACCACCTACCTGTGGTCGCGCACGGCGGCGAAGCGCATCTCCGAGGTGCAGCCCCAGGCTCGGATCATCGCGATCCTGCGCGAGCCGGCGAGCTTCCTGCGCTCGCTGCACCTGCAGTTCCTACGCTCGCATGTCGAGACCGAGCCGGATCTTCGCACGGCGATCTCGCTCGACGAGGAGCGCAGGGAAGGCAAGCGCATCCCACCCAAATCCACGCGGCCCCAGCAGCTCGTCTACCTCGATCACGTTCGCTACGTGGAGCAGCTGCGTCGCTATCACGCGGTGTTCGCGCCGGAGCAGGTCCTGGTGCTGATCTACGAGGACTTCCGTGCCGACAACCAGGAGACCGTCCGCAAGGTGCTGCGCTTCCTCGAGGTCGACGACCAGGTCGCGATCGAGCAGCTCGAGGTCAACCGCGCCGTCGGGATTCACTCTCCGCGCACTTACAGCCTGGTCCGCTCGCTGTATCTGGGAACGGCGCCGGCAGCCGGTCTTGCGAAGAGCTCGATCAAGGCGCTCACCTCGCAGCGCATGCGCCGCCAGACCATGTCGGCGATCCGCCGGATGCAATGGGATGATCCTCCTCCGCCCGACCTGGAGTTCATGAGCGAGCTGCGCAAACGGGTGAAGGGCGAGGTCGTCGCGCTCAGCGAATACCTGAATCGCGACATGGTCGCGCTGTGGAACTATGACGACGTCGAGTGACGGGCTGGCCGCGGCGCGGGCATCAGGCAGGCCGCTCCCCGAATTCTTCATCGTCGGTCACCCCAAGAGCGGCACGACCGCGCTCTACGAGATGCTGCGCAGCCACCCGCTGGTGTTCATGCCGAAGCTGAAGGAGCCGCGCTTCCTCGCCAGGGAGCTCCATCCCAACATCGGCCCTGACGATCCCCACCCGAACACGCTCGAGGACTACCTGGCGCTGTTCGCCCCGGCCGCCGCGGCGCAGCGCATCGGCGAGGCCTCGCCGTCATATCTGAGATCTGAACTGGCGGCGGCGAGGATCGCCGAGCTGCAGCCGCAGGCGCGCATCATCGCAATCCTCCGAGAGCCCGCGAGCTTCATGCGCTCGCTGCACCTCGAGCTGTTGAAGGACCATGTCGAGACGGAGAAGGACTTCCGCGCAGCAATGGCTCGTGAGGAGGCGATTCGCGACCAGAAGCCGCTGCTCTGGTACTCCGACGAACGCGTCGAGTACGTGACGCAGCTGCGCCGCTACCACGAGATCTTCCCGCCCGAGCGGGTGCTCGTCCTGATCTACGACGACTTCCGCACCGACAACGAGGGCACGGTCCGCCGGGTGCTGCGTTTCCTGGACGTCGACGACACCGCCCCGATCGAGGGCTCCGAGGCGAACCGAACCGTGCTGGTGCGCTCGCCGCGCATGTACGAAGCGGTGCGCTCGGTCTATCTGGGCCGCGGGCCCGCCGCGAAAGCGGTGAAGACCGGGATCAAGGCCTTCACCCCCCAACGGGTGCGCCACGAAGGACTGAAAACGGTGCGCGATCGCGTCCTGTGGTCCAAGCCGCCGCCCCCCGACGAGGAGCTGATGCTGGAACTGCGCAAGCGCTACGCGGGCGAGGTGCAGGCGCTCAGCGAGTATCTCGGACGCGACCTCGTGACGCTGTGGGGATATGACCGCCTCGACTGAGGCGTCCCCCGACGCCGTCATCGCGAGCCGCATGCCCGACTTCTTCGTCGTCGGGCATCCCAAGTGCGGGACCACCGCGCTGTACGAGATGCTGCGCCGCCATCCGCAGATCTTCATGCCCGACTTCAAGGAGCCGTGGTTCTTCGCGGAGGACATGCGCCCGCGATTCCAGCCGGCACGCTCGGGAACGGTGCCGGAGACGCTCGAGGCTTATCTCGCGCTGTTCGCCTCGGCCGGCCCGGACATGAAGGTCGGCGAGGCCTCCTCGTCGTACCTGAGATCGCACACCGCCGCCGCCCGCATCGCGCAGCTGCGACCCGACGCGAAGGTGATCGCGATCCTGCGCGAGCCGGCGAGCTTCCTGCGATCGCTGCACGACCAGATGCTGCGCGACCACATCGAGACCGAGAAGGACCTCGCCCAGGCGATCTCGCTCGAGGGCGATCGACGCGAGGGTCGCAAGGTCCCGCGTCGCTCCCACCTCCCGCAGATGCTCCTCTACTCCGACCACGTCCGCTACGTCGAACAGCTGCGCCGCTACCACGCCGGCTTCCCGCCGGAGCAGGTGCTCGTGCTGATCTACGACGACTTTCGCGCCGACAACGAGGCGACCCTTCGGCGGGTCCACCGCTTCCTCGGCGTATCCGCCGATGTGGCCGTCGAGCCACTGCAGGCGAACGCCTCGGGCAAGCGGATGCGCTCGCAGCGGCTCGACGACCTGGTCAACTCGGTCGCGGTCGGCCGGGGGCCGCTGTCGCGCGCCGTGAAGGGCGGCGTGCAGGCGATCAGCTCGCCCGAGCTGCGCGGGAGGGCGCGTCGGACGGTACGGCAGAACCTCGTCCTGAGCCGGCCCGCACCCCCCGACGAGCGGCTGATGCTCGACCTCCGTCGCAAGTTCAAGGACGAGGTGGCGGCGGTCAGCGAGTACCTGGACCGGGACCTGGTGACCCTCTGGGGATACGGCGAGCTCCTAGCCTGAGCGCCCGCCCCGCAGGAACCGCAGAGCACGCGCCCGCACCGGCGCCGGACGCGGCCATCTCCTGGGGCCGTGCCGGTCGTTGATGCGCGCCGCCAGGCCCTCGTAGTCGGGGTGGCGGCCGTGGATCACGCGCACCCGCTCCACGACAGTGGCCGGCTCGCCCAGCCGCAGGTTGTACTCGGGCGCCAGCACGTAGAGCCGCATGTCGTGCTGCCAGGCGCAGTGCCGGAACGCGGGCTGGTCGGCTGCCCCGCCGCGCGATCTGGGGCGGTCCGTCATCACTCCGCCCGCCGCCGCAAAGGGCGGCTCGCGGGCCCACGCGAGATAGGTCTCCTGCCAGCTGCGCATGAAGGCTGCGGTCCGCTCCCCCGTCCGCCAGGCGATCACCCCCGTGTTGAGCTCGTAGAACGCGCGCGGCACCTCCGGGTCGCGCATCCCGCGGTAGCCGGCCGCATGCGCAGCCGCGAGCTCATAGCGATCGAGGAGCTCCAGCACGTCGGTGATCTCGTCGACGACGAACGTGTCCGTGTCCAGGTAGATCGTCCGCTGGAACGGCGAACGGCGCATGTTGGCGATCTTGTCGGCGTACGGGTTCTCGCTCGGCTCAAAGCGTTCCACCGACAGCCCCGGGACCGACTCCGCCGCTTCGCTGGCGAACAGCAGATGGGGCAGGCGGTTGTGCCGCAGCGAGGAACGGGCCGAGCGAACCGCCTCGGCGATGTGGGCTGCGCCCGCCGCCGAGTAGAGGACGCCCGCCGGTGCGTCCTCGAGGCCGGATGGCGCATGCCTGGCCACCGCTCAGACTGTTCGGGGCCGCGCCGCCGGACTCGCCGCGAGCCGCCGGCCGAGCCTCACGACAGGCGTTCCACCAGCATCGCCATCCCCATCCCGCCGGCCACGCACATCGACTCGATCCCGTAGGTGCCGCCGAGCGTCTCGAGGTCGTTGATCAGGGTCGTCATGATGCGGGCGCCCGTCATGCCGAAGGGGTGTCCCAGCGCGATCGCGCCGCCGAACGGGTTGAGCTTCTCCTCGTCGATGCCCAGGTCTTCCATACAGGGGACGATCTGGGCGGCGAACGCCTCGTTGATCTCGACGACGTCGATGTCGGAGATCTGCATGCCGGTCCGCGCCAGCAGCTCCTGGATCGCGGGGATCGGGCCCAGGCCCATGATCTCGGGACGGATCGCCGTGACGGTCGACGCGACGATCCGGACCTTCGGGGTCAGGCCCAGCTCCTCGGCGCGTTCCTGGGAGGTGATCAGCAGCGCCGCCGCGCCGTCGTTGAGCGGACAGGCGTTGCCAGCCGTGACGGTCCCATCGGCCCTGAACGCGGGCGGCAGCGCCGAGAGCTTCTCCAGCGTCGTCCCCGGCCGCGGGCCATCGTCCTTGGTCACGAGCTGCTCGGGCACCTCGACCTCGTTGCCCTCCTTGTCGGTGACCGTGTGGGCGGGCGCCGTGACGGCGACGATCTCGCTGTCGAAGTGTCCGGATTCCTGCGACTGGACCGCCCGGTTCTGGGAGATCACGGCCCACTCGTCCTGCGCCTCGCGGCTCACCTTGCAGCGGTCGGCGACGTTCTCGGCGGTCAGGCCCATCGGGATGTAGACGTTGTACAGCGAGTTCTCCGAGCCGTCCAGCAGAGGATGGAATTCGAAGTCGGCGCCTTTGCCGGCCCGCGAGACCGCCTCGACCCCGGCCGCGACGTAGGTGTCTCCCTCGCCCGCCTTGATCGCATGGAAGGCCATGCGGGCCGTCTGCAGCGAGGACGCGCAGAAGCGGTTGACGGTCGTGCCGGGGACGTGGTGGTCGATGCCCGCCAGCAGCGTCGCGTTGCGGCCGATGTTGTAGCCCGACTCGCCCTCGGAGAAGCCGCAGCCCATCATCACGTCGACGATCGAGCCGGACTCCAGCTGCGGGTTGCGCTCCAGCAGCGCCCTCAACGGCACGGCCGCGAGGTCGTCCGCCCGGACCGATTTGAGCGAGCCCTTGACGGCTCTGCCGATGGGCGTGCGGACGGCATCGACGATCACAGCTTCGGGCATCTCTGGTTCTCTCTCCTTGGTCGTTTGAGGCCGACGGGGGCTCAGTCTATGAGGTCGTATCCCCACTCGGCGGCGAGGTCGCGCCCCAGGTACTCGCCGAGCGCGAGCACCTCGGGCTTGAAGCGGTGCCGGAGCTCGCGCACGAACCCCTCCTCCGGGGGCTCCGGCGTCTTGAAGACGACGCGCCGCCATCGCGCACGGAACGCCGGCGAGTGCAGGCGCGCGGGCGTCAGCGCGTTCACGGCCCGGCCGAGCGCGCCGGCCGCGGCGGGATCGTGTCGGGCGATCCGCGCGCGGTCGGCAAGACGGGCCAGCGGCGCGAGGCGCACCGCTTTGAGCGGCTTCGTCTCGGTCGCGACGACCGGCACGGTCTCGTCGACGTCCAGGAACCGCAGCAGGCGGCGGACGGTGCCCTCGTTGTCGGCCCGGAAGTCGTCGTAGATCAGCACCAGCATCTGCTCCTCTCCGAACAGGGCACGGTAGCGCTCGAGCTGCTCGACGTAGCGCACGTGTCCGGAGTAGAGCAGCGGCTCCGCGTTGACGGTGTGCCGCGGCAGGCGGCGACCCTGGCGGCGCTTCGCCTCGAGCGCCAGCGCCTTGCGGAAGTCGCGCTGGCTCTCGATGCCACGGCTGACCATCTGCAGGTGGAAGGAGCGCAGGAAGCTGACGGGCTCGCGCAGGATCGCCACGATCCGCGCCGCAGGCTGCATCTCGGCGATCGCCGCTGCCGCCGTGGGCCAGCGGATGTACTGAGGCGAGGCGTCGCCCACGAGTTGCTGCGGCTTGGCATCGGCGAACAAAGAGAGGTAGCCGTCGAGCGTGCTCAGCCTGCGCCCGGGCGGGAGCAGCTCGGAGACGAAGAAACGGGGCTCCTTGACCTCCGACATGAATATCTGCGGATGCTCCTTCAGCATCAGGTAGAGCGCCGTCGTGCCGCACTTCTGGTGGCCGACGATGAAGAAGTCGGGGACTCTCATCGGCCTGCCCTGCACCTCGACCGAGCGGGCCGAGGCGACGGCGAGGGGCTCAGCCGACATCGTCGTAGCCCCACTCGCTGACCAGGTCGCGCCCCATGTAGTCGCTGAGCGCAACCACCTCGGGCTTGAAACGGCTGCGCAGCTCCCGCATGAACGCCGCGTCGGGAGGGTCGGGCTGCTTGTAGACCAGGCGCCGCCAGCGAGCTCTGAAGCCTTCGGCGCGGAGCGGGGCCGGCGTCATCCTCGCGATCGCCCGCCCGAGCGCGCTGGCCGTCGCCGGGTTGCGACGGGCCGCCCGCGCGGAGTCTGCCAGGTGCTTGAGCAGGGGTGAGCGGACCGCCTCCAGGGGGTCGGTCCTGATCGACTCGACCGGCACCGTGTCGTCGACGTCCAAGAAGCGCAGCACCCTGCGCACCGTCCCCTCGTTGTCGCGCAGCAGATCGTCGTAGATCAGCACCAGCATCTGCTCCTGCCCGAACACGGCGCTGTAGCGTTCCAGTTGCTCGACGTAGCGCACGTGGTCGGAGTAGAACAGCGTCTGCGGGACCGAGCGCCCGCGCGGGATGTGCCTCCCCTCGCGCCTGTCCGCCTCCAGTGCCAGCGCCTTGCGGAAGTCTCGCTCGGTCTCGACCCGGTTGCTGACCCACTGCAGATGGAAGGAGCGCAGGAAGGCGGCCGGCTCGCGCAGGATCGCGATGATCCGGGCATCCGGCTGGACCTCGGCGATGCGCGCGGCCGCCTGGTGCGAGCGCAGGTACTGTGGTGAGGCCTCGCCGACGCGCTGAGATGGGGCCGCGGCGGCGAACAGCGCCGTGTACTCCTCGAGGCGGCGTGGGCGCGCGCTGTCGTGGGACTGCGGGTGGCGCAGTCCTCCACGGAGCTCCGGCGCGAAGAACTTCTGCTCCTTGGCCGCCGGCATGAAGATCTGCGGGTGAGCCTTGAGCATCAGGTCGAGAGCGCTCGTTCCGCACTTCTCGTGGCCCACGATGAAGAAGTCGGGCAGCCGGCCCGCCTGGGAGCCGGGCGGCGGGGTGGATGGCGGGTCCACCCCCCCACGGGGAGTCGATCGTCCGGACACCGTCATCACCGCAGAGGGTAGCCGCGACGGCCCTACAGGTCCAGCCTGCTGACGCCCAGCTCGTCGAAGCCGACGTGGTGGGCCAGCTCGTGGCGGACCGTCCTGGTCACCTGGTCGCGCAGCATCTCCCCGTCGTGCCCGAAGTCCCGGCGCAGCGTGTCGCGGAAGATCACGATCCGGTCGTGCACGTTGTCCCGGTTCGCCCCATCGCCCTGGTACAGGCCATAGGCGCCGGCCTTGCGCCCACCGTCGGAGATCACCACCGCGACGTGGCTCAGGGCGTTGCGGAGCAGGTCGGGCAGGTCGTCCAGCGCGTCGCGGACCAGCTCCTCGAAGTCCTGGTCGTCGAGCGGGTCGAGCTCCAGGAAGTCGCCTTCCTCCGGATCGACCGCCAGGCCTTCGCGCGCGAGCCGCTCGGAGTGGCGCACGATCTCTTCGAACTCGGTCTCCGACTCCGGGTCGCGCCAGCCCGCCATCCGGACCGCGACGAAGGCGACGCCGCCCATCAGCACCGCCGCGACGATCACGCCCAGCGCGACGTCCTCCAGCGCCCTGACCGCGCCGATCGAGCTGAAGCCCTGGCCCACGACCAGCACGATCAGCCCGAGCGAGAGCGCGACCATCGCCGCCAGCCCCGCACGCCGGAAGGATCCGTGCTGTGCTGGTTGCCTGGACGGGCTCATACCTGTGGAGCCTCCTATTTCAGCGTGCGGGCTATGACCAGCCGCTGGATCTCGTTGGTGCCCTCGTAGATCTGGGTGATCTTGGCGTCGCGCATCATGCGCTCGACCGGGTACTCCTTGACATAACCGTAGCCGCCCAGGACCTGCACGGCCTCGACCGTCACGTCCATCGCGGTGTCCGAGCAGAAGACCTTGGCCATCGAGGAGTACTTGGCCCGCTCGGGGTGGCCCTGGTCCGCCATCGCGCACGCCTTGTAGAGCAGCTCCCTCGCTGCCGCGGTGCGAGTTTCCATGTCGGCGAGCTTGAACTGGATCCCCTGGAACTCGTTGATCGGCGCTCCGAACTGCCGGCGCTCCCGGGCATAGCCGACCGCGTAGTCGGTCGCGCCCTGGGCGATCCCGACGGCCTGCGCCGCCGCGCCCAGCCGGGTCCGCTCGAGTGTCCCCAGCGCCACCGAGAGGCCCTTGCCGACCCGGCCGATCACGTTCTCCTGCGGGACGCGGACGTCCTCGAAGATCGGCTGCCCGGTCGGCGAGGCGCGGATCCCCAGCTTGTGCTCGAGCTTGCCGACGCTGAAGCCCGGCCGGTCGGCCTCGACCACGAACGCCGTCAGACGCCTGGTCTCCCGATCGGTGACCGCGAAGGTGATGTAGAAGTCGGCCACGCCCAGGTTGCTGATCCAGGTCTTGGTGCCGTTGATGACCCACTCGTCCCCCTCCTGGACCGCCGTGGTCTTCATGCCCGCCGGGTCCGACCCGGCCTCGGGCTCCGACAGGGCGAAGGCCGGCGACCACTCGCCGGTCGCGCACCTCGGGAGGAAGCGCTCCTTGAGCTCGTCGCTCCCGAACAGCTGGATCGGAAGCGTCCCGAGCTCCTGGACCATCAGGATCAGCGCGCAGGCCGCGTCCACCTTGGCGATCTCCTCGACCGCCATGTTCAGCATCAGCGTGCCCGTTCCGGTGCCGCCGTACTCCGTCGGGAAGGGCAGCCCGAGGATGTCCTGCTCGGCCAGCAGCCGGCGGACGTCCCAGGGATATTCCGCCTTCTCGTCGATCTCGGCCGAGCGCGGGGCGATCCGCTCGCGCGCTATCTGGCCGATCGTGGCGCAGAAGTCCAGGTTCTCCTGGGGGATCGTGTAGACGTCGCTGACCGCCTCCATGAAGCCTGATCCTAGTGATGCCGGCAGGCCGCCGCCGCGCTGATCGCTTCCGACGGTCCTGCGGCCGGGTCGGCCCGCGCCGGCGCTAGGCTGGGCGCGATGAGCGAGAAGGCGACATCGTCGCAGCTGGGGCTGGACCCGGACCGGCTCGCGCAGTGGATCCTCGCCGAGCCGGACCTGCAGGTGATCGACGTGCGCGAGCCCTACGAGCGCGAGGCCGGCCACATCGCGGGCAGCCGCCACATCGAGCTGGTCAGCCTGACCGGCGAGGCGCAGACGGTCGACCGCGAGCGGCCCGTCGTCTTCTACTGCCGCGTGGGCGCCCGCTCGACGATGGCCGCCCAGGCATTCCGTGCCGGCGGCTACGAGGCATACTCCCTCGACGGGGGCCTGCTGCGCTGGGCCGCCGAGGGCCGGCCGCTCGCACCGGAGGGCGGCGCGGTCGCCGACCACTAGCAGAGGAGAGCCAGATGGAGGCTTCGACCGACTTTCCGAAGGTGAGGAGCGGTGAGGGCTGGGCCGTCGCACACCTCGACGACCTCGGCGACGGGCCCGGATTCCGCAAGGTCCGCAAGGGGCTCGGCGTCACCGCGTTCGGCGTCAACGCGATCGTGCTGCCCGCCGGGATCGAGACGGGCTTCCACTACCACGACGAGCAGGAGGAGCTGTACTTCGTGCACCGTGGCTCGATCGAGATGGAGTTCGGCGACGGCACGGTGCAGACGCTCGGCGAGGGCAGCCTCGCCCGGGTCGACGCCTCGACGCCGCGCAAGCTGCGCAACGCCGGCGACAGCGACGCCGTGTACCTGATCGCCGGCGGCAAGGACGGCTACGTCGGCCGTGACGGACGCGTGCCCGAGGGCGAGGAGCAGCGCGTACGCGCGCTCCACGACCTGGCCGGCGGCGCCCAGGAGTGACGCGGGCCGCATGAGCGAGGCCGAACGCCCCGGCCGGGTGCTCGCGGTCGACGAGCAGTTGGCGCTGCCCCTGTCGGAGATCACGCTGCGCACCAGCCGCTCCTCGGGCCCGGGCGGCCAGCACGCCAACGTCACCGCCTCGCGGGTCGAAGCGATATTCGACGTGCTCGCCTCGCCCTCTCTCGAGGAGGACCAGCGCGCGCGGCTGCTGGCCCGCTACGGCCCGCGCGTCGTGGCGGTCTCGCAGGACGAGCGCTCGCAGAGCCGCAACCGGGAGCTGGCCCTGACGCGGCTGGGCGAGCGCATCGCGCAGGGCCTCGCCGTGCCCCGCAAACGGCGTGCGACGCGTCCTAGCACCGCATCGCGCGAGCGGCGGCTGCAGGCGAAGCGCCAGGCCTCGCAGCGCAAGCTGGCACGCCGCCCGCCAGGCGAGAGCGAGTAGTCGAGGAGCCCTCCGGCGACTAGTTGAGGAGCTCTCTGACGTAGCGCTGGTGAAGCCTGCCCAGAGCCGTCCGCTCGGGATGGAAGCCGATGAAGCCCCAGACCACCCCCGACGAGGGCGCCCAGGCGATGATCAGGTAGGCCCCCAGCACCAGCGCCGTGACCCGCAGCCGGCGCGATGCTGTCAGGGCAGCCATCGGCAACACCCACAGGACGTACCACGGCAGCACCCAGCTGAGCGTGACGAGCAGCGCGACGCTGGCCCAGCCGCTTGCCGCGATCGTGCGCTCGGCTGCTCCGCGGTCCGGACGGGGGCGCCAGGCCATGTAGCAGCACGCCAGCACCGTGATCACCAGTGCCGCGCTCATCACGTGGTGCAACCTTTCGTTCTCGCCGCCGGAGCCCAGCACCAGCCCGATCAGGTTGGGGATGCTCTCGTTGGTGACCAGCCGACTCTGCGTGGAGAGGTCGGGAATGTGCAGGCCGAAAGCCAGCAGGCTGAGCGCTGCGACGACGACCCCGGCGAGCACCATCCCCAGCAGCACCTGGACGAGCGCGCGCCGGTAGCTGAGCAGCCCGGCCAGCACGACCGGGATCAGGACAGCCGCCGAGGCCTTCAGCCCGGTCGCCACGATGAACGCCGCGCCCGCTCCCAACAGCGCCGGCGAGGGCGGCGCCAGCCACGCGCGCGGGCCGGTCCCCGGCTCGCGGCCGCGCTCCTGCTCGCGTGCGAGGAGCAGCAGGTAGAACCCCAGCACGATGAAGAAGACCATCAGGAAGTCGTTGTGGTCGCCCCCCAGCCCCCACACGAGCACGATCGGGTTCAGGCCGACCAGCGCGATCGCCATCACCGGGTCGCGGCCGAGCAGACGGGCCGACTTCCAGACCAGCAGGATCGTGCCCAGGCTCGTCGCCGCCAGCAGCACCTTCAGCGCCCAGAACGAGCCGGCGACGCCCAACGGCACGACCAGGAAGGTCAGCATCGTGAACAGCGGCCCGTAGGGGCTGAGCAGCTCGTGCCAGTTGCTCAGGGCGTAGCTCGGATCGGCGTGGGGCTCGAGGATCGGGATCGTCGTGTACGGGTTGAGGTTGTGCACGACCTCCATGCGCCCGTAGTTGATGTAGTTGAACAGGTCCGTCAGCGCCAGCGGCGGGGCCAGGATGAAGATCGCGTGCACCGCCAGGATCGCCCCGATCACCCACCGCGCCCGCAGCAGGCCGCATCTGCGCAGCACGACGAGGTAGCCGACGTACATCGCGACGAGCGCCCCGGTGAACATCCACTTCAACGTGTTGCCGTCGCCCGTCAGGCCGGGCCACAGGCCGCCCAGCGGGCCGGCCATCCAACGCGGGAAGAACTCGTCGTGGCTCGCCGGCGCGAGCACGCTCGGCCGGTCGGCCGCGATCACGACCACGAACAGGCTCAGCGCAACGATCGCGCCGAGGGCGAACACGGCGCCGCGTTGACCCGCGGTCGCCTCCTCGCGGATTCGCAGCAGACGGGACAGGCGGCCGCCGGCGGCCCTGTCACGGAGGGGGAGAGTCGTCGCGTCAGTTGTCATGCTCGACGGCCGAGACGATACGCGTAAGCGGGCCGGAAACGCTGAGGGCCCGCCGAGGCGGGCCCTGGAAGCGCTCCTGAACGATCGAAGCTCAGATCGTCGTGACGTTTACGGCCTTGGGTCCCTTGTCCCCCTGCTCGGGGTCGTAGGAGACCTTCGCGCCCTCCTGCAGCGAGCGGTAGCCCTCGCCGTTGATGCCCGTGTGATGGACGAAGAGGTCCTTGTCGCCGTCATCGGGGGTGATGAAACCGAACCCCTTGTCGTCGCTGAACCACTTTACGGTGCCAGTAGGCATTGTGTGAACTCCTCCACGGTATGTGCGGGCTGCTACGCGGAGGATGCTTCTAGAGCTTCGACCTGCGAGCGCTTGCACTACTTTCCCGGACCTTTCTGATCCGGCGATACCGCACGACCGTAGCACGCCGGGGCGCCAACGTGTTGTCGAGATGTTGTGCTGCGATTGCGTTCCTCGCAGGATCGGCGCTGGTTAGGGTGGGGGAATGAGCCGGGCACGCCAGCCCCACGCCGAAGCCGATGGCGGGGGCTCGCTGCAGCTCGAGCAGCTGCTCCCAACGGGCCCGCCGGCCACCGTCCCGGAGGTGATCGAGCAGCTCGGGCTCTGGGAGCGGCAGGCCGTCCCTCCCGAGCGCCCGCGAGCGCTGCTCAACATGATCGCCACGGTCGACGGACGCGCGACCATCGGAGGACGCTCCGGCGCGATCAGCAGCCCTGCCGACCGGGCGCTTTTCCACGGCCTGCGCTCCGCCGTCGACGCCGTGCTGGTCGGGGCGGGAACCGTTCGCACCGAGCGCTACGGGCGCATGATCCGGGACGAGTCGGTGCGGCGCCTGCGCGTGGAGCGGGGCCTTGCCGAAGAGCCGCTGGCCTGCATCGTCTCGGGTCGGCTGGCACTGCCGGAGGACCTGCCGCTGCTGCGGGAGCCCGACGCCCGGGTCGCGATCCTGACCGCCTCGACGGCCAGCCTCCCCGCGCCGTCGGCTCAGGTGGAGTACGTGAGGACCGAGGGCGCCCGGCTCGACCTGCCCGCCGCGCTTAGGGAGGTCGCCCGCCGCTTCGCTCTGCAGACGATGCTCTGCGAGGGCGGCCCGCATCTCGCTCGGGAGCTGCTCGCCGAAGGGCTGATCGATGAGATCTACCTGTCCGTCTCGCCACTGCTCGCCGGCGGCGAGCCGGCAGGCGGCGAGGCCTTGCGGATCCTTGCCGGCGCCGAGCTCGAGCCGCCCGGCGCATTGGAGCTGCTCGGCGTGCTGGGCAGCGGCTCGAGCCTGTTCCTGCGCTACGGCGTCTCGGCGCGCGAGCGCGTCTCTCGGGAGACGATCGAGAGCAGCTCGCTTGCCAGGTGACGGCCCTGGCTGGCAACCCTCGGGGTGGCGGAGATGAGCACGACCACCTCGTCTCCGTCGAGCTCCTCCAGCGTGATCCTGGGGGAGTCGCGTAGCGGCGTCTGCAGCGACTTCTCGAGGATCTCCTGCAGGTCGCCCGGCGTCATGCCCGCCCGCAGGCGCGCCCTCAGGTTGACCGCCTCGGGCTCGCGCAGCGGCAGGATCGCGACGTTCAGGACGACGCTGTTGGGCACCATGATCGAGTCGTCGCCCGTGGCGAAGGTCGTGTACAGCAGGCCCAGCGAGGAGACGATCCCCTCGAGCTGACCGGCCAGCAGGCCGCCCTGCAGGCGGACACGCTCGCCGACCCGGAACGGGCGCGCGCTGAGCAGCACCGTGCCGGCGATCAGGTTTCCCAGCGTCTGCTGCGCGGCGAGGCCGAAGATCACGGCGGTGAAGGCACCGCCCAGCGCCAGCGTTTTCGCTTCGATCCCGGCCACCTGCAGCGCCACGAACAGCGCGAGGACGATCGTCGCCAGGCGGATCAGGAAGCCGACAGTGCCCGCCGTGGCCGGGTCGAGCCGCCGGAACAGCGCCGGCCCGAGCCCGCGCCCGACGTCCCTGGCGATCGCCCAGCCGAGGATCACGAGGATCACGACCGTTATCACCGTGATCGGCGTCTGGACGGCCTGTTCCAGCGACTTGTGGGCCAGGACCTGGTGACCCTCCGCGTCCACGTATGTCGGGATCTCCTTGCCGAACAGCTGCACGCGGTTGTCGTAGAGCAGCACCACGCCGATGAAGGCGGGCAGCAGCACCAGCGCCTCCAGGCGCGCCCGCTTGACGACCTTGGGGCTGATCTGGCGCAGCAGCCCGACCTCCTTCCAGGCCTGGCTGCGGGTCTCGAACATCTTCGGCGGGGTTCTCGGGATGGTCATCGGCAGTCAATGATGCTGCAAGAACGGGCCCGAGCCGGGATCGCTGCCGCGGCACGGGGCCCGCGGCGCGCCGGCGCGATCCTCGCTCAGGCGAGCGTGTAGATCGTCATCGCGGCGCCGAACACGAGGCAGTAGATGGCGAACGGGATCAGCGTTTTGGTCTTGAACCAGCGCACCAGGAAGGCAACCGTGAAGACGGCCGTGACGGCGGCGGACACGCAGGCGACCAGCGCCTGGCCCCGTACCCCGTTGCCGAGGTGCCCCAGCAGGTCGGGGAGCTTGACGAGGCCCGCCGCGAGGATGATCGGCGTGGCCAGCAGGAAGGCGAAGCGGGCCGAGTCGCTGTGGTCGAGCCCGCGGACCAGCCCGGCGCCCATCGTCACGCCGTCGCGGCTGATGCCCGCCACGAGAGCCGTCGACTGCGCCGCGCCGATGACCAGCGCTTCGCGGTACTCCAGCGTCGCCAGCTCGCGCCCGCCGTCCGGCTTGGCCCCCTCGCGGATCGCAAGTTCGCGGACCTCGGCGCGGCGCCGGAAGCGCTCCGCCCCGAACAGGATCAGGCCGTTGACCATCAGGAAGATCGCCGCGATTTCGGGCTTGGCGGTCAGCGTGCGCAGCTGGTGCTCGAGCGCCAGCCCGATCACACCGGCCGGGATGCTGGCGACGATGATCAGCCAGGCGAGGCGCTCGGTCGCGTCGTCGGCGCGCCGCTTGCGCAGCGTCCTGAAGAAGGCCGCGATGATCTTTGCCCATTCCTGGCGGTAGTAGAACAGCAGGCCGAGCGCGCTGCCGACGTGCAGCATCACCACGAAGGCCAGCCAGAAGGATTCGGATTCGGATTGCGCGTCGACAAGCTGGTTCCAGCCGAACAGCGTCGGCAACAGCACGGTGTGGCCGAGGCTCGAGATCGGGAACAGCTCGGTGACCCCCTGCACGACGCCCAGCACGATCGCCTGGAAATAGGTGATCGCGGACGCCAGCGGGACTGCCAGGGAGTTGATCATGGCGGCGGAGATTAGCTGCTGGGGTGCGGGGCCGAGCTGGGGTCGTCTTCACCACCACTTCACACGATCGTTCCCGCTTCGTTACAGAAAGCGCCCGTTTGCAGGGGATTCTTCCTGTTATGGATACAAACGAGATGACATCGATGACATCGCCGGCAGCCGAGCCGGCCAGCCGCGCAGACATGCATTGCCACTCCGACGCGTCGGAGCGCTCGCGGCTCGGGGTGCAGCGGGCCCTGGGCCTCCCCGAGTGCGCCACGCCCCCCGAGGAGGTCTACGAGCTCGCCAAGCGGCGGGGGATGGACTTCGTCACGATCACCGACCACGACACGATCGACGGGGTGCTGCGGATCGCCGACCGCCCCGACGTGTTCGTCTCCGAGGAGCTGACGGCGCGCTTCCGCGGCGAGCCCCAGGCCGTGCACGTGCTCTGTTACGGGATCGACGGCGAGGACCACGAATGGCTGCAGGCCCACAGCGGCGACGTGGAGCTGTGCGCGGCATACCTCTACGAGCGCGACATCGCCTGCGCGCTGGCGCATCCCTACTACACGGTCGCGGCACCCCTGACCACCCGCCACCGGCGACGGCTGGCCGAGCTGTTCGGAGTCTGGGAGGTCCGCAACGGAGCGCGCGCGCCCGAGCTCAACCGCCCCGCTGCGACCTACGTGGCGACCCGCGACAGCGTCGGCATCGGCGGCAGCGATGACCATGCCGGCGTCGACATCGGGCGCACCTGGACAGAAACCCCTGCGGCCGCGACGCCCGCCCGGTTCCTCGCCCGGCTGCGCGCCGGCGAGGCGCTGGCGCGCGGCGCCCAGGGTAGCCCGGCGAAGTGGGCCCACGCCGCGATCGCGCTGGCGATCCGTGCGCTCGGGGTCGGGACGGCCGCGCCCTCGGCCCCGCGGCGCGGCGAGGGGCGGGTCCCCGATCCGCGCCGCGTGCTGGACATGGCCGCGCGGCTGTTGCGCGAGGGCGATGCGCGCCAGGGAGGAGCCGGCGCGGATCTCGAGCCCGACGACGCGCGCTGCCTGCTCGAAGCGTGGCTGCGGGCGGTAGGGCTGGAGGAGCTCGACGGCGAGCAGCTGATCGCCTGCATGCAGGCGGACGAGTTCAGCCACTCCGACCTCTACAGGCGCGCCTGCCGCGCCCACGAGCGCCGCCTCTGCGAGGCGGTCGGCATGGCGGTCGGCGCGGCCCGTGGCGAGGTCGAGCTCGGCGCGGCCGCGAACGGCCTGTTCGAGGCCTGCATCGCCGCGGTGCCATACGCGCCCGCAACAGCCTTCCTGGCCAACGAGCAGGTCAAGCTGCGCGCGATCTCCCCGGCCGGAGCCCCCGCGGCGGGCGGGGAGGATCGGGTCCCGCGTGTTGCGATCCTCGCCGACGGGATCGGCTCGACCCACGGGGTCACCAGCACGATCCAGGAGATCCGCCAGCGCGGGGTCCCGGGCTTCGAGATCGAGGTCGTGGGCACCGACCCCGAGGTCGACCGGCGCCTCTCCGCGGTGGCGGAGGTCGAGGTGCCGTTCTATCCCGGGCTGCAGATCGGCGTGCCGAGCCTTCCCGTCACCGTTCAGACCCTTGCCGATGGCTGCTTCGATGCCGTGCACGTCTGCTCGCCCGGCCCGACCGGGATCGCGGGCGCCCTGCTCGCCCGGGCGCTCGGACTGCCGCTGCTGGGCAGCTACCACACCGAGCTCGCGGCCTATGCCGGGATGCGCTCGGGCGAGCGCCGGCTGGCCGAGGCGATGGCGATCGCCGTCGGGATGTTCTACAGCGCCTGCGACCTCGTCCTCTCCCCCAGTCCCGCCGCCGACCGGGCGCTCGCCGCGATCGGCATGAGCAGCGAGCGCGTGCTGCGCTGGGACCGCGGTGTCGACACTTCCCGCTTCGCGCCCCTTCCCCGCGATCCGGCACCGGCCGACGGCCCCGTCAACGTCCTCTACTCGGGGCGGATCACCCGCGAGAAGGGAGTCGACCTGCTCGCCGACTCCTTCCTGGCGGCGCGCGCGCTCGACCCGCGGCTGCACCTCGTGCTGGCCGGCGGCGGTCCCGAGCAGCAGAGTCTGGCGGCGCGCCTGGGAGAGCACGCAAGCTTCCTGGGGTGGCTGGAGGGCGCGGATCTCGCCCGCGCCTACACCGAGGCGGACCTGTTCCTGTTCCCCAGCGCGACCGACACGTTCGGCCAGGTGATCCTCGAGGCTCAGGCCAGCGGGCTGCCCGTCGTGGCCGTCGCCGCCGGCGGCCCGCTCTCGCTGATCGAGGACGGCGTCACCGGGCTGCTGTGCCCGCCGGACTGCGCGGCGCTGGCGCAGGCCGTCGTCGAGCTCGCCGGCTCGCCGCTGCGGCGCCGGGCCCTCGCCGCGGCGGGCCTGCGCGCCGCCAAGGCCAGGACGTGGGAGCGGACGCTGGCCCTGCTCGGGGACGGATACAGGCGCGCGCTGGGCGGAGCGGCGGCGTCGAGGGCCCGTGGCGAGCGCGCCGCCTAGCGGCGCGGGTTCACAGGAGTTTCACGGGAACGCCGGCCAGACGGGGAAACGAGAACGAGAGGGAGCATGTCGAAGCATTCATCAAGGGACGCCGGTCGTACGATCGCCGTGGCACTGCACGGCATCGAGCCGGCGACCTACGAGCGCTGCGCCGTGATGCGGGACTGGCTCGACGATCACGGTGTCGACCGCGTCACGCTGCTCGTCATCCCGGCCCGCGATCTGCACCCCGTCGGCGAGCGCTCGCCCGAGATGGTGCGCTGGCTGGGCGAGCGCCGGCAGGCCGGCGACTCGATCGCCCAGCACGGCTTCCAGCACGTCAGCGCGCGGCGCCTCGGATCCGCCAGAGCCGTGCTCGGCCATCGCCCCGGGGAGTTCGTCGGCCTGGACGGGGACGAGACCAGGCGGGCCGTCAATGCCGGCTGGCGGGTGATGAAGCTGGCCGGGATCGAGCCCGACGGGTTCGTCGCCCCCGCCTACGCGTACACGGCGGCCCTGCGCCGTGCGATGGCCCTGCGCTTCAGCTGGTGGGCGGACCTGCTGCGGGTACATCGCGCCGTCACGGCCTCCGGGTCTGCCGGGACGCCGCTCGCGCCGGCCTTCATCCTCACCGCGGGCGGCCCGTTCGCGCGGGCGCTCTCGCCGCCCATGGTCCGGGCCGGGGCGATGCTGCCGACCGCCACGCTGCGACTCGACCTGCACCCGGCCGACCTGCGCCACCCTCGTCACATGCTGGCCCTCGAGTGGGTCCTGCAGCGCGCCCGGCACCGCTCCGCGGTGACCTATCGCGAGCTCGCCGGGGTCTAGCGCAGCGACCCGCCGGTCGCGCTCAGCCCTTTGCCGTGCCGTTCAGCAGCGACGTGCTGAGCGATTTGACGGCGGGAAGCGCCGCATAGCCGAGGTGGCGCAGCCCGAAGACGTCCTCGATCGTGCGCAGCAGTGAGAAGTGGTTGTACGGTTCCTGCGCCGTCGTGGCGCCTTTGACCAGCGGCGAGAGCAGCAGCGCCCCGACCGTGCCGCCGCCGTGGCGCAGGCCGCTGGCCGTGTAGTTCGGATAGGCGGGCTGCCCGCAGCACGAGCTCGAGTCGCCCAGTTCGCCGCTCGACGGGGCCTCGGCGGCGGTGATCACGAGCAGACCGTCCTTCTTGTAGGCCTTCGAGGCGAGGATCTCGGGAACGACCGCTTCCAGGAAGCCGGCGGCATCGCCGGCGCCGGCCACGGCGCCCGGGGCACACGGGGTCGAGTCGGCGTCCTGGCATCGATCCGGGACGATGTAGGAGAGGCTCGGCGTGCTCTTCTCCGACCCCGACAGGTCCGCCTTGAGCCGGTCGAGTCCGACGTCGTCGCCCTGGCAGCTGGGCGACTGCGTGATCGAGCCGAAGTACACGAACGGGTTCCTGTAGGTCGCGTAGGGACCCGAGGCGAAGCTCGCGTCGGCTTCACCAGGGCTCGGGTGCGCGCAGGCACCGGGGACTCCGCCGGCTTCGTCCATCCCCTGCACGTATGCCCTCCAGCCCAGGTGCTTCGCCGCCAGCTGCCCTGCGATCGTCGCGACCGAGGCGGGGTATGCGCAGCCTTCGCCCAGGACCTGTTCGTCGGCGCCCGCGGTTGCAGGGGCGAGGGTGCTGTAGGTCGGGCAGTCGGCGGCCGTCTGTGCCGTGGGGCCCTGCCCGCTGAGCAGCGCGATGCCGTTCGGCAGCTGCTCGTGCGCGATCGCGTCGTAGCGCAGCAGCAGCTCCCCTTTGGCCTCGAGCGTGTGCGCCAGGTAGTGGTCGGGGGATTCGGGCCCGAAGTCCTCGGCGTAGGCCTGGTCGCCCAGCACGATCAGGAACACATGCTTGATGTCCGAGAGCTTCGCCGCGGCGCTCGAACCCGAGCCCGAGGCCGTTTCTTTCGACGCTTCCGTTTCCTTTTCACCCGCCTGTGCTTCCTTCTGCTTCGTGCTGCTCGCGGCGGTCGAGGGCTTGCTCGCCGGCGCGGGTTCGGCGGCGGGCGTCGATTCAGGCGAGGATTCAGGCGCCGGGGAGCTCGGTTCCGAGCCGCCGCTCGAGGGACTCGCGGCTCCCGTCGCGCTTGCAGCGGCGTGATGCGGCACGATCAGCTTCAGGGCGGGGCTCGCCTCTGTCGGCCTGCCCGCCCCCGCCCCCGCGTTGCCCAGCAGAGCGCCGAAGCCGACGAACGTCGCCACCAGCAGCGCCGAGATCAGCGGGCTGGGCAGCCGCAGGATCGGCTCGGCTGCGGGAGGCGGGGCGGTGGGCGTCTGCGCGGCAGCCTCGGGCGCCTGCTTGGAGGCGTCCGAGACGCGCCCCAGCAGTTCTGTCAGCTGCGCGTCCGGGGCGCCCGCTCGCGCTCCACACGCCAGGCAGTAGCGCTGGTCGTCGGCAAGAGGAGCGTCGCAGCTCTCGCATCGCCGGGGAGCACTCATCCGGCGCGTCTACTCGTCGCCGCCCGGGAGCGCCTCCGGCGGCGCGAGCAGGGCGTCCATCACCGCCGTCGAGGAGTCCGGCGCGGGCAGCGCCTCGCTCGGCAGGCGCTCCATCAGCACGGTGCCGCACTGCCAGCAGTACAGGGCGCCACGGCTGTGCGGAGCCGTGCACGCCGGACAGGTGCCGGCGACCCCGGCCTCCTCCATCCGCAGCAGCCGCTCCACCTCCGCCAGTTCGCCGTCCCGCTCTTGGAGGATCGCCGCACGGCGCACCAGCACGTCGAGCCGGAAGTGGTCGCGGATCGCCATCTCGTAGGCGAGGCCACCGAGGTCCCAGTGGAGTTCCGTCACCTGCTCGGCAAGGGCGTTGCGACGGCGACGCAGCTCTGACGCCGCCTCCCCCGTCGGGGCTCCCGGCCCCGCGCCGGGAGTCTGCATCGGGGCCGGGCTCGCCGGGGCCCTGGGTGACTCGCTGTGCTCTGGCAGGATCCTCATCGCCTAGCCCGTCGAGACGACGTCGGGAAGGTTCTTGGACTTTTCGACGTAGCTCTTGCCCTTCGCGTGTTCGAGGCCTTCCAGGACGCTGGGGGAGGCGGCTTTTTTCGTGACGCTGCCGCCGCTGCTGCTCGGTTCGCCCCCACTCGATTTCGAGTTGCTCGAGCTCGCGCCGCTCGAGGCCCCTTCGGACACTTCGATCACCTTCGCGCCGGGAAAGCTCTTCTTCAGACCGGGAAGCGCCTTCTCCGCTTCGCCCCGCTTGTGGTAGACGCCCGAGTAGATCACATAGCTGCCCGGCGTCAGGCTCGAGAATTCTTCGGACTTCAGCGCGCCGACCGCGGCCGCTCCCTTGGTCGTGGCGGCGCTCTTGGCCTGGTCGACCGCCGCGACCGTCGTCCCCGTCTGGGGAAGCGTCTGCAGCTGCACCGTGTAGCCCTTGGTGCCCGACGGCCAATCGCCGCTGAAGGATTCTTCGCCGCCCGTCGCTGTGCCGGTCCCCGTCCCGCCACCGATGGTGACGACCTGCGCAGCCGGGGCGCTCGGGCGCGCCGAGCTGCTCGAGCGCCCGATCAGCACGCCCACCCCCATCGCGAGCAGCAGCACGCCGACGCCGGCGAGCAGGCTGAGCGCGTTGTTGCGGGACCCGGAGCCACCGGGGCTCGCGCTCGGCGGCGAGGATCCGGGCGGGGACGCCGGCGGCGAGGTGGCCGCGGGGGGCCCGGATCTCAGGAAGTCGCTTACGCTGGCCCGTCGCTCACCGCACTCCAGGCAGTAGCGCTGGTCGGCTGCCAGCGGCGCTCCGCAGTTCGTGCACTGCCCATCGGCCGGACGGACCGGAGACGACGCGCCGGTGATCGACTCTGTGGACAGGATGGCCACCTTCCCGTTTGCGCCCTGGTCCGATTGACCACACCGTCACGGCAGGCGCCGCCGCGCGGCTGGCAGGAGCTTGCCACAATGGTCGGGGTCCCCGCGCGCCGCGGCGTGACCATCTTGTGAAAGCGGGCGAGAGCGGTTCCGGCTGAGCGTCAGGCCGCGATCTCGACGCGCCGCCTCGACGCGGCAGCGCCATCGGACGACGCGGCGACCTGCGGCGTGCGAGCGCCATGCTCCTCAGCCGACGGCGCGGGACGTCCGCCGGGCAGGTACGCCTGCCGCTGCGCCCGAGCGTGCGCGGGCGTCTCCTCGTCGCCCCGCCGGGCGGCGGAGCACAGCCCCGTGACCAGCACCAGAAGCATGATCCAGGCCGGGATGATCAGCAGTAGAGCCATGGCGTCTCCAGGTCGAGGGGTGATGGAGCGAACCGCAATCCTCACTAATTGTATCATGTTTATGGGCTTGGGGGGAGGGCTCCCTCCGAGCCCTCATACCGGCGGCCGGGCCGCCACCTGCCGCGCTCCCCCCGGACCGCAACGAAAGGCGTGCTCTCGGGTTATGGACCTGGGAGGCTGCGCTCGCCGCGACTCGGCACGTGCGCGCCCACCCCGTACAGTTGACAGCCAGCGAGAACAGGGAGGCCGGCAGGGCATGAGAGCGATCGGCAGCGCGAGCAGGAGACCGGCCGTGATCGGCCTCGCCTCGATTCTCGCAGTGGTCTGCTGCACGGCCGCCGTGGCCGCCTCGACGGGACCGTCGGTCACCACCGAGGGCGCGACACATGCGCGCGGCACCAGCGCCCAGCTCGAGGGCGTGATCAAGCTGAACGGCGTGGCCAGCGCGAGCTACGTCTTCCAGTACGGCCCGACCGTCGCCTACGGCTCGCAGACAAAACCGGCGACGGTCACCGCCGTCCCGAACGACAAGCCGATCAAGGTCGGCCAGCCGGTGACCGGTCTGCTCGCCGGCTACCACTACCGGATCCTCTTGACCTACACGAACGCCAGCGGCGTGCCGACGCTGGTCCCCGGCGGAGACAAGAGCTTCACCGGCCTGAAGTCCGACAGGCTCGCCTTCTCGGTCGGCAAGGGCAAGGAAAGCCAGATCACCGTCTCCTACGGCGGAACGGCCGAACTGACCGGGAGCCTCACCGGCAAAGGCAACGCAAATCTCCCGCTCTCGCTGCAGGCAACCCCCTTCCCCTTCACCGGTCCGTTCGCGACCCTCGGCGGCACGGTCCTCTCCGGCCGCACCGGCAGCTTCCTGTTCGAGGTCGCCCACCTCACCCGCAACACCGAGTTCCGCGTCCTGACCGTTGCCACGCGTCCGCTTTACAGCCCGATCATGACGGTGCACGTATCGCCGCGGATCGTGTTGCACGTCCGCGCCGGCAAGAGCGGGCTGTACCGCCTGTACGGGACCGTGACGCCTGCCGGGACCGGCGCCGCCGGCGTGGCGATCCAGCTGCTCGAACCGCAGAAGCCGGGCAGCAAGCGCAGCGGCCCCAGGGCCCGCACGGTCGGGACCGCGGCACTCAAGCGCGCGCGCTCCAGCTTCTCGCGGTTCAGCCTCGTCGTCAAGCTCAGCGGCACGTTCCATTACCGGGCCTATGTCTCGATGCCCAAGGGCCCGCTGGTCTCGGGGCACAGCAACGACGTGCTGATCCGCGCGCCAAAGACGACCGGCACGAAGCACAAGAAGACGACGTAGCGCGCCGGCGAGCGCGCTCGCCCGGTTGCGCCGCGACGCGCTCAGATGATGCCGCGGGCGTTCAGCAGCGCCATCACGCGCTCGACCTCCTGATCCACCGTTTCCCCGCCGCTGCCCAGCGTCAGGTCGGGATCGGAGGGCGGCTCGTAGGGGGCGCCGACGCCGGTCATGCCGGCCAGCTCGCCCGCTCGCGCCCGTGCATACAGGCCCTTCGGGTCACGCTGCTCGCAGACCTCCAGCGGCGCGTCCACGAAGACCTCGAAGAAGTCGAGCTCGTCGGCCGCATGGAGCGCCGCCGCGGTCTTGCGATCGGCGGCGTAGGGGCTGACGAGGCTCACCAGCGCGACCGTGCCCGACTCCGCCAGCAGCCTCGCCACGTGGGCGGTGCGACGGACGTTCTCGGTGCGGGCCACTTCGTCGAAGCCGAGATCGCCGTTTAGACCGTGCCGCAGGTTGTCCCCGTCGAGCAGGAACGCCGGCCGACCCAGCTCCAGCAGGCGCTCCTCGACGGCCGCCGCGACCGTCGACTTGCCCGCTCCCGGGAGCCCGGTGAACCACAGCGTTGCGCCGCCGTGCCCCAGCTCCTGCCAGCGGCGATCCCGGGTCACCCGCGATCCCTGCCAGCGCACGTTCGGGCTGCGCTCGGAGCCGGAGCGCGCATCGTCCTCCTCGACCTCCGTGTCGAGGATCACGCCCGCGGCGACCGTGTCGTTGGTCGCCTCGTCGATCATGATCAGGCTGCCCGTGACGCGGTTGCGACGGTAGGAGTCGAACACCAGCGGCGAGCTGAGCTCGATGTGCACCCGCGCCAGGTCGTTGAGGTCCAGGGTGCTCACGTCCTCCTCGCGCCGCAGGCTCTCGACGTCGATCCTGTAGCGGACCTCGACTTTCCCGACCATCGCCGTGCGGGTGGTGTGCTTGACGATGTAGCGCCGTCCCGGCTGCAGCGGCTGCTCGGACATCCAGCAGACCAGGCACTCGAAGCGGTTCGAGACCGTCGGCTGGTTGTGGGTGCGCACGATCGTCGAGCCACGCCCGACGTCGATGTCGTCGGCCAGGCGCACGGAGACCGACATCGGCGGGAAAGCCTCCTCGACCGGGCCGTCGAAGCTGTCGATCCCGGCGATCGTCGAGCGCTGGCCGCCGGGAAGCACGACGACCTCGTCGCCCGGGCGCATGATCCCGCCGGCCACCTGGCCGGCGTAGGCGCGGTAGTCGGACAGCGATGAATCTTTGGCCCGCCCACCCGGTCGGATCACCCATTGGACGGGGAAGCGCACGTCGATCAGATTGCGATCCGAGGCGATGTGCACGTGCTCGAGGTGATAGAGCAGCGGCGGCCCCTGGTACCAGGGCATCGCCTCGGAGCGCTCGACGACGTTGTCGCCCAGCAGCGCCGAGATCGGGATGAAGGTCACGTCGGGCAGCTCCAGCCGTGCGGCGAAGCGGTCGAAGTCCTCGACGATCTCGTCGAACACGCCCTCCTGGAAGTCGACCAGGTCCATCTTGTTGACGCACACGACCACGTGCGGGATCCCGAGCAGCGAGCTGATGAAGGCATGACGCTTGGACTGCGCGATCACGCCCTTGCGCGCGTCGACCAGCACGATCGCGAGGTCAGCGGTCGAGGCGCCGGTGACCATGTTGCGCGTGTACTGCTCGTGGCCCGGCGTATCGGCGATGATGAACCTGCGCTGAGCCGTGGCGAAGTAGCGGTAGGCGACGTCAATCGTGATGCCCTGCTCCCGCTCGGCCCGCAGCCCGTCGGTCAGCAGCGACAGGTCGAGGAAGTCCTGGCCCTTGCGCTGGCTGGCCTGCTCGACGTGCGCGAGCTGGTCGGCCAGGACCTGCTTGGAGTCGTAGAGCAGGCGCCCGATCAGCGTGCTCTTGCCGTCGTCGACCGAGCCTGCCGTCGCGAACCGCAGCAGGTCGGCCGGACGGTCCGCCAGGCGCCGGAAGACCTCTGCGGCGCTCTCGCCCTCGATCGTCCCCGCGACCGCGCGGAGCGCTCCGTTGCCGCGCGCGTCTCCCGCTCCGGCACCCATCAGAAGTATCCCTGCCGCTTACGATCCTCCATCGCGGCCTCGGTCACGCGATCGTCGGCCCGTGTCTGCCCGCGCTCGGTCACCTCGGTCGCGGCGATCTCGGCGACGACCTCGGCCATCGTGGCCGCGTCCGACTCGACCGCGCCGGTGCAGCTCATGTCGCCGACGGTCCGGTAGCGGACCCGCGCCGAGAAGGCCACCTCACCGTCGATCATCTCCGTGAAGGGGCTGACCGCATACAGCATGCCGTCGCGCTCGAACACCTCGTGCTCGTGGGCGAAGTAGATCGAGGGCACCTCCAGGTCCTCCTCCGCGATGTACTGCCACACGTCCAGCTCGGTCCAGTTCGAGATCGGAAACACCCGAGCATGCTCGCCCTTGTGAATGCGGCCATTGTAGAGGCTCCATACCTCGGGGCGTTGTTTCTGGGGCTCCCACTGCCCGAACTCGTCGCGGAAGGACAGGATCCGCTCCTTGGCCCGGGCGCGCTCCTCGTCGCGGCGCGCGCCGCCGAAGGCGGCGTCGAAGCGATGCTCGGCTATCGCGTCCAGCAGCGTGATCGTCTGCAGGCCGTTGCGCGAGGCGCGGGGTCCCGTCGGCTCGACGGCGCGCCCGCTACGGATCGAGTCCTCGACCGAGGCCACGATCAGCCGCTCGCCCAGCTCCTCGGTGCGCCGGTCGCGGAACTCGATCGCCTCGGGGAAGTTGTGCCCGGTGTCCACGTGCATCACCGGGAACGGGAAGGGCGCCGGGCGGAACGCCTTCTCGGCGAGTCGCAGCAGCACGATCGAGTCCTTGCCTCCGCTGAACAGCAGCACGGGGCGCTCGAATTCCGCAACGGTCTCGCGCATCACGTGAATCGCCTCGGACTCGAGGGTGCGCAGATGCGAGAGGTGGTAGGTGGATTGCATCCTTGCTGGATTCTCGCGTTGTCCCGATGCGCGCATGTGGCAATTCTGCGCCCCGTGCGTCCCCTCCATCGTGCGCGCAGGCAAAAGTTAGGGAGTTCGACCGCGCTTTGCAAGCTTCTGGAGCGCGCGCTCGTAGACGTCGCCCATCGCCCTGACGAGATGCTCGAGGCCGAAACGCTGCTCGGCGAGCCGGCGGCCGGCGCGGCCCATCTGGACGCGGCGCTCGGGATCGGCCGCCAGGGCGCCGGCCGCCTCGGCCCAGGCCTCGGGGCGTCGCGGCGCCAGCAGCAGACCCTGCACGCCGTCCTCGACGATCTCGGCCGGCCCGCCGACGTTGGTGGCCAGCACGGGCACCTCGAGCGCCATCGCCTCGATGACAGCGCGCCCGAACGGCTCCTCCCAGGAGGGCAGCAGCAGCAGGTCGAGTGCGCGGATCAGCTCCGGCACGTCCTCACGCTCGCCCAGGAACGAGACGCGATCGCCCAGGCCGGCGCAGTCGGCCAGCTCGTGCAGGCGCCGCAGGTAGGCCTCGTTGTCGTAACGGGTCGATGCCGCCACGAACTTGGCAGAGCCGATCAGCAGCAGGTGCGCGTCGATGCCCTGCCGGCGCAGCAGCGACAGCGCTTCGATCGCGGTGTCCTGGCCCTTCCAGGGGCTCAGCTGCGCGACCACGCCGAGCAGCAGGCGGTCCGCCTGGAACCCGTCGATGCTCGACAGCCGCAGCCGAGCCGCCTCGCGCCCGATCCTGGCTGGGTCGAACCGCGCCAGGTCGACCCCGTTGTGCACGACCTCGACCTGCGCCCGCGGCGCCGCGGCCGTCACGGAGGCCGCCGTGTAGCGCGAGTTCGCGACGACCGTCGTGGCCCTCGCCGCGATCAGGCGCAGCGTCGCGCTGGACACCGCGCCCGCGGGCAGGCAGTCGCGGACGTGAACCACGCTGGCGACCCCGCCCATCGGGGCGAGCGCCGTGACGATCCCCGACCGGATCGAGTTGGCGTGCACGATGTCGGCGCCCATCCGGCTGGCCGCGCTGCGAACCTGGACGGCCGCCCTCGCCATCTCGGCCAGCGCGCGAGGGGTGTGAAGCGGGTGCAGCCGGAGGCTCCCGGCGGTGCCGGTGATCGGGGTCACCGGCACCGACAGGTCGAGCACCGCATCCCGAAGCGGCCCGGCGGGCGCGGCAACGCGAGCCTGCAGATCCTCGGGAAGGGCCGCGAGCAGTTCGAGCAGAGAGCGCTCGCCGCCGCTGATCGCGGCCGTGTGGTTGACATAGAGGACCTTCATCGGCCCGGCTGGGCGGAGGCGCCCGCGCGGCTGGACGCGTCGGCACTCGAGGACAGCAGCCCCAGCAGCACCGCTTCGACCCGGCCGCACGTGGCGGGCCAGCTATGGAGCTCGGCCCGGGCCCGGCCGGCCGTTCCGAGTCGCAGGGCAAGGTCCGGATCGCTCAGCAGGCGCGTGATCGCCTCGGCCACGGCCACCGGCTCGGTCGGGTCGACCAGCAGCCCCGTCTCGCCGTCGAGGACGGCATCCAGGGCGCCCCCCACGTTGCCGGCGACGACAGGCTTGCCATGGGCGGCGGCCTCGAGGAACACGATGCCGAAGCCCTCGCCGGCCTGGCCGGCTGCGGGCAGCCGGCTCGGCATCGCCAGCAGGCAGGTCCGGCGCAGCCACTGATCGCGCGTGCGGTCGGACACCGTGCCGAGGAAGCGGCACGAGTCCCATACGCCGTAGGAGCGTGCCAACTGCTCGACGCCGGCGCGCAGCGACCCGTCGCCGATCACGACCCACTGCACCTCCGGGACCTTCGCGCGCACCAGGGCCAGCGCCCGCACGAGCACGTCGTGGCCCTTGTAGCGCTCCTGGATGCGGGCGATCGTCAGGAATGTGGGGCGCTCACAGGGCTCTGCTGCCGTGTCAGGCGGGAGATCGACGCCGTTCGGGATCACGGCGATGTCCCTCGGCTCGGCGCCCGTGGCGCGCACCAGCCCGGCCGTGTAGCCGCTGACCGCGATCGCCAGGTCGGCGGTCTCGGCCGCGAACCTGGCCAGGCGCGGGCGGGCGCCGATCTCTTCCGCGTGGAAGTACTGCGCTGTGCGGGCACCGCTCACACGACAGATCGCCGCCGCCGCGGGACTGGTGACCACGTGCATGCTGAGCGTGACGTTCGGACGAAACCGCAGCGCCTGCCCCGCCGCGACCGCGTTCAGGAGCGCCACGCGCCCGGAGTGCGCCAGCGCGGGCGCGCCCACCCGGTGAACGGGGACGGGACTGGCGGCATCGAATTGGGCGGCCCCCGGAACGCTCAGCGCCAGCACGCGCGTGTCGAACCCCTGCAGACCGCATGCCAGCCGCTCGCTGAGCAGCTGGATGCCGCCCGGTCCCGGAGGGTAGTCCGGCGTCAGGATCAGCAGGCGCGGCCTAGCTGCCATCGAGCCCGCAGAAGCGATCCGCCCACAATCCCAGCGAGAGCAGGGGCCACAGGCGGTCGCTGTGGTCGCTGACCCGCGCGGCGTGCTCCCGCACGAGGCGCTCGGCCACGTGTCGGTCGAAGTAGCCCTCCGAGTAGATCACGCCCCGGCGCAACTGCTCGCGCATCGTCTCCGCGAGCGGGCCGCGCAGCCACTCCGCGGCGGGCACCCGGAAGGCCGTCTTGCGGTAGCGCCCGAGGCGCGAGGTCTGGATCAGGCCGTCGGGGAGCATCGCGCGCAGGAGGGCCTTGCCTCCGCCGCCAAGATGCGTCGCCGTGCTGAGCGAGGCCGCGAAGTCCGCCAGCTCCCTGCTCAGGAAGACCGTCCTGATCTCCAGCGAGGCCAGCATCCCGGCGCGGTCGGTCTTGAACAGCACGTCGTCGGGCAGGTAGTGGACCTGGTCCAGGTGCATCAGCCAGCGCACGGTCGGACCGCCGTCGAGCTCGCCGGCGCGGGCGCCGAGCTCGCGCTGGACGCGCTCTCGATCCAGCTCGTTCAAGCGCGGCCCGTAGAGCTCGCTGCGACTGCGGCGCCGTTCGGCCGTCACCCAGTCGAGGTTGCGCTCGAGCAGCGGCGCGGTTCCGAGCCGGCGGGAGGCCCGCTCGCCGCGTCCACCCAGCTGGGCCCCGGCGCGCAGCAGCGCCGCCATCGGCGAGCGGGCCGCGGCGGGCAGCGCTCGCTGCAGGCCGGCGGATCGCTCCAGCCACCGGTAGCGCGGATAGCCCCCGAACAGCTCGTCCGCTCCCTCGCCGCCCAGCGCGACGGTCACGCGCGGGCGCGCGAACTCCGACAGGACGTTCAGCGGCAACAGGGCGCGATCGCCGAGCGGCTGATCGACGCTCGCCAGCAACCGCGGCGCCAGAGAGGCCACCTCGCTCTCGCCGAGTATGACCTCGTGGTGCTCGCTGCCCAGGTATGCGGCCGTGCGGCGCGCCTGCTCGGTCTCGCTGACCGAGCCGACGTCGTAGCCGACCGTGAACGTCTGCAGTCGCTCCGACGAGGCCTTCGCAGCCGCGAGGGCGACCAGCGTCGAGTCGACCCCGCCGCTGAGGAACACGCCCAGCGGCACGTCGGAGATCATGCGCCTGCGAACCGAGGTCTCGAACAGTCGGCGCGTCTCCGCGAGCACGGACGGGAAGCTCTCCCGCGGCGCCGGACTCTCCTCGCCGGGCGTCCACCAGGCGCGCTCGCGCCCGCCACCCGCTCGCTCCCAGACGAGCATGTGCCCGGGCGGCAACTGGCGCACGCCTGGGACGATCGTCCCCGGGCCCGGCACGTAGGCGAACACGAAGAAGGCGTCGATCGCGGCGGAGTCCAGCTCGCGCAGGCCCGGGTCGGCCGCCACGAGGGCGCCGACCTCGGAGGCGAACAGCAGCTCACCGCCACGCTCGTGGACGAACAGCGGCTTCTCACCGAAGCGGTCGCGAGCAAGGATCAGGCGTCCCCGCCGTTCGTCCCAGAGCGCGAACGCGAACATGCCGTCGAGCGCGTGAACGAGCTCCTCCCCGTACTCCTCATAGAGATGCACCAGCACCTCGGTGTCCGAGCCGGTCGCGAAGCTGTGCCCGAGCGCCCGGAGCTGCTCGCGCAGTTCGGGATGGTTGTAGATCTCGCCGTTGCAGACGACCCAGACCGAGCGATCCTCGTTGCACAGCGGCTGGTGTCCACCCTCCACGTCCATGATCGCCAGACGCCTGATGCCGATGCTCAGACCGGTCGAGGGGTCCGTGTGAACGCCCTCGTCATCCGGGCCCCTGTGACGCAGGGTCGCGCACATCGTGCGGACCGCGCGCGCATCAGGGTCATCCGTACTCCCCGCGATCCCGCACATCGGCCCAAACATAGTGATCACCGCTGGCCGTTGCCGCGCGCCGATGAAGCGCTACGCTCAAGCTGCACGGGAGGAGGGCCGATAGCGTCACCAGTCCCCCGCCGACCCTCCGGAGAACAGATCTTGCTCAATGTTGCTCGCAGGACCCCGACCGTGCTCGCCCTCGCGTCGCTCCTCGTGGGACTGGCGATCCCCGCCTCGGCGTCGGCACGCCGCTCGCGCGCCCTCGTCGAATCCATCGAACCCTCCGCCCCGGGAGGCGCGGGATCCGGCCCCGTCGGGGAACAGCCCTCCGCGGGCGCTCCGCAGGAACGCAGTGGTGGCCGTGGCCGCTGCAGCCTCACCGTACAGGCCTCGCAGGGCGCCGTGGCCGCGGGCGAAGCCGTCACGCTCAGTGGCCGGCTCAGCTGCGAAGGGACGACCATCCCGGCGGGCGAGACGATCACCGTCTACCAGCGCCAGCGCGGCGCCGGTGCCACGCTGGCCGAAGCGGGAACCGCGAGCACCGACAGCGAAGGGGACTACGGGCTGACCACCGCCCCGCTCACCGCCGACAGCGTGTTCGTCGTCCGCGCCACCGGCGCGCACCAGGCGCGCGCGGTCGTCGACGTGACGCCCGTCCTCACCCTCGACGGTCCCGCGACCGCCGGCACCCAGCTGGCCGAGCGCGCAGCCGTCGGCAGGGGCATCCGCAATCGCTTCACCTTCAGCGGCAGCGTCGCACCGGCTTCGAGCGGCGCCCGCGTGGCACTCCAGCGCCGCTACCTGGCGACAGGCGAACGCTGGCACACGATCGCCTTCGGGCTGCTCGACGAAGAAGGCCGCTTCTCGATCAGCCGCGGCTTCCACAGGCCCGGCGAGGTCAGCGTGCGCGCGGTCGTGCACCTACGGGGAGAGGGGTCCTACTCGACCGAACCGCTGACCTACGACATCGTGCAGGTGCAGAGCCCGCTGCTCACGATCCAGGCCGCAGCCGATCCTGACGTGTCGGGACAGCCGACGACGATCAGCGGCACCGCCGGCGGCCCGGTCGGGCAGGCGCTGACGCTGCTCGCCCGCAGCGCCGGCGCGCACTTCGTCACGGTGGCGAGCGGCACGAGTCAGGCAGGCGGCGCCTACAGCTTCGAAGTCACCCCGCTGCGGAACACGGTCTACCGGGTCCGCAGCGCGAGCGCGAGCTCGAGCGAGCTGTTCGTCGGGGTCACCTACGCGCTCGCCCTCCCAAGCGCCCCCAGCGCCGTCGCCGTAGGGGAACAGGCGACGTTCTCGGGCACCGTGGCCCCGGCGCCGGCGGGACAGATCGTGCACCTGGAAGCGGAATCCGGCTCGGGCACCCCGGCGGGCATCCACTACCGCGTGCTGGCCACGGGCAGCGTCGGTCAGGGGTCCAGCTACTCGATCCAGTACGCCTTCCATCGACCCGGCAGCTATCGGGTCCGGATCGCCGTCCCTCCCGGACTGGAGATGCTCGGCGCGAGGAGCGAACCGTTCGAGCTGACGGTCACCCCCGCCGAATCGGAATAGGCCGCGGCTGCGACGGACCGGGGGCGAGGTCCGCACGGCGCGGAGCGCCCCTCAGCGCCCGTCCGGCGCCTTCGGGCGGGCCAGCCAGTTGACGATCCTCGGGTTCGCGCCGAACGCCGAGCGCGTCACCGGTGCGCCGCCGGTCGCCTCGAGGATCTCGTAGCCGAGCTGGGACAGCAGGTCCCAGAGCGACGCCGAGGAGGTGTCGTAGAGCTCGGCCGCCGCAGCGACGTGCTCGAAGACGATCAGCGGCCTGACCTCGGCGAGCACGGTGCGGCCCCCGTCCAGCACGGCCTGCTCGGCTCCCTCGACGTCGATCTTGACGAGCGCCGGCTGCACGCCCGCCAGCTCGGCATCCAGCGTGGAGACGCGCACGCTGAGGATCTCCGGGTCGCCCTGCTCGTCGCTGATCTGGGGGCTACGTCGCAGCCCGCTCCAGCCGTCCAGCTTGCGGAAGTGGCAGAAGTCGGCCGTTCCGGGGGCGGCGCCCAGCGCCAGCGGGCGGCAGTCGACCTGCGGGAACGAGGCGGTCACCTCGGCGGCAAGGGCCGGGATCGGCTCGAAGGCGATGTGGTGCCCGGCCGGCGCGGTGCGCACCGCCTCGGCCAGCAGCTGGCCGCGGTTGGTGCCGATGTCGACGTAGGTCGAGTCGCTGCGCAGGGTCGCCGCGAGCGTCGCCCTGATCGCCAGCTCCTCGCGCCAGGCCTGGCGTGCCCCGGGATAGAAGGCGGCCAGCAGCTCCGGCCGCTCCAGCCGGCGCGAGAGCCAGCCGACCGCGCGTCGCCTCAGCACGGGCGCGGCCCCGGCGCGCCCGCCGCCGCCGCCGGACGCATCCTGGCCAGCACCGCCTCCCAGGGCGCCTGCAGCACCGTGGTCAGCCAGGACGAGCGCTCGACCTTGGGCGCGCGGCGGTCGAGCGCGATCGTGTCGGTGCGTATCAGCCTGTTGCCCTCCAGCGGAGCGCCGATCCGCAGCGCGCCGAGATCTGGAAGGGGGGCCTGTGAGCCGACCATCTCGAGGATCTGGCGCAGGACCCCCTCGGGGTCACGCACGAACGACTCGTGGCGGACGAACAGCCTGCGGTCACGACGCTGGCGCAGGAACACGACCGCCGAGAGGAACAGCGTGAGCCACAGGCCGATGTTCACCGCGACGGTGCGCAGGCGCCGCTCGGCCACTTCGTGGGGCTTGAGCTCGCGCAGGTTCGAGTCGACCACGCCGTGCGGGTCACGCACCAGGAAGACCAGGTAGAGGTCGATGCCCTCGAGCTTCATGAGCTCTCGCGCGCGCAGCGGAAAGTGCGAGGTGTCCACGACGTGGCTCGCGCCTGCGGCGCCGGAGATCGCCTGCAGCAGTTCCTCGGTCACGCGCCGATAGCGAGGCAGCAACCGGCGACGGGCACGCCAACGGTCGCAGCGCAGGACCGCGGACGAGCGTTCGATCGTGCGCGCCGCCTCGCTGCCGAACATGTCCGCGCCGTCGACGGCGCCGGCCACGGCCTGCCAGAAGCGCCTGCGCGGCTCGTCCGCCCAGGACGGCAATCCGGAGTTGACCAGCCACTCCTCGACCTCGCCGGCGTAGAAGAAGTCTGCGCAGTTGCCGAGGGCGATGCCGAGGATCGTGCTGCCGCTGTGCCCCGCGCCCATCACGAACACGACCTTGGGGCGCGAGGGGATCGTGGTCGCGCCTCCGAACATCGCGGCGAGTGTAATGGAGGCGGGTAAGCTGTGGCCGGGTCACGCCCCAGGAGACCAGCATGGACGAGCACCGCGACCAGCACCGCCGTGACGGCTCTCCACCCGGCGTGCGCCGGCGGCTGCTCTGCATATCCCAGTCCTTCGCGCCGCGGACCACGCCGACCGCGATCCGGGCCGGCAAGCTGCTGGAGGCTCTCAGCGGCAGCTGGGACATCACGGTCCTCACCGAGAGCGAGGGAGACGGCTCGAGCGCGGTCACCGTGAGGACGGTCCCCAGCCGCCGGCCCAGGCGCCTGCTGGCGAGCATCCGCCGCCTGCGCCTCGACAAGCTCCTGGACCTGTTCATGTGGCCCGACGAGTCGATCTTCTGGTTGGTGCCCGTCATCCGAGCAGGCCGTCGCGCGCTGCGCGAGGACGCCTATGACGCGATCGTCGTGTTCATGATGCCCTACTCGTCCGGGCTTGCCGGCGTCGTCCTGCGCCGGCTGACGGGGCTGCCGCTGATCCTCAACCTCGACGACTCGCCCACGTGCACCGACATGCATCCCCACTTTCCGACGCGCCTGCACTACCGGCTGGCGCGCTGGCTGGAGGACTACTACGTGCGGGCCGCCGACGCAGCCGTGTACGTGTCGAGGACGAACCTCGAGCTGGTCGCCGAGCGCCAGCCGGCCGATCTGCGCGCCAAGCTCGAGCTGGTCCGCTACGGCGCGGACCCTTCCGAGTTCCGGCCCCAACCGCAGAGCGCGACGGACTTCCGCATCGCGTACGTGGGCGCGATGTCGGGCTGGTGGGCGCTGATCGGCTCGAACGCGCCCGAGGGGCCCCTCAGACGCCTGTACTCGGGCTGGACCCGCCTGGGCCGCCACGAGCGCCTCGCGCTCGACCAGCGCACC
>JBKQOO010000118.1:0-6023 GCA_052145475.1 Solirubrobacteraceae bacterium
CCGCCGCCCGGCGCCCGACCGTGACGAGCGCGCTGACCGCGCTCGCCAAGCGCGGGCTGGTCCGCCCGACCGACGCCGGGTGGGTGCTGTCGGGAGACACTCCAGGCCTGCTGCACGAGCTGCCGGGGCGAGAGAGCAGCCGCCGGTCCGACGGCGCGCGGAACGGGGCCGAGAGGGGCCCGGCAGGCCTGTAACGGACTCCGCCGGGACGGTGTACTCCCGGTATGGCGCTCAGCCCCCTAAGCGACGACTCGCCCTCGGCTCTGCCCGGGGCCGGAGAGGTCGATCTCAGCGGCTTTCGCGAGCGCTCGCTGCAGCGCGGTGTCAACCCGGTCATCTACTGGACGCTGCGGGCTCTGCTCGTCCCGATCTTCCTCGTCTACCTGCGCATGCAGCGGGTCGGCCGCGAGCACCTTCCCCGCAGCGGACCGCTGCTGCTCGCCTCCAACCACCGCAGCTTCCTCGACCCGTTCGTGATCGGCACGCTGGTCAAACGGCCCGTCTACTACATGGCCAAGCGGGAGCTGTTCGAAAAGCGCTGGCAGGCTTGGATCCTCAATGCGCTCGGGGCGTTCCCCGTCGATCGCGGCACCGGCGACGGCGACGCGATGGCCGCGGCCCGGACGATCCTGGAACGAGGCGACTGCGTCGTCGTCTTCCCCGAGGGCACCCGGGTCCGTCCCGGGCCGCTCGGCGCCCCGCACAGGGGCGTCGGTCGGCTCGCGCTCGAGACCGGCGCTCCGGTCGCGCCCGTCGCCGTGATGGGCAGCGAGGAGGTCCGCCGTGGCTGGCGGATCCGCCCGCGCAAGGTCCGCCTGCGAGTGGGCCGACCGCTGCACTACCCGACCGTCGAGCAGTGCTCACCCGCGCTGGCCGGCGCTGTCACCGAACGGATCTGGGCATGTGTGAGCCTGCAGTGGGACTGGCTGGGCGGCGCCGCCGCCGCGCCGGTGGAGTCACCGCAGGAGAGCCGCCCGCGCGAGATATCCCGCGCCGCCTAGCTGCGGGCACAACACGAGGGTAGGGTGCAATGAGTGGCCGAACACGTCAGTCAGAAGCCCAAGGCTCAGCTCGACGAGGAGTTCTCGGATCTCTACCGGGCGCATCTGCGCGACGTCTACAGCTACGCCTACTACCGGGTCGGCAATCACCACGACGCCGAGGATCTGACCGAGCAGACGTTCCTGCAGGCCTACCGCCACTTCGAGCGCGCCCAGCGCGAATCGAACGGGCGTCCGCTCCGTCCCTGGCTGATCCGCATCGCGCACAACCTGGCCGCCAACCTCTACCGGGACCGCTCGCGCAAGCCCGCCTCGCCGATCGACGAGACGACCACGATCACCGCCCCCCACACGACCGAGCAGCTGGTCGAGGGCAGGGACGAGCTGAGCCGCGTCCTGGACGGCGTCGCGATGCTCCCCGACGACCGCCGCGAGGCTCTGATCATGCGCTTCGCCCTGGGCATGGACAATCGCGAGATCGCCCGCGCGCTGGGGCGCTCCGACGGCGCCACCAAGGTGCTGATCCATCGCGCCATCAAGCAGCTCGAGGAGATCGTCGGCGATCGCGAGGAAGGTGTCGCCGCCGGCCGCGCGCCGGGGCCGGCGGACTCCGCTGCTGGGGGCGGGCATGAGTGAGGCGGCGACCAACCTCGAGGGCCTGCTGCGCGAAGCGCTCGCGCCGGTCGAGCCGCCGGCCGACCTGGTGGAGCGGCTCGAGAGCACGCTGACCAGCATCACCGAGATGGCGGCCGACGAGCTCGAGACGTGGGAGCTCTCGGCGATGCGCGACCCGCGCAACTGGGCCCGCCCCGCCGCGGCCGTGGTGGTCGGGGGCGCCGCCGGGACCGCCCTGATCCTGCTGCGGGCGCGTCGACGCACCAGCTCCTCACCGCCGAGCCTCGGGGCACTGCGCGAGGCCGCCGAGCGGGGATGGCGCGACGTGGAGCGCGAGACCCGCAGGCTGCTGGGCGACCGCTGAGCCCCTGCCGTCGCCACCGCACCGGCGGGGAGCGCCGGCCGCTACGGCTACGCTCTGCTCCCGCTCATGGCCACCTGCTATCGCCATCCATCCCGCGAGACCGGTGTGTCGTGCTCGAACTGCGGCCGCCCGATCTGCCCGGACTGCATGACCACCACGCCGGTCGGCATGCGCTGCCCCGAGTGCGCGCGGCAGAAGACCCCGGTCAAGCGCCTGCGCGACGTGTCCTCCGTGCCGCAGGTGACCTACGCGCTGATCGCGATCAACGTGATCGCCTTCATCGCCGAGGGCGGCGGCGCCTTCACGATCAGCGGCAGCGGCGTCTCGAACTCGGTCTACCTGAAAGGCGCGCTGCTCGGCAGCAGCCCGCTGCCCGGCTTGGAAGGCCAGGGGGTCGCTCACGGACAGCTGTGGCGGATCGTCACCAGCGGCTTCCTGCACGAGAACCTGCTGCACATCGGCTTCAACATGTGGGTGCTCTACGTCCTGGGCAGGATGATCGAGCCCGCGATCGGGCGGCTCAGGTTCGCCGTGATCTACGGCGTCTCGCTGCTGACCGGCTCGTTCGGCGCCCTGCTCGTCACACCCCATTCCCTGACCGTCGGCGCGTCAGGGGCGGTGTTCGGCGTGATGGGCGCCGCCGCGGTCGAGCTGCGGGCCCGCCAGATCTCGATCATGCAGAGCGGCGTCGGCGGCCTGATCCTGATCAACCTCGTCATCAGCTTCACGCTGCCCGGGATCTCGTGGGGCGGTCACATCGGCGGCCTGCTGGGCGGCGCGCTCGCCGCCTGGGTCCTGCAGATCAGCCCGACGCGAAGGGGCCGGCTGCTCGGCTACGCCGCCTGCGCCGCGATCGCGGTCGCCGCCGTCGTCGGCTCGATCGAGACGGCCAAGTCCAGCGAGGTCGAAACGGTCGGCGCCGGCAGCATCCCGGGGCTGCTCAGCCCCGAAGGCTGAGCTCGCCCGGCGGGCGTCAGGCGCGGGCAGGCGCCGGGAAACGCCGACGAATCTCTGACTCAGGACACCAGCTCGATCCCGCGTCCCTGCGGGGCGAGGCCGGCCAGGCGCCCCGGATGCAGCAGCGAGGCGAGCAGCTCGAGGCCGTCGACCAGGCGGGGGCCCGGCCGCGAGAAGTAGGCCGAGGCGTCGACCGCGAAGATCCGGACTGCCCGCAGCTCGCGCAGCCGCTCGGCATGAGCCAGCGCCTCGTCGTGGGCGCGGGGCGCGTCGTAGCCGCAGGGCATCACCACCACGACCTCCGGCTCGGCCGCTGTGACCTCCTGCCAGGAGACCTGCCGGGATGGCTCGCCGGCGAAGCCCATGACGTCCTCGCCGCCGGCCAGCTCGATCAGCTGCGGTGTCCAGTGGCCCGCCACGTAGACCGGGTCGAGCCACTCAAGGGCCGCGACCCGCGGGCGGCGGGCGTCCTGCACGGCCAGCCTGACCCGCTCGATCCGTCCCCCGCTCCGCGCCACCAGCTCGACCCCCTGACGGCGCGTGCCGGTCGCTTCGGCCACCGTGCGCACGTCGGCCATCGTGTCGCCCAGCGTCTTCGGGTCGAGCGCGATCACCCTCGGCCGGGAGGGCATCTCGGCGGCCAGCTGGGCGACGTCGTCGTAGGAGACCGCGCACACCGGGCAGAGCGCCTGGGTCACGATCAGGTCGGGCTCCAGTGCCGAGAGCGCCTCGGCGTCGAGCCGGTAGATCGATTCGCCCGCCAGCGTCCGCTCCCGCACCGCCGCGTCGATCGCGCCGCTGTCGAGCCCCGCCGGCAGCGCGTCGGCCGTGACCTTCGGCAGGGAACGCGCCTGCTCGGGGTGGTCGCACTCGTGCGTGACCGCGACGATCTCCCGATCGAGGCCCAGAGCGAAAAGCAGCTCGGTGGCATGAGGCACGAGGCTGACGATGCGCATGCGATGACTCTACGACGCCGCTCGCGCTGGGTGTCCCAGGGCGCGATCGGGGTAACCTCGTGGCGATGACGCTGCTGAGCGACGAGGAGATCGAGCGCCGGCTCGCCGCGCTGGAGGGGTGGCGCCGCGAGGACGACGGCCCGGGGATCACGCGCGAGTGGACGCTCGCCGATTTCGCCGCTGCCCTCGCCTTCGTGGTGCGGGTCGGGGAGGCCGCCGAGGCGGCCAACCACCATCCCGACATCCTGCTGCACTCCTGGAACAAGGTCCGGCTGACCCTCTCGACTCATTCGCAGGGCGGCCTGACCGAGTCCGACTTCAGGCTCGCCGCCCGCATCGACGGGCTGGCCTGAGCGAGTCGGCGACGCCGTCCTTCCGCCGGTCGGCCTTGCTACCGTTGAACGGCTGACAAGCGCGATGAACGACGACGAAGAACTTCCCCGAAGTAGCCTCGCCCCGCCGGTCCGCCCGCGTCACGCCAGCGCCGGTCGGGGCAGAGAGTCCGTTCACCGGCGCGTCTCGGAGACCGCCGCGCAGGCGTGAACGGTCTGAAGCTCATCATCGCGGCCTTCCTGGTCGCGATCAACGCGTTCTTCGTGGTCGCCGAGTACGCGCTCGTACGCTCGCGCCGGGCCCGGCTGGAAGTGATGCGCGACGAAGGCGCCAAGGGCGCCGACCTGGCGCTCCATCAGCTCTCGCACGTGAACGACTACATCTCCGCGGTGCAGATCGGGGTGACGATCACCTCGATCGCGATCGGCGCGCTCGGCGAGCCCGCGCTTGCAGGGCTGCTGAAGGGCGCGCTCGGGCCGACCTGGAGCCATGGCGTCGCGTCGGCGATCGTCGCGGTGTTCGCCTTCTCGGTGATCGCCACGGTCCAGCTGATCGGCGGCGAGATGGTGCCGAAGTTCTATGCGATCGAACGGGCCGAGGCGGTGGCGCGCCGCGTGGCCCGGCCGCTGCAGGCCTTCAGCGTCGTCTTCCGCCCCCTGATCGTCGGGCTGACCGCGATCGCGAACCGCGTCCTGCGGCTGCTCGGGGTCGAGATGAGCGCCGAGCGCCGCGGCGGCTCCACCGAGGAGCTGAAGCGGGTGATCGCGGAGTCCTACGCCGGCGGGCACATCGACTCGGACGAGGCCGGGATGCTGGTCGGGGTCTTCCACCTGCACGAGCAGGAGGCTCGACAGGTGATGACGCCGATCCCCGCCGTCGTGACGCTCGACATCTCCCAGGACGTCGAGGCGGGGCTGCGTCTGTGCGTGTCGAGTGGCCACACCCGACTGGTCGTCACCGAGAACGAAGAACGGGACCGGATCCGCGGTCTGGTCCACGTCATCCAGCTGGTTTCGCAGCTGATGGAGAAGGGCCCCCAGGCGCCGGTGGAGCCGATCGTCAACGACGCGCTGATCGTGCCCGAGACCAAGCCGCTGGACGATCTGCTGGCAGACCTGCAGCGGGGACGGACGTCGCTGGCCGTCGTCGTCGACGAGTACGGCAGGGTCGTGGGCGTCGTCACCGTCGAGGACATCATCGAGGAGATCGTCGGCGAGATCGCCGACGAGACCGACCCGGCCGCCGGCGAGATCCGCCGGCTGGCAAACGGCGACTGGCTGGTCCGCGGCCACGTCGCGATCACCGACCTGGCCGACTACGGACTCGAGCTGCCGGTCGACAGCGACGCTTACAACTCGATCGGCGGCTTCGTCTTCGCCGAGCTCGGGAGGCTCCCCCGGCGCGGCGACACGGTCAACGCCGACGGCTACTCGATCCGGGTCGAGTCGGTCAGGGACAACCGCATCGAGGCGGTCCGGATCCGCGAGCGCGGCCACGCGCCGCTCCGCCAGGAGTGCGAGGGGGACGCTTAAACACGTCCGGCCCGCGGGGGGAGCGGACCGGATCGTGCGCACTGGGAGGAGGCGGGTGTGCGATGCGACTTTGACGTCGCATGAACCAGTATCGCGACGTTCATGAACAGCAGCTAAAAGTCGCCTCAGCGTGCATAAATGTTCGCGAAGATCGTCCCCTGGGGCACCCCGGCGCGCACGTTCGGGGCAGCCGGGAAGCGGCGCTCAGTAGCTGTGGATCCCGCGCCCGCTCTTGCGTCCGAGGGCTCCTTCGGCGACCAGCTCC
>JBKQOO010000119.1:0-5643 GCA_052145475.1 Solirubrobacteraceae bacterium
CGCAGCTCGATTGCTCGCTGATCAAAGCCGAGCTCGGGTGGGAGGCAGCCACCCCTCTCGACGCAGGCATCCGGGCGAGCTGGGAGTGGGCCCTCGAACTCCCCTACGAGCGGCGGACATGAGCGGGGCTGTCGGGGCAATCCTTCTCCAGGACGCCTCGGATGGCTCCCATACTCTGTACCTGCGCAACTCTCCCGGCTGGCGCACGTTCTAGAGTTCGCCCAGGGAGGCGATCAGTGGGGTCGAGTGGCGCATCTGCTGGAACTCGGCCCAGGCTCGCCCGGAGCACCGTTGCTAGCGTTCACCGCCTCTTGACGACCACCGTTCCCAGACCCGCGGCACCGCCCGGCAAGGCGCAGACGAGCCGTCCCACGGCCGTCACGATCGAGCAGGTCAGCAAGACGTTCCGGCTACCCCACCAGCACGTCTCGACGCTCAAGGAGCGGGCGCTGCATCCATTCCGCAGCATGACCTACGACGAGCTGCACGCCGTCCAGGACATCTCCGTCGAGATCGCCGAGGGTGAATTCTTCGGCATCGTCGGACGCAACGGCAGCGGCAAGAGCACGCTGCTGAAGTGCGTCGCCGGGATCTACCGCGTCGATCACGGCCGGATCGCCGTGGCGGGCCGGCTCTCGCCCTTCATCGAGCTGGGCGTCGGCTTCAACCCCGACCTGAACGCCCGCGACAACGTGATCATCAACGCGATCATGCTCGGCCTCAGCCGCCGCCAGGCGATGCAGCGCTTCGACCACGTCGTCGCCTTCGCCGAGCTCGAGGGCTTCATGGACCTGAGGCTGAAGAACTACTCCTCCGGGATGATGGTCCGGCTCGCCTTCGCCACGGCGATCCAGGTCGACGCCGAGATCCTGCTGATCGACGAGGTGCTCGCCGTCGGCGACGCCGCCTTCCAGCAGAAGTGCTTCGAGGAGTTCTTCCGCCTCAAGCGCGAAGGCAAGACGATCATCTTCGTCTCCCACGACATGTACTCCGTCGAGCGCTTCTGCGACCGGGCCATGCTGATGGACCACGGCCGCATGGTCGAGATCGGCGACCCGCGCCGGATCGGCCGTGCCTACCACGAACTCAACTTCGGGCAGCTGGCCCACGAGGCACCGGCCGAGGCTCCAGGCGCGTCCACGAGCATGATCCACGAGGCCTGGTTCGAGAACGAGAGCGGCGAGCGTGTGACCAGCGCCGGCCAGCAGGAGGGGCTGACCCTCTGCTACGAGGCGCAGTTCGGCGAGGACCTCGACGACCCCGTCTTCGCCGTCACGCTGCGGACCGAGAACGGCCACACGATCATCGTCGCCCGCTCCGACGAGCACGGCGGCTCGACCGGCTCCTTCGCCGCCGGGCAGTCCGTCGTGGTGCGGTTCGCCATCCCCAACTGGCTCACTCCCAGCCGCTACACGATCTCCCCCTCGATCGCCCGCGAGGGCACCGGCGAGGAGGCACTGGCGCTGGTCGAGGACATGGCCTCGATCGTGATCCACGGCCCCAGGACCACGGGCGGGATCCTCGAGGTGCCGGTGAGCTTCAACGTGGAGCGACTGTGAGCACGATCGAGCAGCCCGCGCTGGCGCCCGCCAGCAGCCCCCCCAGCCACGGCGTCTACGGGCCTTCGGCCTTCGGCGGCAGCCCGAAGCGCTTCTGGTCGCTCACCTTCATGCTCGCCCGCACCGAATTCAAGCTGCGCTTCTTCGGCTCGGTGCTGGGCTACGTGTGGACCCTGATGCGCCCGCTGCTGTTCTTCGGCGTGATCCTGCTCGTCTTCACCAAGCTGCTCAACGTCGGCTCCAGCAAGACGCCCTTCTACCCCCAGTACCTGCTGACCGCGATCATCCTGTTCACCTACTTCCAGGAAGCCACGGGCAACTCGGTGCAGAGCCTGGTCGGCCGGGAGAACCTGCTGCGCAAGGTGCGCTTCCCGCGCCTGGCCGTGCCCCTGTCGGTCTGCCTGTTCTGCCTGTTCAACCTCGGCATGAACCTGATCGTGGTCTTCGCCTTCATCCTCGGCGCCGGCATCGAGCCGCGCGCAACCTGGCTCGAGCTGATCCCGCTGGTCGGCCTGCTGGTCGTGCTGGCCGCCGGCGTCGCCATGCTGCTCTCGGCGCTCTACGTCCGCTATCGCGACGTGCAGCCGATCTGGGAAGTCTCCCTGCAGGTCCTCTGGTACGGATCGCCGATCCTCTACACAGTCCAGACGGCCGCGCACAAGAGCTTCCTCGGCATCCCCTTCTCGCGGCTGCTGATGATCAACCCGATCGGCGCGATCCTCACCCAGGTCCGCTATGCCGTGATCGATCCGACCGCGCCGACGGCCGCCCAGGCGATCGGCGGCGCTGCCCGGCTGCTGATCCCGCTCGGCATCATCGTCGTGCTGTTCACCGTCGGCCTCTGGTACTTCAACCGCGAGGCGCCCAACATCTCGGAGAGGCTGTAGCGATGAGCGAGCTGGAGACCCCGACGGACCGTCAGCAGCTGGAGGCCGAGAACGCGCGCCTGCGCGATCGCATCGTCGCGCTCGAGGCAGAGCTGGTCGAGGTCCAGGCGCGGGCCAACGCCGCCGTCGCCGAGTGGCAGGAGCGGGCCTACTGGCTGGACCGCTGGCACGTCGACCTCAACGCGCTGATGCGCAAGCCGGGAGCCTCCGAGTTCCGGGCCGCCCTGCGGGCTTTCCGCTCCGTGCTGCGCCTCGTCACCCGCGCCAAGCGCCGGCTGACCCAATCGTGAGCACGGTCTCGGTCGTGATACCCGTCAAGGACGGGGAGCGTTACCTCGCGGAGCTGCTCGACGCGCTGAGGAGGGAGGGTGTCGAGGAGACGCTGGTGATCGATTCGGGGTCGAGCGACAGCTCGGTGCAGATCGCCCGCTCCCGCGGCGTGGAGGTGCTCGAGATCGAGCCCGGAGACTTCTCGCACGGCCGCACGCGCAACCTGGGCGCCGAGCGGACCAGCGGCGAGCTGATCTGCTTCCTCACGCAGGACGCCACGCCCTGCCCGGGCTGGCTGGCCTCCTACAGGGAGGCGTTCTCGCTCGACGAGCGGGTCGGCGCGGCCTACGGGCCGCATCGCCCCCGAGCGGACACGAGCCCGATGATCGCCCGCGAGCTGACCGAGTTCTTCAACGGGTTCGCCCCCGAGGGACGGCCGGTGCTGCAGCGTGCCGGCGACGCCAGCTTCCTCTCGAACGTCAACGCCTGCTATGCCCGCCGCTGCTGGGAGGAGATCCGGTTCCGCGACGTCGCCTACGCCGAGGACCAGGCCTTCGGCGAGGACCTGCTGCGGGCCGGCTGGATCAAGGTCTACCACCCCGGCGCGGCCGTCCTGCACGCCCACGACTACGGCCCCGCGGAGTTCATGCGGCGCTACTTCGACGAGTACCGGGGCCTGCGCGAGACGACCGGACACGTCGAGCCGTTCGCCTTCGTCGCGACTGCGGGATATGTACGCAGGGCCGTCGCGGGCGATCGCCGCTGGATGGCCGAGCGCGGGATCAGCGGCGTCGAGCAGGCGCGCTGGGCCGCGCGGGCGACCGTCCACCACACCGGCCGGCGCGTCTTCTCGGCGTTGGGCTCACGTGCCGAGCACGTGCCTGCTCCCTTCAGGGCGGCGCTCTCTCTGGAGGGACGCGGCGACAGCGCCGGCGCGGCAGCGACAGCAGCGGCCCAGGGCGACCTTGGGAGCACCTCAACGGTCCCCCCGAGCCGACACGTCCCCCGCAAGCTCTCCGCCGAGGTCTACCACGTGGCCGAGCGCCTGTGGAGATCCGGCCCGGCCCCGCTGCTCGACCCGGTGCCCGGCATGGCCGAGCGCGACAGCCTGCGGCTGGCGATGGTGATCCCCACGTTCACACGGGGGAGCGGCGGCCACAACACGCTGTTCCAGATCTTCAGCCGCCTGGAGCGGCGCGGCCATGCATGCAGCGTGTGGCTGGTCGACTACTACGGCTACGCACGCTCCGTCTGGCCGGCCGTGCTGCGCGAGGAAATCAGGGAGTACTTCGCGCCCTTCGAGGGCCCCGTCTACAAGGGCTTCGAGGACTGGCAGGGCGCGGACCTGGCGATCGCCACCGGCTGGCAGACGGTCCACGCGATGCTCGAGCTCGACCAGTGCCGCGCCCGGGCCTACGTCGTCAACGACCACGAGCCCGAGTTCTATCCCGCCTCGGCCGAGCACATGCTCAGCGCCGAAACCTACGCCCACGGCATGCACTGCATCGCCGCCAGCCCCTGGCTGCGCGACCGCCTGGTCGAGCTCTATGACACTCCCGCCGAGGCCTTCCAGCTGGGCGTCGAGCACGACGTCTACAGACCACGGCCGGTGGAGCGCCGCCGAGACACCGTCATCTACTACGCCCGCTACGCCACGCCACGTCGCGGCGTGCCGATCGGCCTGATGGCCCTGGCCGAGCTCAAGCGGCGCCGGCCCGACGTGCGGGTCGTGCTGTTCGGGACCAACGAGGTGCTGGACGCGTCCTTCGACTACGAGCACGTCGACGTGCTCAACCCCACCCAGCTCTCCTGGCTCTACTCCGAAGCGACGGTCGGCCTGTGCCTCTCTCTGACGAACTTCTCGCTGATGCCCAAGGAGATGATGGCCTGCGGCCTGCCCTGCGTCGAGCTTGCCGGAATCAGCGCCGAGTCGATCTTCGGCGCCGACGGGCCGCTCGAGCTGGCTCCGCTCGACTCCAACAGGATCGCCGATTCGATGCAGCGCCTGCTGGAGGATCGCCAGGAGTGGGACCGGCGCTCCCAGGAGGGGATCGAGTTCGTCGCCTCCCACACATGGGACCAGGCGACCGACGAAGTCGAAGCCGGCCTGCGTCGGGCGCTGCGGGCTCGGGAACGGGACGCGACGGGATAGAGGCGGACGAGCCGCCCGTGGTCATCTCGATCGTGATCCCCGTCAAGGACGGGGGCGAGGACCTGGCGAGCTGCCTGCAGGCGATCTCGCAGCAGCGGCTGGACGATCGGGATCGCCTCGAGCTCGTCGTCGTCGACTCGGGCTCGCGCGACGACAGCGTCGAGCTGGCCCGCAGCCATGGAGCGCTCGTGCGGGAGATCCCCCCGGAGACGTTCAACCACGGCGCCTCGCGCAACCTCGGGGCCAGCCTCTCGACCGGCGAGCTGCTGGTCTTCATCAGCCAGGACGCCACCCCGCTCGGCGAGCGCTGGCTGCACACGCTGACCCAGCCGCTGCGAGCCGATAACCAGGTCGGCGGGGTGTACGGGCGCCAGATCGCGAACGAGGACGCGACCCCGCCGGAGCGCTACTTCCTCGACTTCCTCTACGGCCCGCAGCCGCGCCGGCAGCGTGCCGCATCGGAGCGGGAGCTCTCGATGGAGACGACCCTCTTCTCGAACGCCAACGGCGCGATCCGGCGCTCGCTGTGGGAGCGCTTCCCGTTCGTCGAGGACATCATCATGAGCGAGGACCAGGACTGGAGCCGGCGCGTCCTGCTCGACGGCTGGACGATCGTCTATGAGCCGGCTGCCGCGGTGCGCCACTCTCACCCCTACACGCTGTCCTCCGCCTTTCGGCGCTTCTTCGACTCGGGGGCCTCGGCCGATCGCGCCTACCTGGCGGGAGAGCGCGACTCGAGCCGGGTGCTGCGGGCGTAGCGCAGCGCGGCCGCCCG
>JBKQOO010000120.1:0-4235 GCA_052145475.1 Solirubrobacteraceae bacterium
CCCGCGGCCGCTGCACCCGGGTGATCGCGTGCGCATCGGCGACAGCGAATTCGAGTTCGAGGTCGATTGAGCGTGCTGCGCGTCGCCGAGCAGTACACGGGTAGCGATACCGGGCGCCAGCGGCGCGCCAACGAGGACTCACTGCTCGCGCGCTCGCCGCTGTTCGTCGTCGCCGACGGGATGGGCGGAGCGCAGGCCGGGGAGGTCGCCTCGCGGATCGCCGTCGAGTCCTTTCAGTCCGGCGTGCATGACGCCGCCCAGCCCGAGCTCGCCCTTGCGGAGCTCGCGCGCGAGGCCAACTCCCGCATCCATGAGCTCTCCCACGCCAACGCCGAGCAGGCCGGGATGGGCACGACCCTGACGGCGATCTACGTCGGCGAGCGCGAGGTCGCCGTCGCCCACGTCGGCGACAGCCGCGCATACTGCCTGCGTGACGGACAGCTGCTGCGCCTGACCGACGACCACTCGCTGGTCGACGAGCTGATGCGCCAGGGACGCCTCACACCCGAGGAGGCGATCGAGCACCCCCAGCGCTCCGTGATCACGCGGGCCCTCGGCATCGAGGGCACCGTCGACGTCGACACCCGCTCCTTCCGGGGCCTGGCCGGCGATGTCTACCTGATCTGCAGCGACGGGCTCACGACGATGCTCGCCGAGGATCAGATCGCTGCGATCCTCAACTCCTCGAAGCGCCTGCGCGACGCCGGCGAGGCGTTGATCGCCGCCGCCAACCAGGCGGGCGGGCGCGACAACATCACGGTGGTGCTGCTGCGCCTCGAGGAGGTCGGCGAGGCGGCTCCGCAGCCGCCCCTGGAGCAGCCCACCCTGACGGACGCGGTGGCCGTCCAGACGCCGCAGATCGAGGCTCACCCGACCGAGACGCACGTCGCCGTGGCCCAGCCCCTCGAGCCGCGCCGGCCCCGGATCCCGCGTCGCGGCGAGAGGGCGGACGGCGCCCCGCGCAAACGCGTGCGCCACCTCGGCTGGCTCGCCGGGGTGCTGGTCGTGATCGTGCTGCTGGGGTCCGCCGCGTTCCTGGCGCTGCAGTCGGTCTATTTCATCGGCACCAACAACAGGGGTCTGGTAACGCTCTACCAGGGGGTGCCGTTCAAGCTGCCCGGAAACGTGGCGCTCTACAGTAGTCAGTACGTCTCCGGGGTCAGCGCCTCGACGCTCAGCCCCCAGCGCCGCAGCACACTGCTCGACCACTCGCTCCGCTCGGAAGGGGACGCCGCCTCGCTGATCCACAGCCTCGAACTCGACCAGCTCGAATGAGCCCACGCCGTTGAACCGACCGATCATCAGACTCTATGGCCTCGTCGTGGTCCTGTTCGCCCTGCTGGTCGCCTTCACGTCGCGCTGGACCGTCTTCGAAGCCTCCTCGCTGCGCCAGAACGCGCTGAACGCGCGGCCGCTGCTCGAGCAGCAGCGCATCGACCGCGGGCCGATCGTCGCCGCCGACGGGACCGTCCTGGCACGCAGCCGCAAAGGCGCCGAAGGGATCTACGAACGGATCTACCCGACCGGCAGCCTGTTTGCCAACACGATCGGCTACTACTTCACAAACCGCGGCAGCACGGGGCTGGAGCGCTTCCGCAGCGCCGCGCTGAACGGCCAGACCGATACCGGGCTGCAGGCGATCCTCGATCAGCTCCAGGGCCGGAAACCCAGCGGCCAGAAGGTCGTCACAACGCTGCAACCGAAGGCCCAGCAGGTTGCCCAGGAAGCGCTGGGCGAACACCACGGCGCGGTCGTCGCGCTGGACCCGCGCACGGGAGCCGTGACCGTGATGGCCTCCTCGCCCAGTTACGACCCGAATTCGGTCCGCTCGGCCTCCTCATACGAACGCCTGGCCTCCGACACGCAGGGCCAGCCGCTGGTCAATCGCGCCACGCAGTTCGGGTACGCGCCCGGCTCGACCTTCAAGGTCGTGACCGCGACCGCGGCGATCGACACGGGCCGGTTCACGCCCCAGTCGACCCTCAGCGGTCGCAACGAAATCCCGATCTCTGGCGTGCCGTTGAAAAACGACGACAACGAGAGCTTCGGCCAGATCACCCTCACCGAAGCGCTGACCCACTCGGTCAACACCGTCTGGGCCCAGGTCGCCGAACAGGTCGGCAAGAGGACGATGGCCCGCTACATGGACCGCTTCGGCTTCAACCGCAAGCCGCAGCTGGACTATCCGGCCGAAGAGATGTCCAGCAGCGGGGAGAAGGAAGGCGAAACGATCGTGCCGCCGACCAGCCCGAGCGTCGACGTCGGGCGGATGGGCATCGGCCAGGACAAACTCACCGTGACGCCGCTGCAGATGGCCGAGGTCGCCGCGGCGGTGGCCAACCACGGGGTCCTGATGACCCCCCACATCACCTCCCGGATCGTCAGCTCCGAAGGGCAGACCGTCGCGCACATCGTCCCGCATGTCCAGTCGGTCGTGATGAAGCCGTCGACGGCCTCCGCCGTCACCTCGATGATGGAAGCGGTGGTCAACGAAGGCACCGGGACGTCCGCCCAGATCCCGGGGGTGCAGGTGGCCGGCAAGACCGGCACGGCCGAGACGCAGATCGGCACGGCGATCAACAACGTCTGGTTCATCGCCTTCGCGCCGGCCGCCAACCCCCGTGTCGCGATCGCCGTGACGCTCCAGGGCGTCCCCGGCCAGGGCGCGTCGTTCGCCGCGCCGGTCGCACGCCAGGTGATGGAACAGCTTCTGCATGATTGATCCCGACACCCTGATAGACGGGCGCTATCGCGTCATCTCCAGACTTGGCTCGGGCGGGATGGCCGACGTCTATCTGGCCCGTGACGAGCTGCTCGGGCGCGAGGTGGCCGTCAAGGTGCTGCATCACCACTTCGCCGAAGATCAGGAGTTCGTCGAGCGCTTCCGGCGCGAGGCCTCCAGTGCCGCCGCCCTGTCTCATCCCAACATCGTCGGGATCTTCGACCGGGGCGAGTGGAACGGCACCTACTACATCGCCATGGAGTACGTGGCGGGGCGCTCGCTGAAGGCGATCGTCCGGGAAGCCGGCCCGCTCGAACCGGCGCTGGCGATCGACACGGTGATCCAGATCCTGCGCGCCGCCCGCTTCGCCCACCGCCGCGGGGTGATCCACCGCGACCTCAAGCCGCACAACGTGATCCTCGACGAGGAGGGACGCGCGCGCGTGACCGACTTCGGAATCGCGCGAGCGGGGGCGTCCGACATGACGCTGACCGGGTCGATCATGGGCACGGCCCAGTACCTGTCCCCTGAGCAGGCGCAGGGCTACGCGGTCAGCGCCGCCTCGGACATCTACTCGGTCGGCGTGATCCTCTACGAGCTGCTCACCGGCGCCGTGCCCTTCGAGGGCGAGACGGCGGTGGCGATCGCCTTCAAGCAGGTCTCCGCCACACCCCGCCCGCCCAGCGATCTGAACCCCATCCTGCCGCCCTCGCTCGATGCGGTCGTGCTGCGGGCGCTCGCCAAGGATCCGCTCGAGCGCTACGCGGACGACGACGAGCTGATCGCGGCCCTGCAGGTCGAGCGCGACGCGCTGCCGACCGATCGCCCGATCGAACCCGAGCGCTTCGACGGCCACCATTCCGGCGGCCACCCGCCCTACGAGCCTCCCACGGGCCTGCTGCTGGTCGCCCCCGCGGCCCCTTACGGGGAGGAACACCCGTCGGGCGAGGACGAGCAGCGTCGGCGGCGCAACCGGCGCATGCTGCTGTGGGGCCTGGCAGCCCTGCTCGTAGCGGCGGCGGCGATCGCCGCGGTGCTGCTGCTCTCGCCCACCGGGAAGGTCACGGTGCCCGATGTCTCGGGGCAGAGCGAACTTTCGGCGGTCGCCACCCTGCGCGGCGCCGGACTCAACCCGGTGCCCTCGTTGCAACCCAGCTCGACCGTGCCCAGCGGCCGCGTGATCGGCCAGTCGCCCGCGGCCGGCGCGCGGGTCGAAAAAGGCAGCCGTGTCGGCGTGGTCGTATCGGGCGGACCCGCCAGCGCGCCGGTCGCGCAGGTAGAAGGCCTGACCGCCGACGAAGCGGTCGCGCGCCTGCGCAAGGCCGGCTTCAAGCCGACCATGACGAGTCAGTCCAGCTCGACCGTCGCGTCCGGGCGGGTGATCGGCACCAATCCGCCGGCCGGGACCGAGAAGCAGCTGGGCAGCCCGGTGGTCGTGCTCGTCTCCAGCGGCCCCGAACCGGTCAAGGTGCCCGACGTCAAGGGGCAGCAGCTGTCGGCGGCCGAAGCGACG
>JBKQOO010000121.1:0-22367 GCA_052145475.1 Solirubrobacteraceae bacterium
ACCAACAACGTCAACAACGGGATCCTTGGCTTCGAGTACCCGAACCCCTACCCGCCCGAGGAAGGTTGCACCAAGGAAAAAGAAGAGAAAGGCGAATGCATCCGCACGATCCGCTTCCAGTTCACCGGCAACAAGCTGGCTGACAACAAACTGGAAGACAACGGCACGACCGGCAAAGAATTCGCCAGCCAGATCATGATCCAGGGTGGGATCTACCCGTACAAGAAGTTCACCTCTGACAACGACTGTGCGACTGGCAACACCTACGTCGGGCTCGCACCGGCGACGTTCCCCGAAAACCTCGAAGGAACATGGGGATGCCAGAACGCGACGACGCCGCCGCCCAACAACGGCCTCGCCGCGATCGGCTACGTCGTCAATCTCTCCAACGAATCGGCGTCGGACATGCGCAAAATAAAAGCCGCGTCCGCACCGCCGGAACAGGAAACGATGCCGAAACCGTGTGAAAACGTGCCGGCCAACCCGCTCTGCCCCGAAGGTGGTGGCGGCGGGTACTAGGACTCGGGAACTTCGAGGAGCGCGCGGAAGCGCTCGCCGCGCTCCTTGAAGTCCCGGTAGTGGTCGAAGCTGGGCGCGGCCGGTGACAGCAGCACCACCGCGCCCGGCCCGGCCCTTTCCCGGGCCAGGGCCACGGCGTCGGCCAGGTCCGCCGCGGGCAGCGCCCGCATCTCGGGCACGCCGGCGGCGCGGGCGTCGCTGAGCAGGCGCGCGCCGGTCGAGGGCAGCCCGACGACGCTCTCCCCGAGCCGCGCCAGCTCGCTCCCCAACCGCGCGTAGTCCTGGCCGCGGTCCTGTCCTCCGGCGAGCAGCAGCAGCGGGCGTCCCGGGAAGCTGGCCAGCGCGGCCAGCGTCGACTCGGGGGTCGTGGAGATGCTGTCGTCGACCCACGTCACGCCGTGGCGCTCGGAGACGACCTGCAGGCGGTGCTCGAGGCCCTCGAAGCCGCGCAGCGAGGCGGGCAGCTCGGGAGTCGGCAGGCCGGCCGCATCGAGCGCGGTGAGGGCGGCGCACAGGTTCAACGCGTTGTGCTCCCCCGGCAGCGGGAGGTCCTGCGCGCGGATCCGCAGCAGTCCGTCCCGAGCGACGCCCGCGGCCGTCGCGTCCCAGCCCTCCGTCGCGCCGAAGAGATGGCGCGCCGCCGGCGTGGCGGCGTGGGCCAGCTCGGGCTGGCGCGCGGGCAGCACCGCGGCGCGCACGCCCTCCAGGCCGAGGACCCGCAGCTTCTCGGCGCGGTACGCCTCCTCGGAGCCGTGCCAGTCGGTGTGCTCGCGGTAGAGGTTGGTGAAGACGGCCACTTCCGGTCCGACGGCGAGATCGGCGACCTGGTAGCTGGAGAGCTCCACGACGGCCAGCTCCGCGGGGTCGGCGTCGAGCAGCTCGAGCGCGGGCAGGCCGATGTTCCCGGCCAGGCGAGCCGGCACACCGGCGGCGAGGGCCAGATGGCAGGCCAGCGCCGCGGTCGTGCTCTTTCCCTTCGTCCCCGTCACGCCGATCACCCGGCGTCCCTCCCGCTCGGCCAGCCACAGCGAGGTCGCGGTCGTGACCGGGACTCCCTGCGCGCGCAGCGCGAGCAGCTCGGGCTTGTGGATCGAGACGCCGGGCGAGCGCACGAGCACATCGCAGCCGGCAAGCGCGGCGAGTGTCTCGGCGCCGGCGACGACGCGCGCACCCGGTGCCCCGAGCAGCGCGCGCACATCGAGCGCCGGGGGCGCGTCGAAGGCCACGACCGCGATCCGGGCTCCGGGAAGCCGGCGACGCAGCTGTGCGGCGAACGATTCGATCTCCCGCCCGGCGCCCCAGACGCCGATGCGGGCGCCGTCAAGCTCCGAGAAGCGCACGGACGTCGTCGATCAGGGCCGCCGGCACGTCGTGGTCCTCGCTCAGAGCGAGCATCGCGCCCGGGTCGCCGGCGGGCAGCGGATGGCGGGGCAGGACCTCGTCGGCCAGGCGGCGCACGACGCGATGCTCGCGCCAGCGCTGGTCGGCGGCGAGCAGGCGCATCGCGGCGAGACTCTCCTGCTCCTCGCCGACGCACTCGAACGGCTTGTGGCCGCCGCTGGCCGCCAGCAGCGCGAAGCCCTCGAACTGGCGCTCGTCGTCGAGCATCGCGCCACCGAACACCGTGGCGAGATGCTCGGGGCTGCTGAACGGGGCCATCGCCAGGAAGACGAAGCGACACTTCGGGCAATCGCGACACCAGGAGGTGGTGCGCAGCGAGCGATCGAGGCGGAAGACCGCGTTGCAACTGGTGAAGGCATCGTGGTATCGCTCCAGCCGCGCGAAGGCGCGGGCGATCGCCAACTCCGAGGCCGGGCGCAGGATCGAGAACTGCCCGACGCCGGCGCCGAGCTCGGAGAGCGCAGCCGTCAGCAGTCGCTCGGCCTCGAGGCTCTTGCTGAACTGGTGGTTGACCTCGACGCCGTCCCAGTGAAGGTTGCCGGCCGAGGCGGAGCGCTCGTTGGCCATCGCGACGGCGTCGAGCCCGTGCAGCCTGGCGGTCAGCAGCGCAACCGACGTGACGATCGCCGTGACGGGGACGTGTCCGTTGATCGCGCCGGCCCGGTTCAGCTCGAACAGCAGCGGGTCGAGCTCGCGGGTGGCGATGAGATGCGGGAGTCCGGCGACGGCGACGGTGCGGCGGATCGGGGGCGCGTCGCCGATCGAGAACAGCGCGAGCGTCGTCCCGGAGCGCCGCATCACCTCGATCGCCACCGCCGAGTCCTTGCCTCCGCCGACCGGCACCAGCACGCGCTCGGGCCGATCGGGAGACGAGCCGACCGCACCGGCGCCGGGGCCCCGCGGGAACTGCGGTCGGGGCAGGCCGGGCAAGTCGTTGCGGTAGGCCAGCTCGCCCAGGCCGAGGGAGTAGAGCGCCTCGAGCAGCGTGGCCGACTCAGGGCCGGGGAGTCCCGACTCGCAGCTGACCGCAGCCGGCAGGGCGGCCTTGAAGTAGCTGACGCCGGCGACCCAGTGCAGCAGCGCGAGCAGGCCGTCGGCGTCACGCCGTTGCGCCTCCGCCAGCGGCGCCGGCACGGGCAGGGTCAGGCGCTCGGTGAAGAACAGCTCGTCGTCGAGCGCGTAGCCCAGGCGCACACGCCCGTAGGGATCGAGCTCGCGCTCGAGGAACCTGAACGTGTGGAAGGAGGCCGGGTCGAACGCCGCCGGCGGCCGCTGGGCACGCGCTGCCATCGCCTCAGCCTAGAAGCGCGAACGACGGAGCGTCCCGCGCTCTCGCCGGGCGGCCGCCGCTAGTCGTTCGCGCTGACGGCCTCGAGCAGGCCGGCGAAACGCTCACGAGCCTGGGCGCGCCGGGTCGGCAGGTGCTCGCTGGGCACGCCGTCCGGCGGTGGCTCGTAGCCCGCCAGGATCTGCCTGGCAACCGACTGCCGGTGCACCTCGTCGGGCCCGTCGTAGATACGCGCCGCCCGCGCGAATCGGTACATCTGCTCGAGCGGCAGATCGGTGGAGTAGCCCAGCGAGCCGTGCAGCTGCAGTGCTCGGTCGACGACGTCGTGCAGCACCATGGCCCCGTAGAACTTGATCAGCGAGACCTGCGTGCGGGCTGCGCTGGCGCCCTGCGTGTCCATCGTCCAGGCCGCCTGCAGGGTCATCAGCCGGGCGGCCTGCATCTCGGCGGCGCTGTCGGCGATCCAGTTCTGCACGGTCTGCTTCTGTGCCAGCACCGAGCCGTGAGCGTGCCGGTAGGTGGCCCGCTCGCACATCATGTCGAACGCCCGCCGCGCCACCCCGAGCCAGCGCATGCAGTGGTGTATGCGCCCCGGGACGAGCCGGTGCTGTGCGAGGATGAACCCCTCGCCCTCGCCACCCAGCAGCGCGCCGGCCGGCAACCGCACGTTCTCGTAAGCGATTTCGGCATGCCCGCCGTAGGCGCCGAACTGCTCCCAGGGATGCTCCATGGTGGGCACGTCGCGGAGTATCTCGACACCGGGGGTGTCGCTCGGCACGATGAACATCGAGGCCCGCTGGGAGGGACGCGCGTCGGGGTTGGTGACCGCCATCACGATCAGGAAGTCGGCGATCGAGGCGTTTGAGGAGAACCACTTGCGCCCGTCGATCGTCCAACCGTCGCCGTCGCGGGTGGCGCGCGTCGCCAGCTGGGTCGGGTCCGAGCCCGGGGTGTTCGGCTCGGTCATGCTGAAAGCGCTGCGCAGGTCGCCCGCGAGGAGCGGGTGCAGCCAGCGGTCCTTCTGCTCCGGCGTGCCGGCCATTGCGAGGATCTCGGAGTTGCCCGAGTCCGGGGCGGCGTTGCCGAACGCCAGCGGGGCGATCGGCGAGGTGCCGAGGATCTCGTGCATCAGACCGAGACGCACCTGCCCCATGCCCTGCCCGCCGAGCTCGGGCGGCAGGTGTGCGGCCCACAACCCGCGCGCCTTGACCTCCTCCTGCAGCGGCGCGATCGCGCGCATCAGCCCCTCGAAGCCGAGCTCGTGCCAGATCGATTCGAGTGGCCAGATCTCGCTGCGGACGAGCTCGGACATCCAGTCGAGCTGCTCCTGGAAGTCGGGGTCGGTGGAGAAGTCCCAACTCATGGTCCTGTCCTTTCGGTGGCCCTGCACGGCTTGGCGATGCAAGCGTACGTGGTATCAACCAGGGGCGCTCAACACGCAGCAGGACAAGTCCAACAGCAGGGGGGAGGAGTCAGGACAATGAATGCAGGAGAGTCCCTGGTCGAGGGTGTCGACTTCGTTGCCGTGCCCACGCTCGAACTCCAGGCGGCCGCCGCCTTCTACGGGGAGACGCTGGGCCTGCGCCGGTCGGTGTTCATGCCCGAGCGGAACTTCGCCGAGTTCGAGACGGGCAACCTGACGCTCAGCGTCATCAACGCGGAGCAGATGGGCATCGGCCACCATGTCAACCGGAACGCGATCGCGCTGCACGTCGACGACGTGCCCGCGGCCCGCGCGGTGCTGGAGGGGCGCGGCGTCAGCTTCGTCGGGGAGACGCTCGACACGGGGGTCTGCCACATGGCGTTCTTCGCCGACCCGGACGGCAATGCGCTGATGCTCCACCATCGCTACGCGCCGCGGGCCACGGAAGCGTGAGGGTGGCTGCCGCGGCTCCGCTCGAGAGCATCCTGCTCCCGGGCGCCCGCGGGCTGCTCGCCTATCACGCCGGTGAGCTGCCCCAGCGCGACGACCTGTGCGGCGCCTTCTGCGGCGCGCTGGCGCTGAACGCCGCTGGCGTCGTGCAAACCGGCGGCGAACCGACCGACCAGGACGCCGTGGCGCTGGCGGCTGGCAGCATCGTCGCGGACGCCCGCGACCCCGGGACGCTGCCGGACGGAGAACCGGGCCGGCGCGACTATCGCCTGCGTCTGCCCGCGATCGACGATCCCGACATCTCGGGAACCACTGCCGCCGGTGTGGCTCGAGCGGTCGAGCAGCTCTCGGCGGGCCGGCTCGCAGCGATCCCGCTGGCGGGTCCGTGGACCGCGACGACGCTGTCAGGGCTGTTCGATCTGGCCGCCGCCTCGGCCGCCGCGGCCACGCTGGTCGCGAACCTGGCCACACACCATCTGTGGGGTGGGCGCCCCGGCGCGGCGACGCTGCTCGACTACCTCTACGACGGGCGCGAGGAGGGGCCGCCGCCCGACTGGGACGTCGGTCATTTCGTCTGCGTCGTGGCGCGCACACAGGGTCCCGGCGGAGTCCTCTACACGGTGGCCGACACCTACCCGGCGTTGGGCGCCCGCGGCGTCCACCTGCAGCCCCAGGAGCGGCTGGCGGCCGCGATCGACCGCCGCGACAAGCCGGCCGGCGGCGTGATCGCGGTCGTCTCGGCCGATGAGGCGGAGCGGATCCGCTCCGGCGCGGCGGCGCTGGGCCTGCGCGAGGGCTTGTGGGACAACGGCACGATCGTCCAGGACGCGGCGTGAGCCCGCCCGAGCTCGTCTCGCTGCTCACCTGCGATCTCGGCTCGATCGCGCGGGGCCGGGCCGTGTTCGCCTCGGAGCTCCAGGAGCACCTGCAGGCCGGCATCGGCTGGGTTCCGGCCAATCAGGCGCTGACCCCGCTGGGACCGCTGGCCGAACCGAACCCGTTCGGTCCGATCGGGGACCTGCGCCTGCTGCCCGATCCCGGCACGCACGTTCGTGTCGGCGGCGAGCCGGGGGCATCCCCGCTCGAGCTGATCCTGTGTGACATCGTCGAGACCGACGGGACGCCGTGGGCGTGCTGCCCGCGATCCTTCCTGAAGGACGCCCTGCTCGCCCTGGGCGAGCAGGCCGAAGCGACCCTCACGGCCAGCTTCGAGCACGAGTTCCAGCTGCTCCGGGGCGGGCCCTCCGAGCCGCCGTTCTCACTGGCGGCGCAGCGCGGCGCCGAGCCGTTCGCTACCGCCGTGATGGGGTCGCTGGTCGAGGCGGGCGTCGAACCCGAGCGCTTCTTCCCGGAGTTCGCGAGCCACCAGTTCGAGATACCGGTGGCCCCGGCCAACGGCCTGGCCAGCGCCGACCGCAGCGTCGTGCTGCGCGCCGTCGTGCAGGAGGCGGCGCGGCGCGAGGGCCTGCGGGCCAGCTTCGTGCCGCTGCTCGATCCCTCAGAGGCGGGAAACGGCCTCCACATCCATCTCAGCCTGCACGACCGGAACGGCCGCGCTCTGCTCTACGACGCCGCCCGTCCTGGGCGCTTGAGTGAGCTGGGCGGCAGCTTCGCCGCCGGGATCCTGAGCCACGCCGGGGCCCTGAGCGCGTTGTGCGCGCCCAGCCCGGTCTCGGGCGAGCGGCTGCGCCCGCACCACTGGAGCGCGGGGTCGGTCAGCCTCGGCGCGCAGAACCGCGAATCGCTGTTGCGGATCCCGCCGCTCGTCGACCTCGGAGGCGGCGAGGTAGAGAGCCAGATGCGGCTCGAGTTCCGCGGCGCCGATGCGGCTGCGAACCCCTACCTCGCGCTAGGGGCGATCCTGCGGGCCGGGCTCGAGGGGATCCGAGGCGAGCTGCCGGCGCCGCCGATCCTCGACCGCGACCCGGCCGAGCTCGACGAGGCGGAGGCCGCCCGCTTCGGGGTCGGCGGCCTGCCGGGGTCGCTGGGCGAGGCGCTCGAGGCGCTGGAGGCAGATCGCACCGCGAAGGGATGGCTGACGCCGCTGCTCGGGCAGGCATACGTCAGCCTGAAGCGCGCCGAGCTGGCCGCGACCGCCGATATGACGCTCGAGGAGGCCTGCCGGCGCTATGCCGACGTCTACTGAGGAGCTGCTGGGGGAGCTGCTGGCAGCGCTCGAGCCGGAGCTCGAGGGCGCGGTCGCGCTGCGACATCGCCTGCACGCAGCGCCCGAGCTGGCCCACGCCGAGGCGTTGACCGCGGCGACGGTCGCCGAGCGGCTTCCCGTCGGCGCAGAGACGGTCGCCGGAACCGGGCTGCTGGCATTCGTCGGCCCGGCAGGCGGCAGGCCGGTGGCGATCAGGGCCGAGCTCGACGGGCTGCAGATCGCCGAGCGCACCGGTGCTCGGTTCAGCGCCTCGGGCGAGACGATGCACGCGTGCGGCCACGACGTCCACATGGCCGCGCTGGTCGCATTGGCACGCGCCGCGCATACGCTCGGCGAGCGCCTGCCGGTGCCCCTGCTGACGATCTTCCAGCCCAGCGAGGAGGCCTACCCGTCGGGCGCGCAGCTGATCGCCGAGCAGGCGCTGCCGCGGATCGCGCCGAGCGCGATCCTCGCAGCGCACGTCCATCCCGAGCTGCCCTGGGGCTCGGTGGCGCTCGATCCCGGCACGGTCAACGCCTCCTTCGACGAGCTCGAGATCGAGATCGAAGGCGAGCCCTCCCACGGCGCCTACCCGCACCGCGGGAGCGACCCGATCCTCGCGCTGTGCGAGGCGGTCGTGGCGTTGCACGCGGCAGTGGGCAGGCGGGTCGACCCGCTCCATCCGGCCACAGTGACGATCGGCGTGCTCCACGGAGGCAGCGCCGCGAACGTGATTCCCGCGACTGCCGGCGCGCGCGGCGCGCTGCGCGCGCATCGGCACGAGGACCGCCTGGCCCTGCGCGAGATGGCGCAGGAGGTGGTCTCGGGCGTCGCGGCGGCGCATCGCTGCCGTGGCCAGGTCCGGCTGACTGCCGGCGAGCCGCCGCTGCGCAACGACCCGGCGATCGTGCTGGCCGCACGGGAGCTGTTGATGGAGTCGGGGCTGGTGCTCGTCCCCGAGTGGCGCTCCTGCGGTTCCGACGACTTCGCCTTCTTCGGCGAGCTGGCGCCGATCGCGATGGCCTTCGTCGGGCTGGCGGGAGCCGATGGCTTCACGCCGCGCCCGCTCCACCACCCCGAGCTGCTGCCGCCGGACGAGGCGGTTGCTGCTCTCGCCCGGGTGCAGGCGGCGATGTACGTCGCGGCTGCCGGCCTGGCCGCGCGGGCAGCGGGCAACTTGGAGGCGGCGGCATGACGCGCCGCGAGCCTGTCCAGAAGCGCAGCCGCGAACGGGTCGAGGTGATCCTCAGGGGCGCCTCCGAACTGATCGCCCGCGACGGCTCCGAGGCGCTGACGACCCGCTCGCTGTCCGAGCACACCGGGATCCCCGTCGCCACGATCTACCGCTACTTCGAGGATTGCGACGAGATCATCGCCGCCTTCCTGGACCGCGAACTCGCCGAGATCGACCGCGCTGTCGAAGAGGCCGTCAGCGGGATCGAGCGGGTCAACTTCCGTTCCATGACAGAGGCGGTCGCGCTGGCTCACCTGCGTCACCACCAGGCCCACCCGCAAGGTGTGCCGCTCTGGTTCGGCAGCCGCCTCAACGCCGCCGTCGAGGATCGGGTGCGCCAGCTCGACGCGCGCATGGCCGCCTCCCTGCATGCGTCCACGCGGGGGGTCGGCTTCATGGAGGACGGTCCGCATTTCGGCGCCGGGCTGATCGTCCGGCTGTTCGACCGAATGTTCGAACACATATTCCGGATCGAGCGGTCGGCCGAGGAGCAGGAGGCGATCGTGCTGGAGGTCGTCGACATGATCTCCAGCTTCATGGAGCGCTACGCGACGACGGCCGGCCTCGAAGGCGTCTCGGCGGAGGACTTCCTGCGCGTGCTGCGCCGCAGCCGGTGACCGCGCGCGGATAGGATCGAGCGGTGCCCGACCGTCTCTACTTCACCGACTCCGAACAGGCCAACGAGCTGATCGCGAAGGACCCGATGGCGCTGCTGATCGGTTTCGCCCTCGATCAGCAGGTCACGGTCGAAAAGGCGTTCTCCGGGCCGCTGGCCATCAAGGAGCGCGTCGGCACACTCGACGCGGCCAAGCTCGCGACGATCGATCTGGACCCCGTCTTTCGCGAGAAACCCGCCATCCACCGCTTTCCCGGGAAAATGGCCGAGCGCGTCCACGACCTCGCGGTGGCGGTCCGCGACGACTACGACGGTGATGCGGCGCGGGTCTGGCAGGACGCGAAGGACGGCGAGCAGCTACGGGCGAACCTGGCCGGGCTGCCGGGCTTCGGCGAGATGAAGGTCAAGTCGCTCGGGGCCGTGCTGGCCAAGCGCTACGAGCTCTCGAAGGCCAAGAGCCTCGTGCCGCCGCATCCGACGCTCGGCGACGTCGACTCGCCTCAGGCGCGGCGCGACTACCAGGCGGCGAAGAAGGAGCACAAGGCAGAGTGGAGCAGGATGAAAGCCTGACCGCCGCAGCCGCGTTTGCGGCCGTCGAGGTGAGGCTGTGGTGTGCCCCTGACACGCAGCACTCCACAGCCTCCTGCTCTCGAGATATCAGTCCAGCGGGTTGGCTTTAGTAGTAGGCGACGATCTTGAATTTCTTGTCGTTCGCCGACACCGTGTAAGTGGCGGTTACCGCAGCCGCTCCATCGTAGTCGGAGTTCCATCCATCGGCTCCGGGGAACCATCCGCCGGTTTCACCACCTGTCAGGGCGATGAATTTGCCCGCGGGCTCCGTGCTGCGACACACCTCGACATCCCGTGTTCCGGTCGGCCACCCTTTTTTCGCGAATGTCGGGCTGACCTCGCGCTGGCCTTCACAGTGGACGGAGCCGAAGCCGCCCCCGGTCAGTTCCGTGAACGTGTATTCCGCGGTGAATGGTGTCTTTGTCGTCGCCGCGCCCGCGCTCCCAGTCGCGACGGCCATGAAAGCGAGTGACGCGAGCAGCGCTACGCCCGACCTCGCGACTCTCATTGGAGTCATTCCAGTCATTGCTTCCTCCGTTTTGTTCCAGCCCCCATCGGAGTCCCGACCGATCCGTCCCCTGATCGAGTCGAACCCCCCGACCGATACCACGATCCAACCAGCACGCGTGTCCAGAGTCAACATATTAACTCTGGGTGTCGCCATCGGCAGGGACGATACGTGCCGAACTACTGACAGTTCGAGGCCCCATCTGTGGTACATCTGGTGCGCTTGGTGCCCACGTGGCAGACAAGACCGCGCGTCGCCGTGGAGGGCGATCGCACCCGGGCGTTCACGCGGCGCAGAGAAGCCGACACTCGCGACGAGGAACCACCTCAGGCTGAGGGATACTGTGCCGGTGGTTGCGGCGCTGATCCTGACCGGCGCTCCCGGCACGGGCAAGACATCCGTGCTCGAGGCCCTGGCGACGCTTCACGACATCGAGGCGATCGAGCACGGCGCGATCGAGGCAGAGCAGCTGTCCCTGGGGCTGCCCCTGCTCCCGGCCAGCAGCTGGGTCGCCCAACTCGAGGCGGTCCTCGCGCTGCAGCGCGAGGCTGGTCGCCGACGGTTCTTGATCTCGGCCACGGTCGAGACCGCCGAGGACCTAGCCGCTGCGGGCAGCGCGACCGCTGCCGACCTGCTCCTCGTCGTATGTCTGAGGGCGTCATCCGAGATCGTCGCCGCACGAATAGACGCCCGCGAGCCGGACCACTGGCCGGGCAAGGCGCCGCTGATGGACCGGGCCCGCCGGCTCGCGGTCTCCACTCCCCGCCTGCCGGGCATCGACGTGGTCATCGACACCGAGCAGCGGGTCGCCGGGGATGTGGCGGCCGAGATCCTCCGGGCGATGTGGCGCAAGGGGATGCTCGACATGTCCTAGCCTGGAGCGCTCTGGTGAGTGTCTCCGAACAACAAGGCGCAGCCCCGGGACGACCCGTCGTCCGACCCTCGCACCTCTCCGAGCTCGCCGCCTCGCTGGGCCTGTTCGTGGTCGCGCTGCTGGCATTCATCGCGATCGGCGCGGCGCTGCCGGTGCTGCCCGCCTACGTGCGCGGGCCACTGGGCTCGAGCGACATCGCCGTTGGGATCGTCGTCGGCGCGTTCGCGATCACGTCGGTGGTCTGCCGTCCGCTGGCGGGACGGCAATCGGACCGCCGGGGCAGGCGCATCGTGCTGGTGGTCGGCTCGGGCGCGATGGCACTGGGCGGTGTCCTGTACCTGCTTTCGCACAGCGTCGGCATGCTGGTTCTCGCGCGGCTCGTCGTGGGCGTCGGCGAGGGCTCGGTCTACACGGCGGGCGCGACCTGGGCGGTCGACCTCGCGCCGGAGGGTCGTCGGGGCTTCGCGCTCGGCCTGTTCGGCCTGGCCGTCTGGGGAGGACTGTCGCTCGGACCGGTGACAGGTGAGCTGCTGCGGTCGCACCTCGGCTACAGCGCCGTCTGGACGCTGACGGCCGCGCTGCCCGCCGCGGGCGCCCTGATCGCTGCGCGGCTGCCCGAGCCGGCGATCGCGGGCGGCGCGCGTGACCGCCCGCGCGGCGCCCTGTTCCCCCGCGCCGCCCACCGGCCAGGCGCCGCGCTGGCGCTTGCGAATGTCGGCTACGCCGCGCTGGCCGGGTTCGTCGTGCTCGCTCTGCGGGCGCGGGGGATCAGCGGCGGCGCGACCGTCTTCACCGCGTTCGCCCTGGCCGTCTTCGCGAGCCGCCTGGCGCTGAGCCGAGTGCCCGACAGGGTTGGAGCGCGGGCCACCGCGACGGCGGCCGCGCTGCTCGAGGCGCTCGGCCTGGTCGTGATCGCGGCCTCAGGGTCGCTCGCGGTCGCGCTGCTGGGCGCGCTGATCGTCGGCGTCGGGTTCTCGATGCTGTTTCCGTCGCTGGCGCTGATGGTCGTCGGGGACGTACCGAACGACCGGCGCGGGTCGGCGCTGGGCGCCTTCACCGCGTTCTTCGACATCGGTGTGGGACTGGGCGGTCCGATCGCCGGGCTGACCGCCGCGCTGGCCGGCTACCCGGCCGTGTTCTACCTCTCGGCGCTGGCGGCGCTCGGCACGGCCGCGCTGGCGGCGATGCCGATGCGTGCGCTGGCAGCGGCGGGCGCGACCGCGCCGGCCCCAGCGCTGGACTAGGCGCCCTGCTCGCGCCAGCGGCGGTACAGGAGAACCAGGTCCTGGCGCATCTGCGGCGGCAGATCCTCGGCGACGACGCGACCGGTCAGGCGGATCGTCATCCGCATCTGCCGGACGTACTCGTCGCAGTGCTCGCAACCCGCCAGGTGCCCCTCCAGCCGCTTGCGCTGCGAGCGTGTCAGCGCACCCTCGATGTAGTCGCTGATCAGCTCCACGGCCTGTTGGCAGACGAGCTCGCTGCGCGGCCAGACCATCACGCTTCCCCCAGCTCGGTCTCGAGCGCCTGACGCAGGCGGCTGCGGCCACGGTGCAGCAGCACGCGTTGATTGCCCTCGCTGATGTCGAGCACGTGACAGACCTCCTCGCTGGTGAGGCCGTCGACGTCACGCAGCATCACGACGTCACGCTGGCGGGGAGGCAGCTCCTCGAGCGTCGCCCTGATCAGGCCTGAGACCGACTCGGCGGCCAGTCGGTCCTGGCTCTCCTCGATCCAGTGCCGCGGCGGCGACATCCAGGCGCCGCCGGCGTCGAAGCGCGCACTGTCCACCGCGGGCCCGGCGTCGCCGATCGCCACGCTGCGGCTCTCGCTGGTCCCGGCGCTGCGCGCCCTGTTGACCAGGATCCGCAGCAGCCAGGTCTTGATCGAGGAGCGGCCGGCGAACCTGTCGATGCCCCGCAGCACCCCCAGCCAGGTGTCCTGCACGACCTCCTCCGCCACCTGCGGGCTCGAGACGAACGAGCGGGCCAGCCGCATCATGCTGCCCTGGTGGCGGGAGATCAGCAGCAGGAAGGCCTCCTCCTCGCCGGCCTGCAGACGCGCCAGCAGATCCGCGTCCTCGTCCCCGACGCCGGGCCGCATGGCGCGCCATGCGAGCGCGGCAAAGCCCGCCGCGAGGTTCAGGCGCAGAGACGAGGCGAGATGTACGGAGGTGTGCAGCAGCATCGCTGGGGAGACCCTCACCACTTCAGTCCGGCGGACCTCGGCTCCGTTACACGACCGGCGGTGGCGTGCCCAGCGCGCTGGCCTCCAGAGCAGAGTCCCAGTCACACACGGCGCAGGCGTGCACGAACACAGATCGTGCGAACTCGAGCGCCATCCCGTGCGGATCGGGGCTCGCACACACGTCCTCCCAATCGAGCACGTACTCGCCCAGCCCGCCATCCCAACGGGCCTCGGCGGGGGTGATCTTCGCCGCGGCGAACTGGTCGGGCGCGGGGTAGACGTAGGCGTAGAAGGCCGCCCGCCCGTAGCGCGCGTCTCCCGGCCACCAGCCGATTGCGACCTCCTGCGCATCCATCGAGTTGCGCATGATGAAGTCGTCCGAGGGCGGCTTCGCAGGAAGCCCGGAGAACATGTTCACGGCGAGGTCGAAGGAGCCCCACCATGCGTTCACCGGCGAGCTGCGGCCGCGATAGGGCGCCCTGAACTCCGCCAGCACGAGCGCTGCACGCGTCGCCGCGGCGAAGTAGCGGGCCACCCACTCGCGCTCGTAGGTGGCGTGCTGGTCGTCCTCGTCGAGCGGGACCGACCACGGCACCTCCTGGGGAGCCGGGTTGATCTCGAACGGGCCTGCCAGCTCGTGCGCTCGCGCCAGCAGCTCGCGGGTCACCTCGCCGACCGATCGGCCCGGCAGGCCGACCCGGGCGGTGCGCCCGTCGTCGTGCTCGATCAGCGCCTCGTGGTTGCGCAGGTCGAGCAGCGCCACGAACGCCCCCGAGCCATCCGGCGCGGGCAGCGGCAGGGTCTCCCAGCCGCGCGCGGTCAGGCGCAGGGCCGTGTGCTGCAGCTCGGGCTCGGGCGGAGCAAGCGCGACGGCGAACTTGCCCAGCAGCTGCGTGTAGGCGTGGAGCGTGTCGCACGTGTCCTGCCACGCGTCGAGCGGCAGGGTCGGCCAGGCCGCCGGCATCGTGCCAGGGTAGCGCGAAGCGCTCGACCCACCCCGATCGCTGGGGCGAGTCGACCGTCAGCCGCGCGCCCCCCGATGCGATGATGGCGCCCATGCGTCGCGGGACCTACTCGATCGTCGCGCGAGATGCCCCGTCGGGCGAGCTCGGCGTCGCCGTGCAGTCGCACTGGTTCTCCGTCGGCAGCGTCGTGGCCTGGGCGCGGCCGGGCGTCGGCGCAGTCGCGACGCAGGCGGTCGCGGAGGTCGCCCACGGCCCGAACGTGCTGTCGCGTCTGCAGGAGGGTCTCGACGCGTCCGGCGCGATGGAAGCCGTGCTGAAGGCCGACGAGCAGGCCCGCTTCCGCCAGCTCGGAGTCGTCGATTCACTTGGCCGAGTGGCCGCGCACACGGGCGAGGACTGCATCCCGTACGCCGGCGCGGAGACCGGAGACGGGTTCAGCTGCCAAGCGAACATGATGGCCGGCGAGACGGTCCCGGCAGCGATGGCCGCCGCCTACCGGGAGCAGGGCGGAGATCTGGCCGCACGGCTGCTGGCCGCGCTGCAGGCCGCCGAGCGTGCCGGCGGAGACATGCGTGGGCGCCAGTCAGCGGCGATCCTGGTCGTGCCGGCGCAGGGCGAGCCGTGGCGCACGCGGCTGGACATCCGCGTCGAGGACCACGCCGACCCGCTCGCCGAGCTGGAGCGCCTGCTGCGCCTGGCCCGCGCCTACGAGATGGCCGGCGAGGCCGACGAGCTCCTCGCGCAGGGGTCCCACGCCGAGGCGACGGCGCTCTACCTGAGGGCGGCCGAGCTGGCCCCGGAAGCCGACGAGCTGACCTTCTGGGCCGGTCTGGGCGTGGCGGCGCAGGACCTCGACGGCGGCGTCGAGCTGGTGCGTCGCGCCGCCGACGTGAAGCCGGCCTGGCTGACGCTGCTCGATCGCCTGTCCGAGGAGCTGGCGCCAACGGCAGCAAGCGTCCGCGCATCGCTTCAGGCGCGGCGCTGAGGCCCGCTCAGGCGACCGCTGCGAGCCGGCGCGGCAGCGCCTGCTCGAGCAGCCGGGGGAGCACGACGCGGTAGTGGAGCACCCGCTCGGTCGTCTCGCGGGCCGCCTGGGAGTACTTCGGCAGGTTGTTTCGGATCCGCTCCAACCCCTCGACGGCGCCGTCCAGGTCGTCGAACGTCAGCACCCCCTCGCCCGTGGGCAGCCAGCTGCCGGCCCCCGTCTCGCGCACCACCACCGGTCGCCCGGCAGCCAGGAAGTAGGCGCTGTCGGCACTCAGCCAGCTCCCCTCGGCGTCGGCCGCCGGGGCCTCGAGGAAGCTCAGCGCGGCCTGTGCGCCGATCACGCGGCCCCGGTAGGCCGACAGCGATGCCTCCACTCCGGCTGAATCGCGTACGGTCCAGCCCGCCCGGGCCAGACGCCCGCCGAGCTCGGCGTCGCGCTCGGGTAGCGTGATCCACAGCGGCCCCGGCACCCGCCCCGGGAGCGCGAGCAGGTCGGCCAGTCGCGATCCTGGCTCGACGGGGCCTACGCCGATCTTGGCACCCGGAAGCACCTGGATCGGCATTCCCGCGCGTGCCGCCGGGCCGTACCACAGCCGCGGGACCACCGGGGGCACCGTCGGCAGCCAGTCCGCACCGGCGGAGGTCTGGAGGTTCCTGCGATACGAGAAGTAGATGTCGTGGTCGGGCTGCCTGCCGGCCGTGGCGAAGATCGGCTCGCTGTCGATGTCGACCAGGACGCGCCGTCCCACCAGCGCCCGCTCCTCCAGCCAACAATGACCTCCCAGGTCGAGCAGCAGGTCGGCCTTGGACAGGCGCCGGTGCAGCTGAGGCCACATCATCCCACCGACCAGCCCCGCGTCGGCGTCGATCCAGACGACGGGGATGTCGACGCGACAACGCGCCAGCAGGTCTCCCAGCAGCACCAGCCCTGCCCGCGGGACGCCGCTTCCCTCCCTGCCCTCCCCGGCCTGGCGCGCGTCCTGCCAGGCTCGCTCCTCGAGGTAGATGACCCGGTGGCCCAGCTTGCGCAGGCCGATCAGGTAGTGGAGGTGCGTGGCGAGGTTGGCCCCGAGGGGACGGCGCAGGACGCAACCCGAGACGACTATCGAAGCCATCGCGCCACCCCCCGTAACGCCCGGGTCCTGAACTCTGTCGCCGGGTCTGTTCGCATGTCTCCTGTCGCAGCTCTCGTGACTGTGCCGGTCTAGTCACATAAACGCGACCCGGTCAGAAAGGTTGGCAGGAGCGAACCGTCAGGCGGTGAGCTCGGCGGCCATCTCGTCGAAGACCTCGACGTAGGCGTCGACGGCCTCGTCGGTGTGGGTAACCGACAGCGTCCACTCCTCCTCGCGGCCAGGCGTCATGAAGATGCCCCTGTTCATGTTGAACAACCACGCCAGTTCCGTGAGATCCACGTCCTGGTTCGCCTTGAAGCTCTCGTAGTCGACGATCTTTGCGGGTGAGAAGGTGACGCAGCCCTTCGCGCCGACGCCGACCGCGTAGCCCGGCAGCCCGTAGCGCTCGATCACGCCCTGGCAGCCCGCGACGATCCTGTCGTTCAGGGCATCCATGTGGCGGTAGGCGTCGGCGGTCAGGACCTCCTCGAGGCTGGCGCGCGCGGCCGCCATGGCGAGCGGATTGCCGTTGTAGGTCCCGACCTGGTAGACCGTGCCGTCCTCGACGACCCGCATGACCTCCTCGCTGCCGCCGACCGCGGCGCTTGGCAGCCCGCCGCCGAGCGTCTTGGCCAGCGTCACCATGTCCGGCTTCACGCCAAAGCGCTCCGTCGCGCCGCCCGCGGCGATCGCCAGGCCCGTCTTCACCTCGTCGAAGATCAGCACGATCCCGTGTCGACGGGTGATCTCGCGGACCTCCTGCAGGTAGCCGTCCTCGGGCAGCACCACGCCGAGGTTCATCATCGCGGCCTCCATGATCACGCAGGCGGGCTTGCGGCCTTCGCGCTCGAGCCTCTCGATCCGCCGCTCCATCGCGCCGGCATCGTTGAAGGGCACGGGGATCGTCAGGTCGGCGACCCCCTTCGGGATCCCGGCGCCGTAGGGCAGCGAGGCGTAGTTCTCGCGGTCGCCGATGCGGTCGTATTCGACGCCGATCGAGACCATGACCCCGTCGTGGTGACCGTGGTAGGAGCCGAAGATCTTCACGATCGTCTCGCGCCCCGTGTAGCCCCTGGCGATGCGGATCGCGTCCATCGTCGCCTCCGAGCCCGAGTTCAGGAATCGCCAGCGCTCGATTCCCCAGCGGCGCTGCAGCTCCTCGGCGACCAGCACCCCGTCCTCGGTCGTCGCGGCGAAGTGCGTGCCCTTGCCGACCCGCTCGCTGACCGCGCGGACGATGGCGGGGTGAGCGTGCCCCTGCACCATCGAGCCGAAGCCGTTGTGGAAGTCCCACATGCGGTTGCCGTCGACGTCGTGGACGACCGGGCCCTCCCCTGTCGTCATGTAGATCGGCCAGGGGTCGCGCGCCTGGTAGCTCGAGGCGACGCCCCCGCTCAGCGACCTACGGGCGCGCTCGTACATGGCGGCGCTGCCCTTGGTGCGCTCGTCCAGCCTGGCGGCCTCGCGCTCGATCAGCGTGCGGACACGCTCACGGTCGATCTGCACGGTCGTCTCGGATGCCATCTTCTCTCCTGTCCCAGCGGGGGCGGTGTGCCGCCGCTGACCTCCTAGGTTAGGAGCTCCGAGCAGCCCGGCCGGGGGCCGGCCTGTCGATTCCGGGCCCTCCCATTCGTCCAGAGGGCACAAACACGAACGGAGGATGCGATGAAGTACATGCTGCTGATCCACCAGGGCACGACGCCGTTCCCGCCGTCGGCCGAGTGGGACGCGCTCCCGGACCAGGACAAGGCGTCCATCTACAGCGACTACCAGGCGGTCAGCCAGACGCCCGGCGTCACCCCCGGCCGGCGGATGCAGCCGCCGGAGGACGCCACGACCGTCCGCGTGCGGTCGGGAGAGGTGCTGAGCACCGACGGGCCCTTCGCCGAGACCAAGGAGGCCGTGGGCGGCTACCTGTTCTTCGACGCTCCCGACCTGGACGCAGCGATCGCGCTGGCGGCGATGATCCCCGCCGCCCGCATGGGCGGGGCGGTCGAGATCCGCCCGCTCGTCGCGCCGTAGTCGTCCGGCCGGAGCCGGCGGGCCGCTCGGCGCAGACGGGCGATCCCGCGCAGGTCCTCGCGCGCGGTGGCGAGGATGTCGACCCGGGAGTCGCGATCCTCGACCCAGCGCACCGGAACCTCGTGGATCGACAGTTTGCTGAGCTGCGCCAGGTACAGCAGCTCCGTGTCGAAGAACCACGAGTCGTCCCGTGCCTGCGTCAGCAGGGGCTCGATGACGGAGCGACGGGCGGCCTTGAATCCGCACTGAGCGTCCGAGAAGCCCACGCCGAGCGAGACCCGCAGGAGGATGTTGTAGGAGCGCGAGATCAGCTCTCGCTTGAGTCCGCGTGTCACCTCGGCGCCGGCCGCCAGACGGGTGCCGATCGCGATGTCCGCAACCTCGTGCACGAGCGGCAGGAGCAGCTCCGGGAGGGCCCTCAGGTCGGTGGAGAGGTCGACGTCCATATAGGCGACGACGTCGGCCTCGCTGCGCAGCCAGGCCTCGCGCAGCGCGCGGCCCCGCCCCTTTAGGCCCAGGTGCAGGACCTCGACCTCCTCGAGCTCGCTCGAGACTGCGCGGGCGATCTCGTGCGTCGCGTCGGTGCTGGCGTTGTCGGCCACCGTGATCCGAAACGGGATCGCGAGCTCGTCGGTCATGTAGCGGTGAAGCCGGCTCACGCTGTCCCGCAGGACGTGCTGCTCGTTGTAGACGGGAAGCACGATCTCCACCACCGCGGAGGCGGGTGTTCTCGCGCCGGCTGCGGGCGGGTCGAGAACCTGCGAATCGGACATGGCAAGAGGTTGACCGACGATGATGTGTCTTTCCTAATCGCGACCTGTGAATCGACTTAGAGTCACGGCTGCGCGCAACGCGCCCGCCGGCGGCCGGATCGCAGCGCGGGCATCCCGCCCCCACTTGCGCCACGATGTCGGCAAGCGACGACGATGGGAGACCCGATGCCTGGACCGGTGCTGTTCTGTTACGACGGCTCGCAGGGGTCGCGGGGGGCGCTGCAATATGCCGCCGAGCTGCTCGCCCGCGCGACTCCGGCCTGCGTCCTGACCGTGTGGGAGCCCGCCTCCGTGCTGATGGCGCGAGCGGGGGGCTTCGGCGCGAGCTTTCTCAGCGACGAAAGCGAGATCGACGGCGGGGAGGAGCAACTGGCCCGCGAATTCGCGGAGGAAGGCGCGGCGCTCGCGCGGGAGCACGGGTTCGAGGCGAGCTACCGGGTCGAGCGCGTAGCCGAGGGACCGGCCCGAGCGATCATCGAAATCGCCGACGAACTCGATGCGAGCGTCATCGTCTGCGGCCGGCGGGGCCGCGGCGCTGTCGCCTCGACGCTGCTGGGCAGCGTCTCGCGCGCGCTGGTCGCGCGTTCGGGTCGAGCCGTTCTGGTCGCCCCGGAGGGCTCCCCGGCGGAGTGAGCCCGTCGTCAGGTTCGGGTGAAGCGAGCCATCGGTGGCTGTGCCAAGGTTGGGATCGGGCGCAGGCCGGCGCGCCCCGAGCCGCTTCAGTCTGACGTGCCGCCCCGCGTCCTCGTGGGCTTCGGACACGAACCACGAAAAGGAGATGGCGTATGGCCACCGAGAAGCAGGCATCCAAGCTGACGCGCAGCCAGATCGAGGCTCTCGAGAGCATCTATGGGAATCGTTACCTGCTCGAGCCGGCGCCGGATGGCAAGCTGCCGGCCACGGGCATGTCGGCCGAGGAAGCCGCCGGCCTGATCGAACAGGAGATGGTCCTCGACGGGCTGCCGGCGCGCAACCTCGCGACCTTCGTGACGACCTGGATGGAGCCCGAGGCCGACCAGATCATCAACAAGTACCTGAGGGTCAACTTCATCGATCACGCCGAGTACCCGAGGTCGGCCGAGATCGAGCAGCGTTGCATCCGGATGCTGGCCGATCTGTTCAACGCCCCGGGTGAGACGACGGGCACCCGCACACAGGGATCATCCGAGGCGATCATGCTCGGCGCGCTGTCCTTGAAGTGGAAGTGGCGGGCCCGGCGGGAAGCCGCGGGCAAGTCCACCGACCGCCCCAACCTGGTCTTCGGGGGCGACGTGCACGTCGTGTGGGAGAAGTTCTGCCGCTACTTCGACGTCGAACCGCGGATCGTCCCGCTGCAGCCGGACAAGTACACGATCGGGCCCGAGGACGTCGAACCGCAGATCGACGAGAACACGATCGGCGTGGCCGCCGTGCTCGGCACCACCTTCACCGGGCATGCCGACGACATCCGCGGCATCAACGACTACCTCGTCGCCCTGAAGGGCGACCGCGGCTGGGATGTGCCTCTGCACGTCGACGCGGCCAGCGGAGGGTTCGTGTGGCCGTTCCTGTATCCGCACTCCGAGTGGGACTTCCGGCTCGAGCAGGTGCGCTCGATCAACGTCTCCGGTCACAAGTTCGGGCTCGTCTACCCGGGGATCGGGTGGCTCGTGTTCAGGGAAAAGAGCGACCTGCCAGAAGACCTGGTCTTCTACGAGAACTACCTGGGCAAGCGCGACGCGACGTTCACCCTCAACTTCTCGACGGGGGCCGCGATGGTGCTCGCCCAGTACTACAACTTCGCCCGCCTCGGCCACGCCGGCTACCGCTACATGATGGAGACGATGAAGTACAACGCGCGCACCCTGGCCAGTGAGATCGCGGCGATCGGCGACTTCGAATGCATCGGCGGCGGTGACGATGAGCAGCTTCCGCTGGTCGCGTTCAAACTGGCCGGCGATCACAACTTCGACGAGTTCGACGTCGCCGCCCAACTGGCCGCGCAACGCGGCTGGATGGTGCCCGCCTACACGCTGCCGCCCAACGCGCAGCACGTCAAGATCATGCGCGTCCTCGTCAAGGAGACGCTGGGCCAGTCGCTGACGATCTGCCTCGGTGACGACATCGCCCAGGCATGCGAAGCGCTCGAGATCAAGGGCGGACTGCACGAGTTGGACCGCAAGCGCGTCCACACCAACCCGGGCTTCTAGCCTCTCCGCGCGCCGCGCGGGGCCATCCCCGGATGTGGTAATCGTCTCCCCCCAGATGCCCGTCCACACCGTCAGCCAGTGATGGCCCACCCCGACTCGGAGGCCGGCGGCGGAGCCGACCACACGGCGCGCCTGCTGATCTCCTGTCCCGACGGTCCAGGGATCGTGGCGGCGGTCTCGCAGTTCCTGTTCGAGCAGGGAGCCAACATCGTCAGCTCGGACCAGCACTCCACCGATCCCGAGGAAGGCAGCTTCTTCATGCGCTCGGCCTTCTACCTGCCGTCGATCGAGCAGGACCGCGCGGGGTTCGAGGGCGAGTTCGCCGCGATCGCCGAGCGCTTCGGGATGCAATGGCGGATCGCGTATGCGCGCGACCGGCGCCGTGTCGCGCTGATGGCCTCCCGCGAGGGCCATTGCCTGCTGGACCTGCTCTGGCGCAATCGCCGCGGAGAGCTGGACATGGACGTCCGCTGCGTGATCTCCAACCATGAGCTGCTGCGCCGGGAGGTCGAGGCGCTGGGCGTGCGCTTCGTCCACGTGCCGATCACGAAGGAGACCAAGCGAGAGTCCGAGCAGCGGGCGCTCGAGGAGCTGGGCGGCGAGATCGAGCTGCTGGTGCTCGCGCGCTACATGCAGGTCCTCTCGGGGGATTTCCTGACAGGAGTGGGCTGCCCGGTGATCAACATCCACCACTCCTTCCTGCCGGCCTTCGCCGGCGCGGAGCCCTACCGGCACGCTCACGAGCGGGGCGTGAAGCTGATCGGCGCCACCGCGCATTACGTCACCGAGGAGCTCGACGACGGGCCGATCATCGAGCAGGATGTCCAGCGGGTCGGGCACAGGTACACCGTCGCGGACCTCGAGCGGGTGGGACGCGACCTCGAGCGCCTGGTGCTGGCACGCGCGGTCCGTAGCGAGCTGGACGACCGCGTCCTCGTCTACGAGGGGCGGACGATCGTCTTCTGAGGTGCGGCCGGCCCGTCCTTCTCGTCTCAGCCGCGGTCAACCGCGCGGAACCGCCTCCCGACCGACTCCACCCACCAGCGGGGAACGCAGGATGGCGAGACCCGGACTCGAACCGGGGACACCACGATTTTCAG
>JBKQOO010000122.1:0-11956 GCA_052145475.1 Solirubrobacteraceae bacterium
GGTGGCGAGCGCGCTGGTCACGGGCGGAGGGCGTGGGATCGGCCGGGCGATCTCACTGGCCCTCGCCGCCGAAGGCCACGATGTCGCTTTGAGCTACGCGGCCGACCGACGAGCCGCCGAGGAGACCGCGGAGATGATCCGCGCGGCCGGCAGCCGTGCCGTGGCGATCGAGGCCGACCTGCGCGTTGCCGGTAGCGACGAGACGCTCATCGAGCGCTCACAGGCGGAACTGGGCCCGGTCCGGATCCTGATCGCGAACGCCGGCATCGCATCGCCGCCCACCGGCATCGCCGGGATCACCGACGCGGCATGGGAGGAGATGGTCGCGATCAACCTGCGCGCCCCCTTCCTGCTGACCCGCCGCCTTGCTCCCGAGATGGCCGACGCCGGGTTCGGACGCATCGTGCTGATCTCCTCGATCGCCGCCTTCACGGGCGGACTGGTGGGCGCCCACTACGCGGCTACCAAGGCCGGTCTCCACGGGCTGGCGCACAGCGTGGCGCGAGAGATGGCCGACCGGGGGGTGACGGTCAACGTCATCGCCCCGGCGCTGATCGAAACGGACATGATCCCCGGCGATCCGGCGATCCGCGAGGCACTCGCCGCGCGCACTCCCGTCGGGCGACTGGGGGATGCTCGAGAGGTGGCCGACCTGGTCTGCGCCGTCGTGAGAAACGGCTATCTGACGGGCCAGTCGATCCTGCTCGACGGAGGGCGCCACCCGACCTGAGATCACCCGGCGCGCCGGCCCCTCGCGGACCCGGGAGGGCACGGTGTGCGGACCCGCTCAGGCGCCGAGCCGAGCGGCGAAGAACGACAGGATCTCGTCGCGCGCGACGGTCGTCGGGTGCCCTCTCTCGTCGACGAGGTGCGCCGTCACCACGCTGTGCGGGCTGGCGACGACGTGCTCGAAGAACGGTGCGGTGTCGGGGTTGGCCGCGCTGTCTGGCAGCACGTGTCCGATGAAGCGCTCGCCCAGCGCCTCCGCATAGGCAGCGAAGCGCTGAGCCCGGCAGAAGCGGTCCCCCGCGAAGCGATAGGCCATCACGGTCAGGTCCTCCCGCTCGAGTCGCTCCGCGACGGCGGTGAGCTCGTCCGGAGCGATCTCGATCCCCGCGGGATCGTCCAGCGGCAGCGACGGCTGCGACAGGACCGGCGCGAGCATCGCGGGCTCGAGCATCATCGTCAGCGCGAAGTTGCCGGTGAAGCACATTCCGATCGCGCCGACTCCCGGGCCGCCGCATTGCTCGTGAGCGAGGCGGGCAAGCGACCGCAGCCAGACCGTCACCGGGCTCGACTCGTTGGCGGCGAAGGCGCGGAACTCGGCGCTCATGCATGCTCGCCGGAAGACGGCGGTGCCCTCCACGACATCCGCGACGGCGCCGACGCGGCCGAACAGCGAGGGCATGTAGACCGTGAAGCCGGCGTCCCGCACCCAGCGGCTGAAGCGCGCGACCTGCGGGCTGATGCCCGGCATCTCGCTCATCACGATCACCGCCGGCCCGGTTCCCGCGACCCGCACGACCTTGGTGGCGCCCTCGAGCTCGACCTCGCGGCGATCGAAGTCCTCCAGCGGATCGTCCTCGTCCATGCTCCGGTTGGTCATCGCTACTGCTCCTCTCGTCGCCGGTCGGGTTCGTGTCTGTCCAGCTCCGCTCGCCAGGCGGCGCGTGCGTGCTCGATGCCGGCCCGGTCGTGCAGAAGCTGTCGCTGCCAGTTCGCGGCCATGCCGAGCGCGTTCAGGCGGAAGGCCATCGCGGCCGACTCGACATCCACGCCCAGATCCCCCGCGGCGATCGCCGCCTCGACGTTGGCGCTCAAGACCGCGATCCATTCCGACATGACGGCGGCGACCGCGTCTCTGAGGCGCCCAGGACGGCCGTCCATCTCGGCCGAGGCGGCGCACAGGAAGCAGCCCCCGGCGAACACGTCGGAGGCGAGGTAGTCGCACCAGGCCTCGCCGATCGCGTTCAGTCGTGCCAACCCCGGCTCGCTCGGCAGCGCCGGTGCGATCACCTGCTCGATGAGCATCGCTCGTGCGACCCCCAGGGTCGCGAGCTGGAGCTCGACCTTCGAGCCGAACAGGGCGAAGACGCTGCTCTTGTGCACACCGAGCTCGGCTGCGAGGCCGCCGATCGTCAGCCCTTCGAGCCCCTCCTGCGACGCGATCTGCACAGAGCGCTCGAGCACGGCGGCGCGGCTGCGCATGCCGCGCGCGCGACGGCCGTCGCGCGGTGGCGTCGCCCGCGACGGCCGATCGCCGAGCGGGGCCGGCGGGATCCCGGTCAACGGCCCGCCCGCCCGTGACCGCCGGCGCCTGCATGCTCGCTCATGCGGTCACCCTACAACATGAATGGACGATCGTCCATCTTCTTTCGACAGCGCCACGGTCGGCGCCGCCGTCTCGCCACCGGCCCCTCGCAGCGGCGTAGCCTGTAGGCCGGTGATCGCGATGCCGCTGGCCGCAACCGATCCGATCAGCGCCGTCCTGCAACTGGGTCCCCTGTTGCTGGCGGCGGTTCTCTACTTCCGGCGGGCCTCGACGCTGACGACGCTGCGCCAGCCCGTTCCGCGCTGGCGTCAGGCCTGCTTCTACGGCGGCCTCGCGATCGTCGCAGGGGCGCTCGGGCTGCTCGGCTCGGGAAGCCAGGAACTGCTCGCGATCCACATGGTCGAGCACCTGCTGATCGGCGACATCGCGGCGTTGCTGCTGGTCCTCGGCCTGACGGGCCCCTTGATCGCTCCGGTCCTCAGGATCGGGCTGTTCAACCGGCTGCGGGTGCTGTCGAACCCGGCGATCGCACTGCCCCTATGGGTGGTCGACCTCTACGTCTGGCATCTGCCCTTCTTGTACCAAGCGGCGCTTCGCAACGGTGGCGTACACGCGCTCGAGCACATCATGTTCCTCTTGTGCGGCGCGAACCTGTGGATGTGCCTGTTCGGGCCGCTGCCGACCCCCGCCTGGTTCCAGGGCGGGATCAAGGCCCTCTACGTGCTCGCCTACTGGTTCGCGGGGACGCTGCTGGCCAACACGCTGATCTGGGTCGGCACCGTCTTCTATCCCTTCTACGAGTCGGGCGACGCGGCCGTCCACATCTCACCGCTGACCGATCAGCAGCTGGCGGGCGGGATCATGATGATCGAGGGCAGCGTCGTCACGCTGTGCGTCGGCGGCTGGCTGTTGATGACCGCGCTGCGCGAAGCCGGGGAGCGCCAGGAGCTCGTCGAGTTCGCGCGGGCGCGCGGGGTGGAGCTCAGCTCCGAACGGGCTGCGCGTGCCGTCAGAGCCGGCCGCGCATCGGAGCTGCGGAGCCGTCTGGATGGCTCTCCTGCCGTCGCGCCGTCGAGCGCCGCCGAGCTTGGGCCGTCGTAGCAGGACGGCCGCGCGGCGCGGCAGCGCGCGCCTCGATCGCGCCGGCTAGCTCGACAGCAGCCCGGGGACGTCGTGGACGATTTCCGTCGGGTTGAAGCTGGCGGGGTAGATCGTCGTCAGCTTGCCGCTCGCGCTGATCCCGTAGATCAGCGCCGAGTGGTTGATGAATTCGGGGTTGCCCACATCCCTGTTGGAGCCAACGCCCCAGGTCTTCCAGACCGGCGCGAGTTCCGCGGCCGAGCCGATCAGGTACTGCATCTGACCCGTCAGCTGGTGCTCACGCAGGAATGTGGCCACGGCCGGGGGCTTGTCACCGCGCGGATCGACCGACACCGCGATCAGCTGCACGTGGCTGGCCCGCGGGCCGAGCTGCGTGACCGCGTTGTGCAGCTGCGAGGCGATCAGGGGGCAGACCTCGGGGCAGTGCGTGTAGAGGAACGTCACGAATACGGCCTTGCCGCGGTAGTCGGCCAGGCTGATCGGCTGGCCCTGGTAGTTGTGCAGGCTCGACAGCGGGGGCGCCGCCCTGACCGGGGACAGCAGCGAGCCGTCGAAGCTGCTGACGTGTGCGCTGCTCGCGCCGCCCGGAAGCTGCTGTTTGGTCGACGACCCCCCCGCGATCAGCAGCGCCACCCCGCCGACCAGGACGACGATCACGATCACGGGCAGGATCAGGTGGATCCGGCCGATCGACCCCGTCGCCTGCTGGTCGGGGGGCGTCGCCCCATCCTCCGGCGAGTCCGGTTTGCGAGTGTCCCCCGGAGCCTCGGTGCTCATGCGCCCAGTCTCGCACACGGCCCTAAAGCGAGACGCGGTTGCGGGCCATCCGCGCCGGGCCTCAGGCCGAAGCGCCGGCTCGTCTCGCCGTGATCAGCGCGCCCAGGCCCACCAGCAACCCCAGCGCGCCGAGGATCAGGGCGGCCACGCCGAGCCCCTTGGAGGCGCCGCCGCCCGAGGACGTCGCGGGCTTGGCCGGCGTCGCGGGGGCCTGGGCGCCGCTCTGACCAGCTTCGGGTCCCGCCTCGTCTCCGGCGACGTCCTGGATCACGCCGCCCTTGGGCGTCACGTTGATCCTCGGGGAGGGGTGTTCCGCCGTGAGTGATGGATCGATCCAGTGCACGATCTGCCCGTTGCTGTAGCTCTGCACGGTCCGGAATTCGAGCGCCTTGCCCGCCGCATCGGCCGGGATCGCCAGCGACAGCGGGAAGTTGATGAACTGCCCGTTCTCGACCTTCCCCAGCGGGCCGACCCATGTCCAGACGATCTGCGAGACCTCGGTGTCGATCGTTTCGCCGTCTTCCTTGATCGGTGTGGCGAGCTTCGCTTCGATCACCTTCGCGCTCCATCCGGGCACGTTTTCGTAGTCGACGCCCGTGAACCCCTGCGGGAACAGCACGTCGACTTTCGTGACGTAGGCGCCTTCCTGCTCGCCCGGCACCCTGACGTCGAGCGTTGCGAAGGCGCCCGCAGGGATCGTGTTGGGATGCAGGCTGATGTGCGCCTGGGCGCTGGCCGGGGCGAGCAGGGCTCCGGCTGCGAGCAGGACGGCGACGTTCCTGGCCTTCATGTCTCTACGTTCCTCCTGTGTCGGTGATCGTGGGGGGTCAGCGAATCGGCACCTTGACGACGCGGCTGTTCTCTTCGAATTCGGAAACTCGATCGACGATTTCGATGTCCCATGTGCCGGCGGGACTGAGCACGACCGAGCTGAGGATGTAGTGGCCGGGCCCGGCCAGCGACGCGCGCACCGGCAACGGGCCGATCCCCTTGGCGGGAAGCTTCGCCGTCGCGGTCAGTTCCTTCGTGGTGGTGAACTGGGCGCCCGTCTTCGCATCGATCAGATAGAGGTGGATCGTGTTCAGGCCGATCGTGGCCGGTTCCACCGTCATCTCCAGCTCCGCCGCCCCGATCGTCGTGTTGATCGAGAACGGCCCCGATGCGGCGTCGATCGGCGGCGCATAGGTGATCAGCGCCGCCGTCACGCCGAACACGCACAGCATCAGGGTCAGCTCGCCGCGCATCGTGCGGCGCGCCACGGCGCCGGCCTCGCCCGGCGGGCGTCCGTCGCCGGCGATCCGGCGCAGTGCCGGGATCACACGCTCGCGGTTCACCCAGCCCAGGCCGATCAGGATCAGCAGCAGCACGACCTTGGCGATGATCAGCGCTCCGTAGGTCGTGTGGAAGAGCCCTTCGAAGGTGCGCACGTCGATGTACGCCTGGATCACGCCGGTCGCGGCGATCACGATCACCGAGGCGAGCGCGAGCGGCGAGAACCGCGCCAGGGTGGCCAGCAGCAGCCGGCTGCGCTCGGCGCCCTCGAGCTTCCGTGTCGCCCCCGGCAGAGCCAGCAGCAGGCAGGCGATGCCACCGACCCAGACGCTGGCGGCCAGCACGTGCAGAACGTCGGAGGGGAAGAAGACGCCGGTCGGGCTCTGGATGCTGGCGTGGCCCGAGAGCGCCGGCGTGATCACGAGGTAGCCGCCGCCGAGGACGAGCAGCGCGAGGATCGCGGCGGGGGGGCGCCGGACTCGCGGGACGGGCCCGTCGTCGGCCTCCCCGGCCTCCAGAACGGGGATCACGTCACGGCCGACTGCCTTCGACCCGAGCAGCAGCGCGCCGAGCAACAGCCAGTCGAGCGCACGCAGCCCCCACACCTCGCCGAAGCGGCTTTCCAGCGTGTTTTCCAGGACCGTGCCTTTCAGCGAGCTCCACAACGAGACCCCGGCGGCGCTCGCCCCCTGCAGGAGGATGCCGAGCACGCTCACGACCAGGCCAACCGCGATCGCCGTCCAGAACAGCCTGCCGATACGCGTCGCGAACACCCGCGAGGCGCTCGCCCAGCGCGGCTCGGGGCCGGCGACGGCGCCCAGCGCCGGGAGCCACGCGACGAACAGGAACGCGAGCCCGCCGACCATCAGCGCGATCGTCAGGTAGTCCAGGGCACGCACGAGACCGAACGCGATCTTCGTGACGCGGCCGCTCTCGTTTCTGCCGATCAGGCCGGCAACAGTGAACTTCGGCGCGGCGCCGGCGTGGCCGAGGTTGAAGACGAGCCCGCCGTAGACGATGTGGGTGTCCGCCGAGACGACGCGGTAGGTCGCCGTGTAGGTGCCGTCGGGGAGGCCGGGCTTCAGCCCGACGCCCATCCAGTGCTCGTTTCCGTCCGGGTGCGAGACGTCCAGGTTGTCGACCTCGTTGCCCTGGGCGTCGTAGACGCGCACCGCGCCGAGCGTCCCGCCGACGTCCTGGTTGAACTTGAAGATCACCTCCTGCGGCTGCACGGCGACGGTCGTGCCGGAGATCGGAGTGGTGCCGAGCAGCTGGGCGTGCGCCAGCGCGCTCGGGGCCGCCGCCAGCAGGGCCGCGCAGCCGGCTGCGACGGCCAGCGCGAGCAACGAGCGGCGTCGCGCGCGAGGCACGCGCTGCGCCGGCCTCACCATGCCTCTCGCTCCGTCGGCGGCTCACCGGCCTCGCCGCCCGCGGCCCCGGGCTGCGCCGGCTCGCGGCGTTTGCGCCGGACGACCAGCACGACCAGCAGGCCGGCCAGCACGATCGCGACCAGCGCGACGATCGCCCCGGTCGGTGCCTTGGAGCTCTCGGGAACCCAGAACAGTTCGCCGCGGATCGCGCCCGTCTGGGTGCCGACCGAGATCGGCACGGTCCAGTCGAAGATCTTGGTGCGCTTGCCCGTGTCCTTGACCTCGGGCGGCGTGACCGGGCTCATCCAGTGGATGCGATGGTCGTGCCATTCGAACTGGCCGGTGCGGTCGACCGCTTCCCACTTGGGTGCCGCGCTCGCGCTGGCCGACGGCGGCACGGTCACGTTGGCGAAGAAGTTCGTGTTCAGGTAGACGGCGGGAGAACGGACGTTCTGTTCGGCTGTGCCGCCGGGCAGCACGCGGGCGTAGGGCTCACCCGAATAGCCGTAGATCGTCACCGTCTCGCCGGTGTTGTTGCGCAGCAGCAGACGATCGGCGAACTCGAGCACTTCGATGCTGAGCCCTGCCACCTTGGGCGTGATCGAGGTTATGTAGGTGCGGTAGTGGTAGCTGGAACCCTGATCGTTGATCGGGTTCCCGCTCTCCTCCGTTGTCGCCTGACCGGTCCCCGCGGCGCGCGCGGCGGCCACGGGCAGGAGGGTCAGCGCAACGAGCAGGGCAAGCATGAGACGACGTGACATCGCGGCTCCTCGTGAGCTTCAAAGGGACGGGCATACGGACCGCTGCGGCCAGTTCCTGCGCGTCGGCGCAGGCGCTCCCGTCCCTTGCGGGCCGGGCGTCTAGGCGGCTGCGGAGGAGAGGCGGGGCGGCGGGCGGTCAGCCAGCGAGCGCGCGAGCAGGAGGCCTCCCCGGGGCATGGCCAGCGCGGCGGAGATCGCGACCGCCACGCGCGCGGTGGGGCGAGGGCGCCCGCGCGGCCCGCGCGAGAAGGCCGTGAGGATCGTCTCGCCCGGGTAGCGGCGCAGCGCGAACAGCAGCGGCAGCACCAGTGCGGGCAGGGCACAGAGCCCGCTCGGGTCGATCACGGCCAGGCCCAGTGCGGCGACCGTCACAGCGGCGAGGCCCAGCATCGCCAGCGTCTGGCGCCGCCGCTGGCGAGGTGTCTGCACATCGAGGTTCCTTCGCTCGAACACGACAGCGCGAACCTTACTCCTCCGCGATCGGGCCGGCTCGAGCTGCTCAGGTCCCGACGGCCGACAGCAGCCAGAGGCCGAAGCTCGTGAAGGCGACCATGACGGTGAGCATCCAGTACTGCGAGCGAACGGCCTCCTGCGGGTTGCGGTAGATCGTGAGGGCGCGGTCGTGCGCCAGCGTCAGGCCGCCGACGTGGCCCGCGACCAGCGCGGCGACCTGCACGTACCAGATCGCCGCGTAGGAGATGATCGCGTAGTCGATCTGGTACGAGGACGTGCCGAGGAGGTTGGCGCCGTTGCCCAGCGGGTCCGAGGCGAGATAGCCGATCGCCTGGCCCTGCCAGATCAGCAGCGAGAAGTAGTGCGCCAGCACGTAGGCAAACCCGATCGGCACGAGCGTGTGCGCGAAGGTCTCGCTGAGCTGCTCCCTGCTGTAGCGGCGACTGACGCTCATCACGCCGCTGATGCCCAGCTCGTAGATGCCGTAGATCAGCGCCACGCAGAGCAGCAGCCCGGTCGTGCCCGCCAGCTCGATCGCCGGCGTGGGGTGGAAGCCGAGTCCGCTGTAGAAGCTCTGCAGGTGCGGCTCGAGCTTGCGCCACACCACGTCGTTGGAGAAGCCGTCGAACGTCGTGGTACCGATCACCGCGCAGATCAGGCCGACCGTTCCCGGTTTGACCGGCATCTGCGTCAGCCCGCTCAGCGGCCTGCGTAGGTAGACCGCGCCGTCCTCCTCCCGGGCCACGGCCGACATGCGTGCGAGCAGCCCGAAGTACGCGCCGAAGCCGTCGGCCTGCTCCGCCCACTCCTCGACCCCGAACAGCAGCATCCCGGCGAGCATCACGAGGAAGTACCCGAGCGACAGCGCGGCCAGCTTCGACGGGCTGTCACGTTCGACGTAGACGAGCTCCAGCCAGGCGAAGCCGATCAGCCATGCCATCGCCGGCCACTGGCCGAGCCACGACGGGTAGCGAAGCGGCGGCCGGGCGAATGCCCGCGGGAACAGCCGCCGGCCGGCCCAGCGGATCGCCCTCGCGACCGAGCGCCATGGGCTGAGCGCGGCGAACACGTCCCCCAGCAGGACGCTGGCCACCGGCACGCCGACCCAGAAGATCACGTAGATGAACGTCACGCTGAAGTTCGCCGACCAGACCTGGGTACCGGCAAAGCCGCTGTAGAGCACCAGGGCGAACACGGCGACGCTCAGCAGGCTGGCGAGGAAGGGGAGCAGCGCGGGCATGGCAAACAGCCGGACGCGGTGCTCGCTCTGCAGCTGCGGGCTGGTCCAGAGCGCCGAGAGCGCCACGAAGGAGACGACCAGCACGATCGCTGCGGCCCAGCTGAAAAGCCATACGGGGATCGGCAGGTCGGCGCGTCCGACGATCCCGTGCGCCTGCGCCAGCGCCGGAAACAGGAGCGCTGCGAGGCCCAGCGCGCTGAGCAGGGGGGCGAGCAGTCGGCGTGGAGCGTTCATCCCGCCGGCGAGTGTATGCAAGCCCATCGGGCCGGGAGCCGGCCGCGCGCCGGCCATCCTTTGCGGCACAATCGAGTCTCGAGCGATGCCAGTGATCGCCCACATCGCCGGAATCCCCGTCCAGGAGTGGTCGCCCTTCGTCGTGCCCGTGATCGTGCTCTACCTGATCGGGCGTCGCAGCGGACGTCTGCGCCGGGCCGAGGTGCGGCGGCTCCCTGCCGCCAGCGAGATGCTCGATGCGCAGACGGTGCAGCGCGTGCTCGCCCGTTGGGCGGAGACTCGGCACGGCGATGCCTCGGCCAGGCACGTGCCGCTCTTCTATCCACCCGGTCCCGAGGGGATGACGCCTGCCCAGCTGGCCGCTGGCGCCGACTGCGACGCGGCGACGATCGACGGCCTGCTTTCGGAGCTCGAGGAGCTCGGCTACGTCGAACACGACGGCCCCGATCAGAGCGTGGTGCTGACGATCGAAGGCTACGACCTCCTGAGCGAGACCGAGGCGGTCCTGCTCGAGACGAACCGCGCGCGGCAATCGCCGCAGGAGGCAGCCGGCTAGCAGTCTCGCAGCGCCGGCGAGCGCCGGGCCTCGGTCCGGTTCTCGGTCGAGCGCGACCCTGGGCTCTGCGAAGCTTGGCTGGAACGTGCTCGACCGCTCACCAGCCTTCATCCCCAGCCCGCCGAGCAACGGGCTGCACATCGGTCCCTTCTTCTTCCACGCGTACGGCCTTGCCTACGTGGTGGCGGTGCTCGCCGCCATCGCGATCACGGTGCGCCGCTGGGAGGCGCAGGGCGGGCAGCGCGACCTGGTCTACGAGGTCGCCCTGTGGGGCTTCCCGGCCGGGATCGTGGGCGGGCGCCTGTACTTCATCGCGACGAGCTGGAACGAAGTCCCACCGCACTGGTGGGGCCCGTTCGCGGTCTGGAAGGGGGGCCTGGGCATCTGGGGGGGCATCGCCGCCGGCACCCTCGCCGGGATGTGGGTGCTGCGCCGCCGTGGCGCGAACATCCCCGTGTTCCTCGACGCCGCCGCGCCGGCCCTGCTCGTGGCGCAGGCGATCGGCAGGATCGGCAACTACTTCAACCAGGAGCTCTTCGGCGGCCCGAGCACCCTGCCCTGGGCGCTCGAAATCGAACCGGCGCACAGGCCGGCCGGCTACCTGCGCTACGCCACCTTCCAGCCGACCTTCCTGTACGAGATCATCTGGAACCTGCTGCTGGCGGGCGCGCTCGTCTGGCTCGGCAAGCGGCGGTCGATCCGCGCTCCAGGTCTGTTCGCGCTGTACATTGCGGGCTACTCCTTCGGCCGGATCGGCGAGGAGCTGCTGCGGGTCGATCCCGCTCATCACATCTTCGGCCTGCGCGTGAACTTCTACGTCGCCAGCATCATCTGCATCGCGGCGCTCGTGTGGTTCGCCCGGATCCAGCAGGTCCGGCTGACCGGGCTCGGCCGGCGCCGGCCGCTCAGGGGGGGAGCGGATGCGCCGGTGCCGCGGTCGAATGAGGAGCCAGCCGCCGTGTCAGACGCTGCAGCTGGCGCCAAACCCAGCGCGGAGCACAGATGACGATCACCAGCGCGAGCTCGATCAGCGTCAGGAAGACGCAGATCCCGATGACGGCGAGAGTGTGCACCGATGGCCAGAGGTCAACGTGGAGCGACCGCCGGGCGGGGGCGCTGCGTCCCGCCGACGCGCTCGCCGCGGTCGCTGCGGACGATCTCGGCCAGTGCCATCCTCCAGGCCAGGCGTCGCGGCTCGTCGCCGGTGAAGCGAGCCGGGAACTCCTTGGCCGCCACCATCCCTGCCGAGGGAAGGGCCGCGCCCACGCTCTCGATCAGCTCGCCGCGTGCACCGCGTTCCTGCCAGGACAGGATGTAGGCGTCGATGCCAGTGGTGAAGCGCTGCAGGAACTCGAGGGCCCGGCGCGGCTCCGACCCGGGTCCGCCGGCCACTCGTATCCGCCATACGGCGTGAGCGCCCCGCTCCCGTGCCGGCTGGATCACGATCGCGCTGAGGGCGTCGTGGACGACGACGACGTCGTCGACCTCCACGCCGACTCCGAACAGCTCCTCGCCCCGCGCCGCCGCCGCCCGGTAGGTGGCGCGATCGGCCTCGCCGAGCGCTCCTCGGTCGGCCGCAGCACCCTCGAGCATGTGCTCCACCCGCTCGGCGGCGCCCAGCAGCTGCTCGTCGGAGTCGACGCGGAGGGTAGCCGCCGCGCCGCCTGGGCCCGCGCCTTCCATCCGAGCTCGCAGCTGCTCGGCGCGCCGTCTGGCGCCGGGCAATGACGTCGCGCACCACACCGTGCGCCCCGCCAGCACCTCACCCACCCGCTCTCCGGCGGCGTCCAGGGCGCGCGCAGTGCGGGCGCTCCCGGGCCGCCGAAGAGCTCCTGGTTGAAGTAGTTGCCGATCCTGCCGATCGCCTGCGCCACGAGCAGGGCCGGCGCGGCGGCGTCGAGGAACACGGGGATGTTCGCG
>JBKQOO010000123.1:0-9059 GCA_052145475.1 Solirubrobacteraceae bacterium
GCTCAGCGCGAGGCGTTCGCTCGGATCGAGATCGTCGACTCGATCGCGTGGGTTCACGACTCGCTGCTCTCCTCCCTCGACGTGCAGGGCAGGCTGCGCTCGGTCGCGGTGCACCCGCCCTGCGCGGCCAGCCACATGGGCCTGGCCGAGCAGCTCGTCGCGATCGCAGGCGCGCTCGCGGAGGAGGTCATCGCGCCGTCTGCCCCCAGTTGCTGCGGGACGGCCGGGGACCGCGGACTGCTTCATCCGGAGCTGCCCGCCGCGGCGGCCAGGGCGGACGGCGATCCGCTCGAGCTCCCACGCGCCGAGGCGCACCTGTCGAGCAACCGCACCTGCGAGATCGGCCTGACCCAGGCGACGGGGCGCAGCCACGGCTCCTTCCTGCTCCTGCTCGAGGAGCTGACGAGGCCGGGGAACACGCACTCGGCCTAAGATCAGCTTGCGTCGCCCGACGCGAAGCACGAAGCCGCGGCTCCCCGGGGCCGAACCGATAGGGGGATTGACACCGTGAGCGAGAGCAACCGTCGACTGGTCCTGGCCGAACGGCCCTCCGGGATGTGCGACGAGAGCACGATCCGGCTGGAGGAGACCGAGGTCCCCACGCTGCAGGACGGCGAGGCGCTGGTCAAGGTCCGCTACCTGTCGATCGACCCGACGATCCGGACCTGGATGGATGACGCGCCCGGCTACCTGCCGCCGATCGGGATCGACGAGGTGGTTCGCAGCGGCGGCGTCGGCGAGGTGATCCAGAGCAACTGCGCTGCCTACAGCGAGGGCGATCTGCTGTTCGGGATGACAGGCTGGCAGGACTACGTCATCGCCGACGAGGGCGAGCGGGCGATGCAGGCCCTGCCACCCGGTGTGCCTGCCACGGCGGCTCTCGGCATCTTCGGGATCACCGGGATGACGGCGTACTTCGGCATGACCGATGTCGGACGGGTCAAGGAGGGTGACGTCGTCGTCGTCTCCGGCGCGGCCGGAGCGACCGGCTCGGCGGCCGGGCAGATCGCCAAGATCAAGGGCGCCGCCAAGGTGATCGGCATCGCGGGCGGCCCGGAGAAGTGCTCCTGGATCGTCGACGAGCTGGGCTTCGACGACGCGATCGACTACAAGTCCGAGAACGTCGCCGCGCGCCTGCGCGAGACGTGTCCGGATGGCATCGATCTGTACTTCGACAACGTCGGCGGTTCGATCCTCAACGACTGCCTCGGTCAGCTCGCCCTGCGCGGTCGCGTCGTGCTCTGCGGCGCGATCTCGGGCTACAACAACCGCGAGACGGCCAGCGGCCCTGTCAACTACATCAACCTGCTGATCCGGCGGGGCCGGATGGAAGGCTTCATCATCCTCGATTACGTCGACCGCTTCCCCCAGGCCCAGGCGGAGATGGCGGGCTGGCTCGGGGAAGGCCGGATCAAGGCCGCCGAGCACATCGTCGAGGGCCTGGAGAACGCTCCCGAAGCGCTCAACCTGCTGTTCACCGGCGGAAACACGGGCAAGGTGATGGTGAAGGTCTGACCACTGACCAGCTATACGTCGAATTTGCGTAAGCCGATTGGCGGATAGCGGGTCTTGGGCCCTATGATCGGGCCGCACTGGAAGAGGCCGCCGCTTCCCAGGGGGGACGAGCGGGGGCCTGATCTACCAGAACCACGCGATTTGCGTGAGGCCAGGGGTGGCCGATCACGCGTGAGGCCCGGCACCGCAGGGGGCGGGCCGGGCCTCGATCGCGGGACCTCCCGGGCCGCCTGCCGAGGGGCCATCGAGTCCGCACGGGCTGCGCCGCCGGCTCAGATCAGCGGCGTGGGTGCGCCGGCGAAAAGGAAGAACCAGAGCAGGAAGCAGATCACGGCCAGGTAGACGCTGACCATCACGACCCGCTCGAGCACGCTGGTGCCGGCGCCGTAGCCCGGCTCCTCGATCCCCTCCTCGCCCCTGACGCTGCGCAGCCAGGGCAGCCGCCGTTCGCCGGGGCTGCGTCCGCTGAGCCTGTCGTATTCGGCGTTCAGCCATGCCAGCGCCACCGACATCGAGAACACCAGGATCGCCAGCACGATCACGACCACGAACACCGCCTCCATGCTCAGCGCCGTCTGGCCCACAACCTGCGAGCCGACCCACAGGGCCACGAGCGGCGCGCCGGTCCACAGGTTGATCGCCAGGAACGCCGTCGCCGCGACCATCGCGGCGCGCTTGAGGACGAGCAGGCGGGGCCCGGCGGGAGCGCTCATGGCGCCAGCAGCAGGTACTCCATCGAGGTCCAGGCCGGGCGGAAGCCGAGTCGGGCATACAGGCGCTTGGCGCGATCCTCGTCGTCGGCGACTATCCAGAGGTCCTCGACGTCGCCCGCCGCGAGGATCGCCGCGCGCGTCATCGCCGTGCCAAGACCGCGGCCGCGATGGGCGGGGTGGACATAGACCTGGGTGATCTCCGCGCCGGCTCCCACCTGCTCGAGCTGCGCGAAGGCGACCGCTGCGCCCTGCTCGCGAACGGCCAGCACGCGTACGCCGCGGGTCATCGCCACCTCCTTCGCGGCGACCCGGAACCGGTCGTACTCCTCGCCCTCGAAGTCCTCCAGGTGCCAGGCCAGGCGCAGCTGGTCGACCGCCTCGTAGGGGACCTCCTCGACAGCGATCGGCGGGCCGGGGGGCGGCGCGCCCTGATGGTGCATCCAGAGCAGCCGCATCGCTTTGAAGCCCAGCGCTGCGAGCTCGCCGCGCCGCGCCTGCGCCGCCTCGACCAGGTCGAAGTCGAGCCGCCTGTGGCCCAGACCGGCCAGGGCCCGATCGGCGAACGCGGCCAGCTCGACGGCGCTCATGCCCGGATCGTCCTCGACACGGACGACGTTGAAGTCGTAGTAGGTCGGGTAGCGGCTGGCCCGGACCACGGTGCCGTGCCTCCACGGCTCGACGATGTCGCAGACCGCCACGTGCGAAGCGCGCTGCCACTCCCGTGCCCGGACGGCCACTGGCTCGATCGCGACGCTCTCGATGACCATCGGGCAAGGGTACGCCGGTGGCCGCGCCTCTGACAAGCACGCCACGTCGGCCGCCCTGCGCCGCCGCCGCGGGGACAGCCCGGGGCGGTCAGCAGCCGAGATCCACATCGCACGTCCGCGCAATTCCTCACCGAGTGAGCAAGCTTTCACGTCTGCGCGATGATTTACGGGCACCGCCCGCAATGAGCCAGGCTCCTCCAAATATCCTGTACCTCCACTCACACGACACGGGGCGTTACGTCCAGCCCTATGGGTACCCCGTGCCCACACCGAACATCCAGTACCTCGCCGACCAGGGGATCCTGTTCCGCAAGGCCTTCTGTGTCACCCCGACCTGCTCGACCTCACGAGCGTGCCTGCTGACCGGACAGTACGGCCACAACAACGGCATGCTCGGCCTGGCGCACCGCGGCTGGTCGCTGAACGATTACCACCATCATCTGGTTCACACGCTGCGAACAGCCGGCTACACGTCAGTGCTGATCGGCGAGCAGCACATCGCCAAGGAGCCCGAGGTCATCGGCTTCGACCGCGTGGTGAAGATCGACACCACCCACGTCGACAGCGTCGCGCCGGTAGCGAGGCAGATTCTGGGCGAGCCGCTGAGACAGCCGTTCTTCCTGTCGGTTGGCTTCTTCGAGACACACCGTGACTGGCTCGACCCTCCCTCGCTGCGCGACGCCCTCTACTCGCTGCCGCCTGCCAACCTGCCCGACACGCCGGAGACGCGCCACGACATGGCCTCCTACCAGGCCAGCGCCCGCTCGCTCGACCAGGGCGTGGGCACAGTGCTGGAGACGCTCGATGCCCACGGCCTGGCCGACAACACCCTGATCATCTTCACCACCGACCATGGCCTCGCCTTTCCCGGGGCGAAGGCAACCCTGTACGACCGCGGCCTCGGGGTGATGCTGATCATGCGGGGTCCCGGGGGCTTCAGCGGCGGCAAGGTCAACGACGCCCTGGTCTCCCACCTCGACATCTACCCCACGGTCTGCGAACTCGCGGGAATCGACCTCCCCGACTTCCTACAGGGTCGATCGCTGCTGCCGCTCGTCCAGGGCGAGACCACTTCCCTGCGCAGCGAGCTGTTCGCAGAGATGACGTGGCACGCCGCCTACGAGCCGCAGCGCGCGGTCCGGACCGAGCGCTGGAAGTACATTCGCCGCTTCGGCGACCGCCGGACGCCGGTGCTGGCCAACTGCGACGACTCACCCAGCAAGACCCTGTTGATCGAGAACGGCTGGGCCGAGCACATGATTCCCTTCGAGCAGCTCTACGACCTCGTGTTCGACCCGAACGAGGCTGACGACCTCGCCGGGGATCCGGGCCGGGCCGAGACCCTCCAGGACCTGCGGGCGCGCCTGCGGCGGTGGATGGAGCAGACCGACGATCCGCTGCTCCACGGCACCCCGATTCCGCCGTCGGGCGCGGAAATCAACGATCCCGACCAGGTCTCGGCGAGCGAACCCGTGACAAGGATCCCGTGAGCACCGAGCAGGCGCCGACCCTGCCGACCAGGTCCTACCTGGTGTGCGCGACTCCGCGCAGCGGCAGCACGCTGCTCTGCGAGAGCCTGCTCGGCACGGGCGTTGCCGGCCGGCCGCGAGAGTACTTCGAGGAGCTGAAGGAGACGGGCATGCCCAGGCGGCCGCGGGAGTACTTCTGGGGACTGCGCAGCCCCGAAGTGATCCGCCTGCTGCCCCATGACGCGAACATCGATCAGATCGCGCAGCGCAGTCCGACCTGGAGCAGGGAGGACTACGGACGCCACCTGGACTGGGCGCTGAAGGAGGGCACGACCCCGAACGGGGTGTTCGGCTCGAAGCTGATGTGGGGCTACTTCAACGACTTTCTCGAGCTGATGCGCGGCATTCCCCGGTTCGGCGGGATGGGCGACGGCTCTCTGCTGAACACGGCGTTCCCCGGCCTGACCTACGTGTTCATCTCGCGTAGCGACAAGGTCCGCCAGGCCGTCTCGCTGTGGCGCGCCATGCAGACGTGGGTCTGGCGAAAGGAGGAAGGCGCCCCAGGGGACGAGCCCCTGCCGGCACAACGATCGGTCTACTCCTTTGACGCGATCGACCACCTGCTCGACCAGCTGCGCCGGCACGAGGACGGCTGGCGCGGGTTCTTCTTCCGGATCGGCAGGCAGCCGCTACCCCTCTACTACGAGGAAGTGGACGGCGACATCGAGGGCGCCGTGACGAAGGTGCTGGACGCGCTGGGAGTCCGGCGGCCCGACGATTGGACGCCGGGCCGACGCGCGCCCAGCCGTCAGTCCGACGAGCTGTCGGAGAGCTGGGTGCAGAACTACCTGGAAGACGTCTCCCGCCGCTGAAGCGAGGGCTTCCGAACCCCCTTGCTCGGATCCACGCTCGCGCCTACGCCCGCGCGAGGAGGCCCTCGAAGAGGACCCATCGAAACACGGGCATGATCTGCTCGAAGCCCGCGCCCTCGAGCATCGCTTCGTTCTCGGCCTGGGACTGGGGCTGAAGAACGCCGCGGATGCTGCGCGACTTGGCCGCGATCTCGTCGTCGCCGAAGCCCTGCCGGCGCTTCCAGTCGGCGTAGGCCCCCAGTGCCGTTTCCTGGTTGCGGGCGCTCGAGGCCAGCACCTTCTCGAACAGCACGAGGCTCCCGCCGGGCGCCAGTGCGTCATGGATCCGCGCGACGATCTGCCGGCGGGCACGAAGCGGCACGAACTGCAGGGTGTAGTACAGGACGACCATGTCGGCCGGCTCGAGCTCGAGCTCCTCGAGTGAGGCAGTCTCGAACCTGACCAGCGGCAGGTGGGCGCAGCGATCCCGCGCGCGGTCGATCATCCCCGGCTCGCGATCGACCCCGATCAGCTCGACACGTCGCGGAGCCAGGCGCTCGGCGAGGATCGCCGTCAGCGTTCCCGTCGAGCAGCCGAGGTCATAGCAACGACCCCCCTGCGGCACCAGCTGGTCAGCCAGGTCGGCAATCAGCTGCTGTCCCTCCGCGTAGGCCGGCACCGACCGGGACACGTGGCTGTCGAACGCCGCCGGCACCTCACCGCCGAACGTCCAACTGCCTGCCATCGTCGTGATTCCGTCCCCCACGTGCGGGGTGTGAAGCCCGGCGCCGTCCTTGTGCACCTGATCGGGATCCTTCGCCACCGAGCCAGTCTACGCCCGGGAAATGCCCTGCTCAAGCCCCGTGGACGCACCCCTGGCGCCAGTCTGCAGCTATAGGATCGCCGCTCGATGGACGAGCGCGAGCGGATCAACGCGGACGTCTGGCGCAGCGGCGAGGTGCTGGAGATCTTCGCCAACAGGACCGGGTTCATCGACCGGGGAGAGACGCAGATGCTGGCACGGATCGCGCACGAGGCGAAGGGCATGCCGATCCTCGACATCGGCGTCGGGGCCGGCCGCACGATCCCCTTCCTGCAGCCGGCCGCCGAGGGCTACGTGGCCGTCGACTACCTGGAGGAGGTCGTCAGCCTCGCGCGCTCCCGTCACCCCGGCGTTCGCATCGAGCAGGCCGACGCACGCGACCTCTCGGCGTTCGACGACGACACGTTCGCTGCGGCGCTGTTCAGCTTCAACGGCATCGACGGTATCCCTCATCAGGACCGCTACGCGGTCCACCTGGCGGTGCGGCGGGTGCTGCGCCCGGGCGGCGTGTTCGCCTACTCGACTCACAACCTCGAGCACTGCTGCGCCGGGCGCCCCCCTTGGGACCGCTCGTGGTGGGACCTGGACAACGGCCCCCGAGCGATGCTGGCGTTCGCCGCCCGCCTTCCCCGCCGTAGCCGCTCGTACCTGCGCCTGCGCGAGATGGTCGTCCGTCGCGCGGACTGGGCGCTCCTGGTCGGGTCGGCCTACGACTTCAGCGTGCTCTGGCATCACGTCACCCCCACCGAGGCGGCCGCCGAGTTGAGGCGCGCCGGCTACCAGCCCGACGTCGAGGTCTACGACACGGCTGCCCGGCGGCTCGGCCCCGGCGCGGACACCGGCGGCTCCCCCTGGCTGTACCTGCTGGGCCGCAAGCCGGCAGCGTGATTGCGATACTCGGGCGATGACGTTCGACCCGAAGCTCGCACCGACTCGCTACGAGCCTGCGGAGGGACGCTACCAGTCGATGGTCTACCGCCGGTGCGGACGCAGCGGCCTGCTGCTGCCCGCGATCTCACTCGGCCTGTGGCAGAACTTCGGCGATGACCGTCCGCTGGCGAGGAGCCGCGCGATCCTGCGCCGCGCCTTCGACCTCGGTGTGACGCACTTCGACCTGGCGAACAACTACGGCCCCCCCTATGGCAGCGCCGAGATCAACTTCGGGCGGATCTACAGCGAGGACCTCCGCCCGTTCCGGGACGAGCTCGTGATCTCGACCAAGGCGGGCTACGACATGTGGCCCGGCCCTTACGGCGAGTGGGGCTCGCGCAAGTACCTGCTGGCCAGCCTCGAGCAGAGCCTGGAGCGGATGCGCCTGGACCACGTCGACATCTTCTACTCGCACCGCTTCGACCCGGAAACGCCGCTGGAGGAGACGATGGGTGCGCTCGCCGAGGCGGTCCGGCGCGGCCTGACGAGATACGTCGGCATCTCCTCCTACGGGCCGAAGCGCACGCTTCAGGCGATCGAGATCCTGCGCGGACTCGGGACGCCGCTGCTGATCCACCAGCCCTCCTACTCGCTGGTCAACCGCTGGATCGAGAGGGAACTGCTGGACATCCTGGGCAGCGAGGGCGTCGGCACGATCGTCTTCTCGCCACTTGCCCAAGGGCTGCTCACCGACCGCTACCTGAACGGAATACCCGAGGATTCGCGGGTACGCTCGGGCAACTACTTCTCCGAACAGCTGCTGAGCGAGGAGAACCTGCAGCGAGCGCGCGCGCTGAACCAGATCGCGGCCGCGCGCGGGCAGTCGCTGGCCCAGATGGCGATCGCGTGGGTCCTCCGGGACGAGCGGGTCACCTCGGCGCTGGCGGGAGCGAGCAGCGTCGAGCAGCTCGAGCAGAACATCGCGGCGCTGGAACGGCTCGACTTCGACGCCGAGGAACTCGCCCAGATCGACCGTTACGCGCAGGACGGCGGGGTCAACCTGTGGGCGCCCTCCAGCGACGGCTGAGCTGACGCTGCCCCGCACGGCGGGACGCGGTCCGGCCCGCTCGCGGACATCCAGGACCGGCCGGGCGCTGCAAGATCGATTGCAAAGCGTTGGTGCAGACGTAAAGCAGCGGCTCAGGACGGTCGATGCCGCCGCAGGGCACAGGGAGTGTCCCGTAAATCGATAGGACACAGGGAGTGTCCAGAAGGGGGCCCGACGTGAGAAAGCTCGGGAGACGAAACATCGGCGGCCGCAGGCGGAATCTCGTCGGGCTGCTCGCGATAGCAGCGGCAATTGTGATCGGTGTGAGCGCGTACGCGTTCACGGCGAGCAACACCGTTGAAGCACACTCGGCAGGTGCCGGCGCCGCGACCGTCAGTGGTTACACGGTCAAATCGCCGACGAACTACACGTTCGACGCAACCGGCGAACACATGACGAAAGTCTCGTTCGAACTGGACAAGGCAGCCTCGGACGTCCAGGTCGCACTGACCAGCGCAGCTCCGACGACCGGTGACTGGACCGACTGCGGCGCCTCGGAAGCCTCGGCTCCCTACGGCGTTACGTGCACGTTCCCCTCGCCCGTCCCGGACGCCGAAGGCCTGAAGCTGTCCGTCGCGGCGGTCAGCAGCGGCACGGTGACGATCGAATAGCACCACGCGAATGAACGGTATGGAGCGGCCGGTGCGCCGGCCGCTCCAACTCCGTTCCCCAGCACCATGCGAACCGCTCGCACCAGGAACCTCGTCTCCGGCGCAATCGCGCTGATCGTCCTCGGCTGCCTGTGGTTCTTCTTCGCGCCGCCGCTGATCGGCGGCTCCACCGATTACGTCGTGACCGACGGGATCAGCATGGAGCCCCGCTTCCACTCCGGCGACCTCGCAATCGTGCGCAGCCAGCCCAGCTACCGCGTGGGTGAGATCGTCGCCTACCACAGCAAGGTCCTGCACACCGTCGTCCTGCACAGAATCGTCGGGCGCGCCGG
>JBKQOO010000124.1:0-41124 GCA_052145475.1 Solirubrobacteraceae bacterium
GTTTGACCGTGGTGTTGATGCCTTTGAGTTCCCATTCGATGTCGAGCCGGTCGCGGAATTCGCCGAACTTCTTCTCCGCGCCGCCTTCCAGTTTTTCTTCTTCGGTCGAGTAGCTTGCCGATTCGAAGGTTTTGTCTTCACCCTTCAATTCCGACGCAGAGGGGACCCACTGCGGCGGGATCGTGATTTCGCAGGTGCTGTTGGTCGCTCCGAATGTGACGCTGGTCGGGCCCAGTTTCAGGGAGCCGTTCGAGTGGAATTCCATGCCCAGGGTGAAGCTCGCCGAGACCGCTTCCTTGAGGCCGCCGCCGGCGTTCCTCGTGGCGGCGCATTTCGCGAACTTGACTTCCTGGAAGAACGTTTCCGATTCGCCCAGCGTGACGGCGCCGTTCGAGTGCAGTTCTTTTTCGCATTCTTCGAACTTGTACGGCCCGAGCGTCATTTCGCCGGCTTCCCCTTTGCCCTTCGCCATCCCCGCCACCGTGGCCTTGAATTTCCCGAACACCAGTTTTTCTTTGGCGGCGAGCGCCGGCGAGGCGAGCAGGCCCCATGTCAGCACGCCCGTCACGAGGGCCAGCATCATCGTTGTCCGTCTCATTCCCTGATCTCCTTGGTTCGCAATGCGAAGGTATCGCCGAGATTCGTTCGGGCAGGAGAGCCGTCGATCGTCCAGTCGCGCCCCATGCCCCAGCGCCTCCCCCTGTCGGTCCGCGGAACATATCACGACCGACCGGAGCCGTTTACAGCATCGGGAGACGGGCTGGCTGGCGCGCCCTTCGGCGCAGGTGCCGCGCGGTGCTCTGCCGGCGCCGCCCCGCGATGTACCCTTAGCCGATGGCACAGAGCGACCGCGCGATCGCCGAGAAGGATCGCTGCTCGACCTGCTCGGGCGCCGGCTGGACCTGGTTCGAGGCCGAGCCTGAGGGCAGGTGGATCGTGTGCCGCGAGTGCATCGGCACCGGACGGGCCGACCACAAGGGCCGCAAGCGCCTCAAGCCGGACGAGCCCGCTTAGCCGACGATCGGTCGCGGCTCGTCCGAGCGCGTCCTGCGCTACCAGGCCGGCAGGGCCGTTGCGAGCCCGCCGAGTTCGGAGCCCGTCGCCACGAAGGTGAAGTCCGATCTCTTTTCGAACGGCGTGGACCCGTTCGGGGTCCGCAGGATCACGTGGACGGTGTTCGGTACCTCGGCGGGGGACACCGCGCTGATCGAGGTCGAGGAGGTCGTGGTGAAGCTGCTGGCCGAGCTAGCGCCGAATATGACCGCGGTGACCCCGACGAAGTGCTTGCCCGTGATCGTGACTGTCGTGCCGCCGGTGGCAGGTCCCTGCGTGGGTTCGATTTCCCTGATCGTCGGCGGCGCTTCGACGGCCACGTAGGTGAAGCGGTCGGCCGGGCCGCTCGCGCTTGTCCCGCCCGGGTTCTCCACGGTCACGTCCACGGTCCCCGTTCCGGGCGGTGCGGTGGCGGTGATCGAGCTCGGCGAGTTGACCTTGAAGCTGGACGCTTCGGCGGAGCCGAACTGAACGGACTGGACTTCCTTGAAGTTGGAGCCGGTGATCGTGACTTCGGTGCCACCCTGGCGGAGGCCGGCGTCGGGTTGCACCCCGGTGACGGTCGGGGCTCTGATGAGCGTCGTGAAGCCGCCGTCGAGGCCGTAGCTCGTCCCGCCGGCATTGGTCGCGCGGACTCTGAAGTGGTAGCCGGTTTCCGGGCTCAGACCGCTCGCGCCGGCCGAGACCGCGACAGCGCCCTGGCCCGATCCGGGCGACGGGGTGCAGACGGCGCTGGTGCCGTATGACGTCGTCGGGCCGTATTCGAGGTGGCAGCTGGTGACCGTCGAGCCGTTCGGGTTCACGGTCGCGTTCAGCGTCGCTGTGGTCTGCGAGATCGAGGACGCCGAGCCCGTTTCCACGGCGGGCGCCATCACGCTGGTCGTGAACTCGAGGTCGGGCCCGTCGGTCGTCCCGCCAGGGTTGGTGGCGACCAGGCGGAAGTGGTAGGTCGCGTTGGGGCTCAGGGCGCCCACGGCGGCCGACGCTTCCACCGGGCTCGTCCCCGATCCCGGCAGCGAGCTGCACGGGACGCTCGAGCCGTACCCGGTGGTCGTCCCGTATTCGAAGTGGCAGTCGCTCACCTCGCCGCCGTCCGGGTTGACCCGCCCGTTGAGGGTCGCCGAGGTCTGCGTCAGCGAGGTCGTCAAGTCGCCTTCCACCGCGGGCGGCTGCTGTCCTCCCGGCGGCGCGGAGCTGGGACCGGGCGCGGGTTCGGGTGCCAGCAGCACCGGCGGGCGGGGCGACTGTTCGAAGTCGAAGTCGCTGGCGAGGTTGCCCAGCCCAGGCGCTTCTTCCCGCACGCTCGGTCTCGAGTCCGGCCTGCCGTCCGTGAGCGGGTTGAGCCGGGCTCCTCCCAGGAAGTCGTCCTCGATGAACTTCAGATAGGAGTCGTGCGAGAGCTGCTGGTGGTCGATGTAGCCGGCCCTCGAGTACGGCGAGATGACGATCCCCGGGACCCGCAGACCGTATCCGTTGCCGTCGATGTCAGGCGGGACCACGTGGTCGTAGTAGCCGCCCCAGTCGTCCCAGGACAGGAAGATCGCGGTCGATCCCCAGCAGGGCGAGCGCATGATCGTGTTGATCAGCGTCGTCACATAGGCCTCGCCACCGCTGATCGGTTCGGGGGGATGTTCGCTGACCTTGAGGTCGGGCACGACCCACGAGACGTTCGGCAGCCCGCATTCTGAAGTCTGGCCGGCCGCTTCGTAGAAGCTGGGCAGCGTCTGGATGTCGCCGAGCTGGCCGTCCTGCTTGACGTCGGTGAAGTCCGCCAGCGGGTTCCAGATGCCCGGCTCCTTGGCGTTCTGGAACACCTTCGAGCAGGACGTTTCTTCGTTGTCCTCGCAGTCCGGCTCGGTGCCTTCGTGGATGTAGTAGCGCCAGCTCACGCCGGCCTTGTCCATCAGGTAGGTGAGATCGGTCCACGGATACTGCGTCTTGCCCGGTTCGACCGGTTTCGACCAGAACTTGGCCGGGTTGGCCGGGCTGAGGCTGCTGAGGCAGTCCATCGGGTTTTCGGGTTCCTTCTTGTTGCACAGCGCCGACCATGCGGAGACCATTGCGAGATGCTCGGGCAGGCTCCACGAGGCCTGCGACTCGAACATGTCGTCCTGCAGCGCGAAATCTCTTGCGTAGGTCCAGTAGTTCGTGATGTCCCGCGCGTCGTGGTAGCCGAGCACTTCATCGGCGCATTCGGGCGTCAACCGGCAATTGCCGCACCCGCCGGTTTCGTTGCACTGGTCTTTTTCCTCGGCCTGGGCGAGGAAGCCGTCCATCTTGCCGCCGTCGATGTCGGCGATCGCCGCTTCGGTCCCATGCGGACCGCCTTCGCTGCGGTCTTCAGCGTCGTAGAAAGGCTTGACGCAGCCGCCGAACACCGGGTCCTTCACACACGTGCCGGCAGGGATCCCGTTGGCGCCGGGATAGGTGCCGAAATACGTGTCGAAGCTCCGATTCTCCTGCATGATCATCACGACATGCCGGATCTTCTGGATGCCCTGGGAGGAGGCCGCGCCCGCGCCCGGTGCGAACACCAGCGCGATCAGGAGAAAGCTCGCGGCGGCCGCAGCCGCTCTGCGCAGGGAAGCTGCGTGGGTCGCCCCAGAGATCGCTCGCACGTTCCGTGCATAGTACGCGCGGCGCACCGGGGGCGCGTTACGAAACTCCTTCCGGGGCCCCTCCGCGGGGCCGGCGCGGCCGCCAGGCTCCTAGACTGGGCGAGCGGCGATCAGCCGCTCGATACCCCAGGAGGAAGCAACATGTCAACGTCGCCCGCAGACTTCAACGCCCAGATCATCGAGGAGTTCCACGCCAACGAAGGACGTGTCGGGGGCATGTTCGAGGGCCTGCCGCTGCTGCTCCTGCACCACACCGGTGCGAGGTCGGGGACGAGCCGCGTCAACCCGCTCGCCTACCAGAGCGACGACGGCCGCTACGTGGTCTTCGCCTCGAAGGCCGGGGCGCCCACGAACCCCGACTGGTACCACAACCTGAAGGCCAATCCGAACGTCGCGATCGAGGTCGGCCCCGAGACGCTCGAGGTCCGCGCCGAGGAGGCGACCGGCGAAGAGCGCGAGCGTCTCTATCGCACCCAGGCCGAACGCGTCCCGCAGTTCGCCGAATACGAGGAGAAAGCGGGCGAGCGCGTGATTCCCGTGATCGTGCTGACGCCCGTCGCGGCGGGTTAGCCCGGGCGACGGGCGATGCAACCGCTCCCGATGTGGGCGCGCTGGCTGCTGGCGAGCCTGGTCGCCGTGGCGGTGATCGCCGGCATCGTGATCGCCGTCAGCCGCGCCGGCCCAGAAAGCCCGACCACCGAAGCCGGCGCCGAAGCCGAAACCAATCGGATCGCCGACATCGCGATCACCGAAGACGAGACACCTCGCGCGGCCGCGCTGTCGCCCGGCTCGACGCCCGCCTCGGCGCTCCAGCAGGCGATCTCCGCGGACGTCCGCAGGCGCATCGCCGCCGGTCAGCTGGTCGGTCCGCTGGAGAGCGTCACCTGCAGGGCCGACGGGACGCCCAGCGCCGGCCGGGCCCCGTATCGGTGCACAGTCGTGAGCTCAAAGCTCGCCTATCCGTTCCTGGCCGTCGTCGACGAACATCGCCAGCAGCTGACGTGGTGCAAGGTGGATCAGCCGCCGGTGGCCAACGCCGGCCCGCAGATCCCGATCAGCGCACGCTGCCGAGCCTGAGCTGACCGTCGCGACGCGTGCTATTCGCCGTCGGGCCAGGCCGCCTCGGCCGGGACACCGTCGCCGTCCTCCGGCTTGGGCCCGCCGACAGCCACGATGTCCAACCCCTCGGGACCGGCCTCGAACGAGCGCACGACCTCGGGCGCCACGCGCAGGACGTCCCACTGGCGCAGGTCAATGACCTCGTCGTCCAGCAGCGCGCGGCCCGAACCGGAGACGATCACGTAGGCCTCCTCCTGCTCGCGGTGGCTGTGAGCCATCGGGCTGCGTAGATTCGGCGCATAGCGGAACAGGCTGACGCCCAGGTCACGAGAGTCGAGGTGCTTGCGCCCGAAGCGGCCTTCGATGCCGGGCGCCCGCTCTCCCACGGCGTCTTCGATGTCGAACAGGTTCACCGTCGTGAAGCCGGCCATCTGGGTCTCCTCTGCAGCGGGGACAGAATCTGAACTCACCATAGCTTGCGCCGGGCGCAGGCGGCGAGAACGTGACGACCCGGTGATCGCCTTGCGGGCGCGGCCCGTCGGGAGGATACTCCCGGTGCCGGGCCGGCGCCGAGGGCGCCGGCCCGAGGGGATACACGATGGTCGTTTGGCCGAGCACGGACGCCAACAGGAACATCGTCAGATAGGGAGGTACCCGATGCCGTCTCGAAAGAAGCCGCTGGGGCTGCTGCTCGCGGCTGCGCTCACAGCATGCTGTGCATTCTCGGCGCAGGCCGACGCGGCACTGCCCGAATTCTCGCCCGCCGCACCGATCCCGTTCACCTCGACGAGCGGGAAGACGACACTGGAAACCGTCGGGAAAACCAAGATCACCTGCAAGGCCGACACGAACGCGGGTGAAATCACCAGCGCGAGCACTGTCAAGGTCGTGTTTCACCTCACCGGGTGCGAAGACAAGACGATCGCGTGCATGAGCCCGAACGGCGCACCGGGTGAAATAGTGACAAACCCACTGATCGGCGTGCTCGGCTACGTCGTCAACCCCGAAGTCAAGCAGGTCGGGCTCGACCTGACCGAGCCCACCGGGGGGCCGCTGATCGAATTTCTCTGCGGCGCCGCGGTGCGCGGCTCGGTGTTGGGGTCGGTGATCGGCGAACTGACGCCGGTCAACAAACTGGTGACCCCGCCCAAGCACTTCGTGCTCAAGTTCAAACAGAAAAAAGGGATGCAGGCGATCACGCACCTGTTCGGAGAACCGACTGACATCCTGATGACGTCGCTTGGCGGTCCGCTCGAACCGTCCGGACTCTCCTCGACCGACAAGATCTCGATGGCCGCACCGGTGACGATCGTCGCCTGAGCCGGCCCCGTCCCCAGGACCCGGTGCGCTCCGCTCCCACGAACGGCGAAGCGCACCGGCCCGGGACCACGCCCGGGCCGGCTGCGATCCGCAGGAGCTAGTCGACGACGAGGCCCGCCGACGCGGCGTCGGCCGGCAGCGGCGTCGGTGAGCTCGAGAGCTCGGTCAGGCTGCCGCCGTGGACCGCGAAGGACGCGATCACTTTGGCCTTGCTTCCGTTCACCAGCAGCGTGCTGCCGTCGGGAGACAGGCGAGCGTCGACCGCGCCTGCCCCGGCTTCTCCGAATGGCGTGCTGCCGAGCAGCACCAGCGAGCCGCCTGGTGTGATCGCGTAGCTCGAGATCTCACCCGAGCCGGTGTTGACGGTGAACAGGAACCTCCCGTCGTGGCTGATCTCCACCCAGCAGGGTGCGGTCTGATGGTCGGGGAACGGAGACGAGCCGATCGAGAACAGCTGTCCCGAGGGGCTGACGTCGAAGGCCGAGACCGTCCCGGCTTCGGTCCCGCCATGGGCATTGCTGACGAACAGCTGCCAGGGTGCCGTCGGGCTGAACTCGGAGCCGAAGGGACCCGGGCCTTGCGCCTTTATGGGCGAGCCCGGCGCGGCGACGAGCTGGCCGTCGAAGCGCACGCGGAAGCTCGCGATCGTCGAGCTGTTGACCAGCGGGACGACCAGTCGCTGGCCGGTCGGGTCGATCACGACGTCATCCGGCCCCGATTCGGACGGGAGCGCGAAGGTCGAGCCGGGGATCGGGTACAGACGCCCCCACGGTGCGAGGTAGAACCCGGTCACGTTCGGTTCGGCCGCGCCGGCGTTGGCGACGTAGACGCGATTGCCCGAGACGGCCAGGCTGACCGGATCGACGCCGCCGGAGTCGACCGGCGGACCGACGGGCTGCGGTACCCCGCCGTAGCCCAGTCGCAGCACCGAGATCTGATTGCTGCCCGCGTCGACGGCCAGCAGGTAGCGACCGTCGGCCGAGCTCTGCAGGGCGCCCTGGGAGGCCAGCCCGGCCCCCGTGCCCGCGCCGCCGATCGCGAAGGGCGAGCCCGGGATCGGGGTCAGCGAGCCGTCGGCGTGCCGATCGAAGCCGGCGACGCTGTTCGAGCCGGAGGTGTTGTCGTTGACATAGGCTTGCCCGACGATCGGCGGCGAGTAGAAGTGTGCGCTCGCAGCGGTGGTGGTGCCGATCGCGCCGCCGAGCAGCGCGAGCGAGCAGACGCTCGCACGAAGTAGATGCTTCCTGTTGAGCATGTTCTCTCCTGGGTCCGCGGGTCAGGGACGCGTGCAGCGGCGCAGGCCCACCGGGGGGCGGACCTGGCGCGTCGTGCTCGCTGCCCTTCAGTCCGGCGAGCCCGCCCGCCGTTACACCGCGGCACCTCCGGGAGGAGTCCGCGCACCCGCGGCGAAGATCGGCAGATATGGGGGTGAGCACCACCGGGGCGCGGGCGAGCAGGGGCATCTGGTACGGGTTGCTCCTGTTCGGGCTGCTTACCTTCGGCGTCGGCGTCTTCTTCATCGCCGACCCCGGCGAAACCCTCAAGGTCTTCACCGTGATCCTCGGGATCTTCCTGCTGATCGACGGCGTACTGGCTCTGTGCGGCGCCGTGGCAGGGCTGGGTGAGAGCCGCGCCCTGCTCGCCATCGTCGGCGTGATCAGCCTGATCGTCGGGCTGGTGTTGATCAAGGAGCCGTTCCGCGCCCTGTCGGTGTTCGTGATCATCCTGGGCATCTGGTTCGTCGTCGCCGGGGTGGCCCGCTTCGTCTACGCGTTCACAGTGCCGGAGGGCCGGGCCGGCTTCATCGTCGTCGCGCTGATCGACGTGATCGCGGGGATCGTGATCCTGTCCTGGCCGACCCCGAGCCTCGAAACGATCGGGATCATCATCGGCATCGTGCTCGTCCTCCGCGGCCTGCTCTTCTCCTACGCAGCCTGGCGGCTGCTCAGACTGGAATCGGGCGACGCCGGTCCGGGCGAGCGGCTCGTAGCATGACGCCCGCGCGGGCCTCTCTCCCCGCCCGGCCTGTCTAGAATCGCGCTCGATGGGCGCAGCCGGCTACGCAGAAGGCTTGCCGCAGGCGCGAACGCCGACGCTGTTCGGCCGCGTCATGGGGCTCGTGGCCCTGACTGTCGGCTTCGCGACCCTGGGTGTCTACATCGCTGGCGAATCGGGCGGCGGGCTGTGGTTCATCGCCTGGATCGCGGCGCTTGGCTGCCTGGTGGGGCTGAACGTGGCGAGCTCGCGCGGCAGCTCCGGGCTGGCGCTCGTCCTGCTGTTCGCCTTCGGCCTGCTGATCGGCGTGAGCGTCTCGGCGACGATCAGCTACTACTCCCAGACAGACCCGACCGCGGTCCGTCAGGCTTTCGGCGCCACGGCCCTGTTCGTCGGCGGCCTCGGTGCGGGAGGATACGCGGTTCGGCGCGATCTCTCTTTCCTGTACCGCGCGCTGTTCTGGATGCTGCTGGCGCTGATCACCGCGGGCATCGTGCTGATCTTCGTGCACATTCCCAGCCTCTACACCGCCTACGCGGTCGTCGGCCTTGTGATCTTCGGTCTCTACACGGTGGTCGACTTCAACCGGCTGCGCAGGGCCGGGCGCGAAGAAGCGATCCCTTTGGCCGCGGGCATCTTCCTCGACGTCCTGAACATCTTCCTGCTGTTCCTCAGGCTGTTCGGCGAACGCTGAGCAGCCAGCCTCGTCCCTGAGGCGAAGCCCCACGCGACGCAGTTGCCCGAGCGAGCACCGCGAGCTGAGCGCTGAGCAGAGATGCCCCGGTCTGAGCGGACAGGGGCCAGAAACTGCCCGAAAAGGACGACACGCATGTCGTCCTTTGGGACTACATGGTTGTCGGCCCTTTCGTCCATCGGCGGCGCATCGGCGTCATCCTGGCGACCGCGGCGGCCGAGGCTCCCCCTGGACATCGAAAAGGAGGTTCACGAGATGCCGCTCGCAGCCCGCCTTCCAAGGCCTCACAGCACGATGGCGACCCTGCTGGGGACGGTCACGTTCCCGGCCCTGGGGGCGGGCATTGCGGCCGCGGCTCCTCCTGGACGGTAGTCGATGATGTCCGGATCGCTCACGGTGGTGCTGGTTGTCCCGCTGGTCGTGGCGCTGGCGATCGCCGCCCGGGACCGGCGGGCGCGCACCGCCCGGGCCCAGGAGCGTCTCGAGCTGCTCGCCCATGAACGCGCCCGGCTGCAGGCTGCCGTACGCCGGCTCGGCGATGCGCTGGCCGCCAAGCTCGACCTGGCCGCGCTGACCGACGTGACCCTGCGCGGCTCGATCGATGCGCTCGACGCGCAGGCCGGACGCGTCGCGCTGCGTGGTGCGATCGATCCGCTGACGATCGAGATCGACTCCGGCCCGTTCGCCGCACCGCTGCGACTGGCCGCCGAGCAGGCCGGCGCCCACCAGGAGGCGTGCCAGGTCGCCCAGGACGGGGTGTGGGCGCTGGCGCTTCCGTTCGGCTTCTCCAACGACGGCGGACTGGTGGGCGGGGCGTTCGCGGTCGCGAGACGGGAGCGCCCTTTCCGCGAGGACGAGCAGGCGTTGATGGCGAGCCTCGTGGAGCGCGCACGGTGGGCGGCCGGAGACATCGTCACCCACCAGCTGCTGCGCCGGCAGGCAACGACCGATCCGCTGACGAAGCTGGGCAACCGGCGCAAGCTCGCCGCCGACCTGGACGAGCGGCTGCTCGGCGCGTCCGAGTCGCGCCCGCTGGGGCTCGTGCTGTTCGACCTGGACGGCTTCAAGCAGTACAACGACACCTTCGGCCACCCCGCCGGCGACGCCGTCCTGGCGCGGTTGAGCAGCAAGCTGCAGGCAGCCGCTGCACCCTACGGGAGCGCATACCGCCTCGGCGGCGACGAGTTCTGCGTGCTGCTGTCCGCCGCTCCGGGCGAGATCGACGACGTCGTGGCGGTCGTCGCGGCAGCGCTGGAGGAGCGCGGCGAGAACTTCACGATCGGCGCCTCGCACGGGGTGGTGGTGCTGCCGCGTGAGGCGGAACGCCTCGACTACGCGATGCAGCTGGCCGATCAGCGGATGTACTCGCTCAAGCATGGCCGCTCCCCCGCCGCTCGCGACCAGGCCCGCGACGTGCTGATGCACATCATCCAGGCCAAGCGTCCGGCGCTGCAGGTCCACTCGGCCGAAGTGGCCGAGCTGTGCCGACGGGTCGGCCGGCGCATCGGCATGTCGGCCGAGCAGCTCGACGAGCTGACCCGCGCGGCCGAGCTCCACGACATCGGCAAGGTGGGCATCCCCGACGCGATCCTCGCCAAGCCCGGCGCGTTGAACGACACCGAGTGGGAGCTGATGCAGCAGCACACCGTCCTGGGCGAGCGGATCCTGAACGCGGCGCCCGCCCTGCGGCCGGTCGCGCTGATAGTGCGCGCCACGCACGAGCGCTGGGATGGCGCCGGACGACCGGACGGCCTCAGCGGCGAGCAGATCCCCCTCGGCGCGAGGGTGATCGCAGCCTGCGACGCCTACCACGCGATGACCAGCGAACGTCCCCACCACGCCGCCCGCGACCATCGGCAGGCCTGCGCGGAGCTGCGGCGCGAGTCGGGCGGCCAATTCGACCCGGGCGTGATCGCGGAGCTGCTCGAGGAGCTGGACGACGGCGCGCCTAGCTCCTCACCAGCGCCAGGGCGAAGCCGTCGTAGCCCTTGTCGCCCACCGTCTGGATCGCCGTCGTGCTGAGGCGCGGCTCGGCGCCCAGCAGCTCGTAGAGACGCTGCAGGCTGGCCGCGCCGCCCGGTTCGCCCCAGGGGTCCTGCTCGGGAGGCAGTACGAGCGCTCCGGAACGGACCACGTTGTCGGCGACGATCAGCGTCCCCGGCCGCGAGAGCTTCAGGGACCACTCCAGGTAGCTCGGGTAGTTCTCCTTGTCCGCATCGATGAAGATCAGGTCGAACGGCTCCTCGGCGGGAAGCTCCGGAAGCGTCTGCAGCGCGGGCCCCAGGCGCAGCTCGACGATCTCCTCGAGACCGGCCGCGGCGATGTTGGCGCGCGCGACCTCGGCGAAGGCCGGGTTGGCCTCGAGTGTCACCAGGTGTCCCCCGGGCGGGAGCGCCCGTGCGAGCCAGATCGTGCTGTAGCCACCCAGCGTCCCCAGCTCGAGGATGCGGCGGGCGCCCTGTAGGCGAGCCAGCAGTTCGAGCAGCTTGCCCTGGTTGGCCGTCACCGTGATGGGAGGCAGGCCGGCCGCCGAGCTCGCATCGAGGGCTGCGTCCGACAGCGGGTCCTGGAGGCGCAGGCGCTCGCAGATGTAGCGGTCAGTCGCGCTCCACAACGCCTGGTCCCCTTTTGGCGACGATCCCCCCAGCAGTCCCGCCAGCCGCGCACGCACCCGTCCGCTCATCCGGCTGAACATAGACTATGCACGGTGAGGACGCAGGTCGGCATCGTCGGTGCGGGACCTGCTGGGCTGGCGCTGGCGCTGATGCTGGAAGCCTCGGGCATCGAGTCGGTCGTGCTCGAGTGCCGCTCGCGTGACTACGTGGAGCATCGGGTGCGGGCCGGGCTGCTCGAGCAGAACACGGTCGAGCTGCTGCACCAGCTCGGCGTCGGAGAGCGCCTCGCGCGGGAGGGGCTGCGCCACGACGGTATCTACCTCCGCCGCCCAGGCTGCACGCAGCGCATCGACATCGCCGGGCTGACGGGCCGCCAGATCACGATCTACGGTCAGCAGGAGATCGTCAAGGACCTGATCGCGGCTCGACTGGCACGGGGTGGAGAGCTGCGCTTCGAGGTATCCGAGACTGCTCTGCACGGACTCGCGGGTGACCATCCGACGATCACCTACCTCGACGGGGGTGAGCGGCGCGAGCTCGAGTGCGACCTGATCGCGGGCTGCGACGGCTTCCACGGCATCTGCCGGCCCTCGATCCCGGCGGGCACGTTGACCGAATACGAGTTCGTCTATCCGTTCAGCTGGCTGGGGATCCTCGCCGAGGCCGCCCCGGCGACGGGCGAGCTGATCTACGCCTGGCACGAGCGCGGCTTTGCGCTCTACTCGATGCGCTCGCCCAGCATCAGCCGCCTGTACCTACAGGTGCCCGCCGACGAGCGGATCGAGGACTGGCCCGACGAGCGCATCTGGGACGAGCTGCAGGTGCGGCTGGCCGCCGACGGATGGAGCGTGAACGAGGGTCCGGTGCTCGAGAAGGGCATCACGGCGATGCGCAGCTTCGTCTGCGAGCCGCTGCGCCACGGCAGCCTTTTCCTGCTGGGCGACGCGGCCCACATCGTGCCGCCGACAGGCGCCAAGGGTCTCAACCTCGCGCTCAACGACGTGCGACTGCTGGCAGCGGCGCTGGCCGAGTGCTACGCGTCCGGCTCGCGCGCCGCGCTCGACGGTTACTCCTCCACCGCGCTGCGCAGGGTCTGGCAGGCCCAGGACTTCTCCAACTACATGACCAGGCTCCTGCACGACCTCGGCGAGGGACCGTTCGGGCGGCGCCTGCAGCTCGCCCGCCTCGACCAGCTTGCCCGCTCGCCCGCCGCCGCCCGCAGCCTGGCCGAGAACTACGTCGGCGTTCCCGCGGCGCCGGACTTCTGAGCGGTCGATCGCCCGGGCCGCGCGTCGGGGTCCCGCGGCGGGCCGACCCAGGCCTCGCGGCTGGCGCCGTCCCGCCAGCCGATGCTTCGGGGGTCCTCCATCGCTGCCGGGTTCTCGAGGATCCATGCCTCGTGCAGCTCGGCCAGGGCTTCGTGCAGCGCATCGACGCCGGCGAAGGCGCGCGGGTCGAGCGTCTCGCCGACGTCGACCCAGGCCTCGCTGCCGACACGCCGGGAGCGCAGCGGCAGCACCAGCGCGTCGGCCCGCATGCTCAGCAACGCAGTGCCGTCGGCCAGCATCGCCGGCTTGCCCAGGAACCGGGTCTGGCGCGGCCCGGGCTGGTCGAAGAACAGGAAGACCGCCTCGCCCCTCCTCAGCAGCTCCTCGATCAGCAGGAACGAGCCGGTGGCCCGCACCGGGCGGCTGCTCGTGCCGTTGCGCCAGCGAGCAAGGCGGCGCCCCCAGTAGTCGGGGCTGGGCTGCTCGAAGAACCAGGGGCCCGGCACGAGGTAGGTGGTGCGGCGGCGAAACGGGGCGGCGCGGTCGAGCCGGTAGTAGGGGCCGAGATGGCAGGCGCTCAACAGCACCCCGCGCTCGCCGGAGAGCGCCGCCCGCAGCCGCCGTGTCGCCGTCTCGTCCGTCCTCGCCCTCCATGGACGCTCCCAGAACAAGGCTCTGTCCACGGTGCTCTCGATCAGGTGCAGCCGCGCCAGCTCGTGCAGCTCGCCCTCTCGGGCGGTGCCGGCGACGATCGTCTCGACCGCCCTGGTCGCGTCGCGGCGCTCGATCTCGCTGTCCCGCCAGATCAGCTCCGCATGCCGTTCGGCCCGCTCGACTGCGATGCGTCCGGGCAGCGCAGCCCGGAACAGGGCCGAGGTCTTCAGGCGGATGGGCAGCGGCGCCGGCGGCGTGCGCACCCTGGGTGGGCGTCGTCTCAGCGCGCGCAGCGACTCGGCGAGATCCGCTGCCGCCGCTCGGTCCGGCGCGGGCGGCTCGACCCCGTCGAGCTGCGCCAGCAGCGCTCCCGCCGCGGAGCGGGGGGTCGGGTAGTCGAAGATCAAGGTCGAGGAGAGCGCCAGCCCGGTCGCGTCGGCCAGCCTGTTGCGGAGCTCGACCGCCGTCAGCGAGTCGAAGCCGAGCTGCGTGAAGGTGCGCGCCGGATCGATCGAGTCGCCGCTCGGCTCGCCCAGCAACGCCGCCGTCTCGTGGCGGACCAGCTCGAGCGCGGCCCGGTCGCGGTCGGGCCCGGTCAGGTCCCCGCCGCTGTCAGGACTCCGGGCCGGCGCCGAGGCGCCGTTCGCTCCGAGGGGCGGCGATGCGATCGTGGCCAGCTCGCGTTCGATCGTCTCCCGCAGCCTGAACCGCTGGGGCTTGCCGTTGTGCGTGCGGGGCAGCTCGTCGACGAACCGCACCAGGTGCGGATATTCGTGATCGCGCAGGCGCTGCCGGCAGACGCTGCGCAGCGTCTCGCGCAGCTGCTCGTCGGCGCTCACGCCGGGCCCGCACTCGACGAACGCCGCCAGCCGGGTGTAATCGTCGATGTTCGCCGCCACCACGCCGGCGCCGACGACGGCGGGATGCTCGAGCAGCACCTGCTCGATGTCGATCGGCGAGACCCACAGCCCGCCGACCTTCAGCATGTCGTCCGTCCTGCCCAGGTAGACGTACCTCCCGTCCTCACGACGCTCCAGGCGGTCGCCGGTCACGTACCACTCGCCCCGCATGGTGCTCCGAGTCCGCGCCTGCTGGTGCCAGTACAGAGCCGCCCGGGACTCTCCCCGCACCTCGAGCGAGCCGACGCCCGGCCCGTGCAGCTCGGCGCCATGCTCGTCCAGCAGGCGCAGCTCGTAGCCCGGGATCGGACGGCCCAGCGTCCCCGCGGCGACGTCGCCGGGGCGGTTCGAGCAGAACGAGACGATCATCTCGGTCGCGCCGATCCCGTCGTAGATCTCCAGGCCGAAGCGCTCGAGCCAGCGCTCGAAGGTCCGGACCGGCAGCGGCTCGGCCGCCGAGATGCAGATTCGCACCGCGCCGAAGCCGTCCTCCGCCGAGGGGTCGGCCGCCACCTGCTTGTACAGGGCGGGCACCGAGCAGTAGACCGTCGGGCGATGGCGGCGCACCGCGTCCAGCAGCCGCTCGGGCGTGGGCGGACCCTCCAGCAGGACCGCGCTCGCGCCGAAGTGCAGCGGGTAGGAGAAGCTGTTGCCCAGGCCGTAGGCGTGGTAGAGCTTCGTCGTCGAGAAGATGCGGTCCTCCTCGGAGAGGGCGAGCACGCCGCGCCCGAAGGCCTCGCAGGTCGCCGCGATCGTCTTGTGCACATGGACGACCCCCTTGGGCCTACCCGTCGACCCTGACGTGTAGAGCCAGAAGGCCATGTCGTCGGGATGCCTCGCGACGGGGGTCAGCTCCTGCGCCTGTTCGTCGAGCGCGTCCGCCAGATCGATCGCACCCTCGGCGCCGCCGCGAGCCAGGTAGCGAAGCCGGCGTCCGGGCATCGCCTGCTGCAGCCGCGGCAGCATCGCCGCATCGCAGACGACCACCTCGGCGTAGGAATCGTCGACGAAGTGGGCGAAGTTCTCCGCGGTCTCGCGCACGCTGACCGGTACCGGTACCGCCCCGATCCGCAACGCGCCCAGGAACGCGACCGGAAACGCGGTCGTGTCGTCGAGGACCAGCAGCACCCGCTCTTCGCGCCGCACCCCCAACTGGCGCAGCAGGTTGCCCATTTGGTTGGCACGCAGCAGGAGCGCTCCGTAGGAGAGCGTCTCCTCGCTCGTCACGTAGGCCGGCCTGTCCTCGCGGCCGGCCTCGACGTTGCGCTCGAGCACCAGCCCGGCGTTGGCCTGGCTGGCTCCCATCAGCGGCCCGCGTCCCACTCGTCGCCCTGGTCGACACCGCCTGCTGCGAATCCGTTCGAACCGAGCAGGCGATATGCCTGCGCCTCCTGTTCGAGCGCGAAGGCCTCGGTGATCAGCAGGGCGGGCCTGCCGCCCGTGATGATCAGATAGCAGCGCGTCAGCGTCCTCGTGGCGGGCGTCGGCTCGGACCACCACCCGGGCGGCTCGCCCAGGCCGAACCAGAGCAGCTCGCGAGCGCTCTCCAGCCGGAGCTGCTGCAGCGATCCGCCGATCCCCTGCGAGTCGCCGCCGAGCGCCGGGAGGAACTGCGGCGGCAGCCGCTCGGGCACCACGTAGGACTCCGCCCACACGGAGGGACCCGGCCCGGCGATCCTCATCACCACCCGGCGTCGGAGGCAGTCCTGCCCCTGGGAGACCTCCAGGTGGCGCGCCATCGGCTCCGGTGCCGCCGCCGGTGCCTGCTCGACCGGCTCGACCGCGACCGGGAGGAGGGTGTGGGCTTCCAGGGCCCGCGAGACCGTTCCGTCGGTGAAGAGAAGCCCGCGCAGGAACGGGTCGAGCGAGCGGATGTCGAGGTCCTCGAGGTACCCCGATCCGTCGCTCTGTGCGGTGAAATGGCGTTCGGCCAAGCGGTCGGCGACCATCGTCGTTGCCTCTCGTAGCTAGAGAGCCGGGCCCGGCGGGAATGCCGAGCCGATGATCACGACAGGGCTGCTCTCCGCGCCCGGTCCGCTGTCACCCCCCGGCGTTGCACCAGCATTCCGCAGGTTCGGCCTTTACAAAAACCTTAGGTTAGGGCGCGGCGTCCGTCAAGGCGCGGCGGCGACCCGCCCGCGGGCGGCGCGGACGGGCGTGCCGTGACCGCGAGGCGGCGGGCGCTTCGTCATCCTTGAGCGCTTGGAGCCCGCTCAGAAGAGAGAGATCCGCTCGTGGCTGATGGACATGGACGGCGTCCTGATCCGCGAGGAGCAGGCGATTCCCGGCGCCCAGGACTTCCTCGCCCACCTGACCGAGAACAGGATCCCCTTCCTGGTGCTGACGAACAACTCGATCTACACGCCAAGGGACCTGTCGGCCCGGCTCGCCGGCAGCGGCCTCGAGGTCCCCGAGCGGGCGATCTGGACCTCGGCGCTGGCGACCGCCCGCTTCCTCGACGCTCAGCGCCCTGGCGGCACCGCCTTCGTGATCGGCGAGGCCGGGCTGACGACGGCGCTGCACGACGCCGGATACACCCTCAACGACCGCGCCCCCGACTACGTGGTGCTGGGCGAGACGCGCACCTACTCGTTCGAGCGCATCACCCGCGCCATCAGGCTGATCGGCCGGGGGGCCCGCTTCATCGCGACCAACCCCGACCCGACCGGCCCGAGCGCGGCCGGCCCGTTGCCCGCGACCGGCTCGGTCGCCGCCCTGGTCAGCCGCGCGACCGGTGTCGAGCCGTATTACATCGGCAAGCCCAACCCGCTGATGATGCGCTCCGCGCTGAACGCGATCGACGCGCACTCCGAGACCTCGGCGATGATCGGCGACCGGATGGACACCGATGTCGTCTCCGGGCTGGAGGCCGGCATGGAGACGATCCTCGTGCTGAGCGGCGTGACCTCGCGCGAGGACGCCGAGCGCTTCCCCTTCCGCGCCTCGCAGATCCTCGACTCTGTCGCCGAGCTGGTCGAGCAGCTCAGCCGGCCCTTCTGACAGCCGGAGCGGGAACGCCCGAGCCTCCTTGCCGCCGGACGGCGCGATCGCCTAGCCTGTCGGGAGGGTGCTGTTCGTCTTGATCCCAGCCGTGCTGATGGCCGTCGTCTTGTTCGGCCTGGCCGTCTGCCGTCTCTCTGCACTCAGCGAGGACTCGCATTCGGTCCCGCTGGGCGAGTGGATCGCGATGAGCCGGGGGGCCCACGCGGCCGATCCGCCGGAGCGCCAACTGCCACCTGACCAGAGCGCCGAGCCGGGCGCCGAGCGCTACTCCGCGAGAGGGCGACGATGAAGCCCGACCGCTCCGTGACGGTCGCCACAGCGCGATCGTGTGAGCAGCCGTATGATCGCTGTGCACATCAACGCGCCGGCAAAGAGGAGACATGCCCGGGATAGCCCAGAGTCCCTCGACAAGGATCGTCTTCAGAGGCCTCCTTCTCGTCACCGCCACCGTAGTTGCGGTGGTCCTTGCCTTGGTGCTCGCCGGTGGTGCCCTGGCGGCGGGCACGCTCGAAGCCCCCTCGGGCGAATCCTCGCAGCCGGGTCAGAACCTCGGGTCGAGCGGCGAAACCGGAGCGCCCGGAGGCAGCGGCTCGAACGACCCCGGCTCGGAAACCGGCTCCGAAGGCGGCGCGCCGTCATCTGGGTCGACCGGGTCCACGACCCCACCCGCCGAAGCCACCACGCCACCCGCGGAAAGCACGCCGCCTCCTGCAGAAAGCACGCCGCCACCCGCCGAAACGACGCCGCCACCCGCCGAAACGACGCCGCCACCGGCCGAAACGACGACGCCACCGGCCGGGAGCACGGCGCCGAGCAGCGAAGTCACACCACCGCCGGAAGAGGTCCAGACGCCCGAAACTCTCACAGGACACTCGGAAACGAGCGATGCCTCGTCCACCGCGCTGCCGCCCGACGGGCTGACCCCACCGCCCCCGTCCGCCGCGCAGAGCCCCGCGCCGACGGTCGTCGCGGCCTCGCCATCCGAAGGAGACGCGGTCGGCTGGATCCCGGCTCTGAGCACCCCGGGCGGATCCGACCCTGGCCAGGCGTCGATGGACCCCGATCGTCATGGCGCCGGCAGGCCCTCGAGCAGTGAAACCGCCGCAGCCACGACCGCGTCGGGCTGTCTGCTCTCGAGCCTGGCCGGCCTGATGGGCGACAACTGCACGTCAGCCTGGCTGGACAACCAGGGGATGCCGCCTTCCTCCTCCGCCTCGATGGCCGCGTCCTGGTCGCCGCCCTCGGCCGACCCCCCCGCCGGCGAAGCTTCCGGCGACTCGTCCGGCGGCGGGCGCCCGATGCCCCAGAGCCCCGGGCCGGCTCCCGGCGGTGCGGGTGGCGGCGGAGCCGGTGCCGCCGGCGGCGCGGGCGTCGGACTGGCCGGTTTCCTCACCCTTGCCGGACTGCTGCTGCTGGCCGCACCGCGCGCCCTGCGACGCCTGCGACTCTCGTGCCTCCCCTGGCGCACCGCTTTCTTCGTTCTGATCCCAGAGCGACCGGGCTAGCTCCTCCCGATCACTCCGAAGGTGGCTCGGACCGCTGTCCGGGCCGGTGGATCAATTCGAGGCTTCTTGGAAGGGAGCTGTCATGAAACGTCATCTAACGGCGTCAACAGTAGGCACACGAGGGGGGAGTGGCAGCGGCACCGCGATCGCCGAGCCGACGCGGGCGCCCCGCGACGTGCGTCCCGGGGTCCCGTCGCCACACGAGACGAGCCTGGTGCTCACGAGCGTGAACACCTGGACCCACCGGCTGGCCCTTACCGGCGAGCTGACGCACCGCTCCGCGCACGCTCTCGAGGTCGAGATCGAGCGCCTGTGCGAACAGGGCGTGACCGAGATCACGCTGGACCTGCGTGAGCTGACCGGGATCGACCCGGTCGGCGTCGCGGTGATCGCGTTCCGCTGCGGCCTCTGCGAAAAGCGCGGTTACGGCGTCGCGCTGATCCGCGGCCGGCGCGAGGTGCACCGCGCCTTCGAACAGGCCGGAGTCGCCGATCTCCTGCCGTTCAGGGACGAGGCGACCCCGGCGAGCGCCGAGGCACCTCTGCCGAACGCACTGGCGGGCGGACTGGGCGCGGAGCCGGCCCCGCAGGGCGCATGACGATCCTCGATCCGCCCGCCGCCGGGGCCGGCGGCCGGGTCGGCGGATCGCCGCAGCGCAGGCCCCGCAAGGTCCGCGGCCTCTGACATAAGATCTCTCCCCAGCAAAGCTCGGCGCGATGTGATCCACGCGCGCCGCCCCCGGGGGAAACGAGTTGAGTTTCAAGACGGACCATCTGCGGTACTTCGTGACGGTCGCCGAAGAGGGGCAGATCACGCGGGCGGCGAAGCGTCTGTACATCGCCCAGCCGGCACTCTCCCAGGCGATCTCCCAACTGGAGAGCGAGCTCGGCCTGAGCCTGCTCGAGCGCCATCCCCGCGGCGTCAGGCTGACCGCGACGGGCGAGACCTTCCTGGAGAAGGCGCGCGCCGTGCTCGCCAGCGAACTGGATGTGCAGCTGACCGCCGAGTCGCTGGCGCGCGCGGCCAGGGGCGCGCTTGCCGTCGGCTTCGTCGGCCCGCCGCCGGCGCTGACCTCCGCGGAGCTGTTCGCGTCCTTCGCCGAGCGCAACCCGCGGGCCGAGGTCTCCTTCCACGACCTGCCCTTCCCTCGCGGCTCGACCGAGGCGTGGCTCGAGACGGTGGACGTCGCGTTCTGCCACGGGCCCACGCTGGTCGGCGACTCGGTCCACGCCCAACCCGTCCGCGTCGAGCCGCGCGCCCTGGTCGCCCACCGCACCCACCCACTCGCCGGCGATGACGAGCTCGAAGTCGGGCGGGTGCTCGACGAGACGTTCATCAGCTACCACCCCGAGGTCCAGAAGGAGTGGGCGGGCTTCCACAGCCTCGACGATCATCGTGGCGGGCCGCCCGCTTCGATGACTGCCGATCACGTCGCCAGCGGGCTGCAGATGCTCGGCCTGCTGGGCAAGCGAGGGGCGGTCACGACGCTGCCGCTCGGCGACGCCGAAGTGATCGCGCAAGCGCTCCCGGAGATGGCTGTCGTGCCGCTGCGCGACGCCGCGCCGGCCGTCGTCTCGCTGGTCTGGTGCGGCGAGGCCCCGGCTCCGCTGGTGATCACGCTGGCCGAGACGGCCTCGGCGCTGCGGGCCGAGGCGAACGGCGCGGGGTCAGCCTAGGGCGCGGCGGGAACGACGACGGTGGTTCCCGCGGCGTCGGGCAGCGCCCCGACGTCGAAGATCGCCGTATCGAGCCTGTGCGCCGGCCCTGAGCGCTCGAGGAAGAGGTCGGCCGTCTCCAGGAAGCCGATCTTCGGCGTGCGGTAGTGCATCGGCACGACCCATCGCGGCGCGAGCCGGGCGACGATCTCGGCGGCCTGCTCGCCTCCGATCGTCGGACCGCCTCCGACCGGGAGGAAGAGCAGGTCGACCGCGCCGATCGCATCCGCCTGCTCGTCGCGGAGCCGAGCCTGCCCGAAGTCGCCGAAGTGGCCGACCCGCAGCCCGTCGAGCTCGAACACGAAGATCGTGTTGGGACCGCGGAGCGTGCCCGCCTGTTCGTCGTGCTCGGACGCGATCGCGGTGACCTCCCCGAGCGGCGAGTCCAGCCGCCCGGCGGTCGAACGCAGGACGACGGGATCGCCCTCGACGACCTCCACGCCGTTGTGGTCGACGTGCTCGTGGGTGACGAGCAGCAGATCGGCCCGCAGGCCGGTGATCCGCGGATAGTCGAATTGCATGCCCCGCCCGCTCAGCGCCGACATGTCGCCGAACGGGTCGATCGCCACTGTCGCCTGCTCGCCGCCGACCCGGAAGGCCGACTGTCCATACCACTCAACTTGCACGACTGTGCTCCTCTCTGCTGGTCGATGGTTCCACCTCGCCTGTCTTGGCCCCGACCGCGACTGCCACCACGCGGTTGCTCAGCGCCGCCGGCTCGCCGGCGTCTTCAGCGCCGTAGTGATATTTGCCGCCACGCATCGCCGAGGCCGCCGCCGCGATCAGGCAGGCGACGATCGCGAAGATGAAGGTCTCGTGCAGACCCGATCGGAAGGGCGCCGAGATCAGATGGGGGAAGAACGAGCGTCCGGTGAGGATCGCCTGGTCGTGGGCACCCAGCGAGGCGAGCACGTGCGGACCGAGCAGGTGCTGTATCGGGTTGTAGCCGAGGAACGCTGCGAACAGGATCGACACGGGCGGCAGCTTGGCGGCCTGGTGCGCCGCGGCCGCGCCGACGCCATGGGCCTGAAGCCCGGACGACAGCGTCGCGGGGAGCGTCGAGGCCAGGCCGGCGATCATCAATGTGAAGAAGACACCGATCGAGATCACCTGGGCGGAGTTCTGGAAGGTCTGGTTCATGCCACCCCCCGCGCCGCGGTCCGACGGCGGCAGGCTGTTCATCACGGCGGCCCGGTTGGGGGATGCGAACAGGCCCATCGAGATGCCGTTGAGCAGCAGGATCAGCGCGAACAACGGGTAGGGGAAATCGGTCGGCAGCAGCGACAGCAGCAAGAAGCTGAGCGCCGCTCCGAGCATCCCGCCGGTGGCGAAGGGGCGCGCGCCGAAGCGGTCGGATAGGAAGCCCGAGGTCGGTCCTGCGATCAGCATGCCCAGGGTGAGGGGCAGTATGTAGATGCCCGCCCAGAGCGGCGTGTCGGTGAAGTCGTAGCCGTGCTGGGGCAGCCAGATCCCCTGCAGCCAGATGATCAGCATGAACATCAGTCCTCCCCGGGCGACCGCCGACAGGAAGGTCGAGAGCGTCCCGAAGCTGAAGGCGCGGATGCGGAACAGGGGCAGCCGGAACATCGGGTTCGCCACCCTCCGCTCGATCAGGCCGAAGGCGAGCAGGCAGGCGGCGCCGGCGACGAGCAGCGCGATCACGCGGGGGCTCTCCCAGCCGGTCGCGTGCGAGCCGTAAGGCCTGATCCCGTAGGTGACCGAGATCATCAGCAGGATCAGCCCGAGCGCGAAGGTGATGTTGCCCGCCCAGTCGATCGACGACCGATGCGGGACGCTGCGCTCCTCGAGCTTCAGATACGCCCAGACCGTGCCGAACAGCCCCACCGGGACCGAGATCAGGAACACCAGCCGCCAGTCGATCGGCGCCAGCAGGCCACCCAGGACAAGCCCGACGAACAGACCGCTGACGCCGACGATGTTGTTGATGCCCAGCGCCATCCCCCGCTGGTTGGCCGGGAAGGCGTCGGTGATGATCGCCGCCGCATTCGCAAGCAAGCACGCCGCCCCAACGCCCTGGACGATGCGGAACACGATCAGGAACAGCGCCCCGGCCCTGCCCGTCATCCAGTCCACCGTCAGCATCACCGAGGCGGCCGTGTAGATCAGGAAGCCGAGGTTGTAGATCCGCACGCGACCGTACATGTCGCCGAGCCGGCCCAGGCTGACGATCAGCACGCTCGAGACGACGAGGAAGCCGAGGATCATCCACAGCAGGTAGAAGCTGTTCGCGGGCACCAGCGGGTCGAGGTGTATGCCGCGGAAGATCGCCGGCATCGCGATCAGCGTGATCGACGCGTCGAGCGTCGCCAGCAGCACTCCAAGCGTGGTGTTCGAGAGCGCGATCCACTTGTAGCGCTCGGGCGGGGTGCGGGCTTCCCCGATTCCCCCCCTGACGCCGGCAGCGGTCACTGACACGCGGATAATTATACAGGCTAACTGTACAGTTATCCTGTCCTCTATAGTCCGTGAGATGACCGGCGATCCCGATCTTGGGGCGCTCGCCAGCGAGTTGCGGGTCGTGCTGGGTCAGCTCGTCCGCAGGCTCCGCTCCGAGCATCGCTTTCCGCTCGCGCAGGGCATGGTGCTGGGCCGCCTCGACCGCGAGGGCACCGCCAGCATCGGCGCACTTGCCGTGGCCGAGCGTGTCCGCCCGCAGTCGATGGCGCAGACCGTCACCGACCTCGAGTCTGCCGGCCTGATCGTGCGTCGAGCCGATCCGGCCGACGGCCGACGGACGCTGATCGAGCTCACCGACCGTGGCCGCGAGACCCTCGCCGAGGACCGGCGCGATCGCGAGGGGTGGCTCGCGCGCGCGATTGCCGAGGACCTCACCGGCGCGGAGCGGCGCACGCTGGCGCGCGCCGCCGAGCTGCTGGGGCGGCTGGCCAAGGCCTGAGACGGCGGCGGCCTCGGTCGCCCGGCCGGGGCCCCCCGGGCCCCGAGCTAGAACATCCGTCGAATTCCCTCACTTGGACGCGAGCACGACCTACACTTCGCCGGCACCGGAAAAACACTGATAAGGGCAAACCCGTCGCGAGACGGGGGCGCAAAGTCAGAGGTCTCCCCCAAAGAGACAGCTCGACCGCCAGGTGAAACGCCAGGGAGGGCTGTCTTGTCAACACAGACGTGGGGGAGCTTTGCGGGTCCTGCACCGGACTCGATCGTGCGGCAGGATCGGCCGCGAGTGCGGGCGGCGGACGATCGTGGCTTCTCGCTGATCGAGCTGCTCGTGGTGATCCTGATCATCGGCCTGCTCGCCGCGATCGCGATCCCGACGTTCCTGAGTCAACCGGCGAAGGCAACCGACGCGCAGGCGAAGGAGCTCGCCCGCACGGCCGAGACGACCGCCGAGGCGATCGCGACAGACCACGACGGCTTCTACAACCAGGTCACGAGGGAAGAACTGAACGCGGTCGAACCCGCGATCCCGATCTCGCCGAGCAACAGCGAGGCCTACCTCCTGACGGCTACGCCGGGAGAATCGGAATACTCGCTGACCGTCAAGGCCACGAACGGCGACGAACTGACGATCACCAGAAACGCCGGCGGGTCGATCACGCGAACTTGCACCAGCGCCTCGAAGAGCGGATGCTCGGGAGGGCAGTCGGGGAGCTGGTAGATGGGGGCACTCGGCCGGCCGGGGCACCGCGCCGGGACGGGAGTGAGCAGGCTGGCCGCCGCGGCCGCCGGGGAATCGGCCGCACGGAGGGGCGGTCAGCCCGCCGCTTCCACGAAGACAGGTCGCGCGCCGCGTCCTCTCGAGCGCAGAGAGGGCGCGGCGACGACCCGCTCAGTAGCCTCTTTCCGGTGAACCAGGCAGTGGTCCAAGGCGAGCCGGCGAGGCCGTCGACGAGGACGGGGTGAGGCGCTTGGACCTGGAGGGATACGAGCACCTGCGCTTCGAGCGGCGCGAGCACGGAGTGCTGCTGATCACGATCGACCGGCCCGAGCGGATGAACGCGACCAACGAGCGCCTGCACAGCGAGCTGGCGGGCGTGTGGCGCGATCTCGACGCTGACGCAGAGACCCGCGTCGCCGTCGTCACCGGCGCCGGGCGCGCCTTCTCGGCGGGCGGGGATCTCGAGATGATGCAGCGCATGGCCGGCGACTACAGACTGATCGCCGCGATGGCGAGCGAGGCGGCCGGGCTGGTCACGAACATGCTCGACTGCGAGAAGCCGATCATCTCTGCGATCAACGGCACGGCCGTCGGCGCCGGGCTGGCCGTCGCGTTGATGGCCGACATCAGCGTGATCGCCGAGGACGCCCGCCTGACCGACGGCCACCTGCGCCTGGGCGTCGTGGCAGGCGACCACGCGGCGATCCTGTGGCCGCTGCTGTGCGGCATGGCGAAGGCCAAGTACTACCTGCTGACCTCCGACTTCATCGACGGCCGGGAGGCCGAGCGGATCGGCCTGGTAAGCCGCTGCGTGCCCCGCGAGGAGGTGCTCGACACGGCGCTCGCCCTCGCCGAGCGGATCGCCACCGGACCGCAGCAGGCTGCGCGCTGGACGAAGCGTACGCTGAACCACTGGCTGCGCCAGGCGATCCCCGCGTTCGACGCCAGCGTCGCCTACGAGATGCTGAGCTTCATGGGCGACGATGTCGAAGAGGGGACGCGGGCGATCCTCGAGCGCCGCCCGCCCGACTTCGGCGACTGAGCCCCGCAGAACTACTCGAAAGAGAGCCGCTCCTGGCCCGGCAACGGCTCGGGTGCGGGCTCGGAGGCTGGGTCGCCGGACACCTCCCATTCGAGCGGGTCCTCCTCGCTCGCGCTCTCGGCCGGCGCCTGGTCGCCGACCGCGAGCTCCTCGCCGCCCCGCTGCACCGCCTCGGCAACGCGATGCTGATCCGCCTGGCGGGCGTCCTCGGCGAGCACCGTCTGCATGTCCAGCTCCGCCGTCTCCTGCCCGACGATCGACAGGTCGAGCTCCCCCGCGGCGTGCCCGCCGTACGGCTCGGCGGCGTCCTCGCCGTACGGCTCGCCCTCGGCGAGGGCCGATTCGGAGGCCGGCGGTGGCTCGTCGGGGAAGACCGGCTCGAGCGCCTCGCGCTCCTCCGCCGCGATCACCGTCGGATCGCCGCCGCGGCGGCGCTTGAGCTCAAGGTGTTCGCGGATGGCCTCGTCGAGCAGTCCCATGCGCCTCCAAACCATACTGCCCGAACCCGCGCTCGTTATGCGTCTACACTTCCTCGCGTCCGCGTCCGCCCCGAAGCAGCGGCCGACACGGGGCTATAGCTCAGTTGGGAGAGCGCCTGGATCGCACCCAGGAGGTCGCCGGTTCGAGTCCGGCTAGCTCCATTCCCTGAGGGTTTGCGGGGATTTTGTCCCTCAGGCCCAGGCGAACGCCCGGTGCTGGCGGAGCTCTGACAGCCTATCCCCGCTGATCAGCCTTCACATCGCCGAGCAGTTCCATCAGGTCCTTCGCTTCGATGCTCTCCAGCGACCGAACGGCAGCCTTGATCTCTCCTGCAAGGCCGTCATCGACGCGGCCGGCCACGAGCTTGTCGAACTTCGCGCCGATCTGATCCCAGGTGAGCGGCCAGGTCGGGAAACCGGGGTAGTTCTTCACCTCGTGACTGTGGGACCTGCCATCCTCGAGGCGGACCGTCACCCGGCTCGGGACTTCACCGGGGTAGCGGGCGGTGAACGCGTCATCAGGCCTCACCGTGACCTTCTCGAGCAAGTCCTGCACGTCCGGCGCCCCGATGCGCCCGGGCTCGAGCTGCGCAGGCTGAACGTCGCCATCCAGGAGGGCGACGGCCAGAAGGTATGGGAGGCTGTGATCGGCATCCTCCTTCGTGTGCACGTCGGTCTTCGGCCCGAAGCTCCCACCCCCCATGAAGTCGTAGGCGTCCTGGAAGACAGCGTCCTCGATACTGACGACCTGGGACGGATCGATTGCGTGGGCCTTGCGCAGCTCCAGGATGCAGAAGATCGACGATTGGCCGGGAACCGCGGTGTTGTAGCTCTTCAAGGCCAGCCGGTCGAAGCAGTCCAGTCTCTCGTTGTCCCAATCGACGTGGATCGGCACTCCGACGGCCTGCGCCAGGCCATGTGCTCCCTCGAATACATACCGAGGGCCGGTCACGCCGCGCGACGCCAGGAAGACCCCGTGGACGCACCCCAGGGCCACCTGGGACGAGGACAGGCCCTTCCACTGCGAGATCGGCGTGGTCCGCGCGACGAGCAGAGGGATGAAGTCGCCATGGATCCCGACGGCCGCCGCCGTCTTCGCCTCGTCCAGGCCGAGAGCCCTGGACACCCCTGCTGCCAGCGAGAAGGACAGTGGTGTCGTCAGGTCGAACCCGTCGGCCATGAAGGGAACCGCCGCAGTGAGCCGTGACTCGACCTGATAGGCGAGCGCCAGGGCGATCAGGAAGTCCTTCCCCGATAGGTCGGCGTGCTCGCTCGCGGCGAGGATCGCCCCCGTGTTGTCAGAGGGGTGGCAGAGCCCGCCCGCGACCAGGTAGCTGTCCATGTAGTCGACGTAGCGGACCAGCGCCGTGTTGTAGAACGCCGCATAGACGACGTTGGCGCGCCCACCGCCGATCAGGACACAGCTGCCGTCCCGACCGCCGAACTCCTCTGCTTGTGCCCGGCACGCTTCGATCGGCGGTGCGCCGAGGGCGTTGATGGCGCACGCCAATGCATCGAGGACGCTCACCTTGAGCCGCTCGCGCCGCTCAGGGGTGAGCTCCTCGTACGCCGTGCGGCAGGCGAATCGCGCGATACCTTCGGACTGGCTTGGCCCCGAGATGATTGGCTTGGGCTCCTCTGCGGAATGGCCCGCGCGGTGGTCGTGTTCCTCTTGAGCCATCCCGAGTTCAGGAACCTTCGTTCACGATTGCCTGGTAGGGCCGGCAGGGCTCGTTGCGCAGGCTCGGGCAGGCGGGCAGCGCCGTTGGCACTCGCCCGCCGGACTGCTCGGGGGGTGGACGTGGATCGCCAGCTGGGTGCCGTCGCGCGTCGTCAGATAGGTGTACCCGTTGTCGGGGATTTCCTGGTCGTAGATGCTCGGATCCCACGGCTTCGCAGCGTCGGAGTGAACCGTGATCTCGCCCGACGTTTCACCCGTGGCGGTCACGCGAACGCGGTAGCCGCCTCCCGGCGTCACGTTCCGGAAAAGCAGCCCTCCGAGCGGATCCGCGTCCTGTGTGTAGACCTATCTACCCATCGACCTGCGTCCCGAAACGCGATCGCCCCCGGCTCGCGCAGATCGCGAAGCGCAGTCCGGGAACGACGGCGCCGGAGCGGGCCGGCAGCGTCCCCGCGGCTGGCCGTCGCGGTGCCTCAGTCCAGCTGGAACTCCCCGTCGCGGTAGATCACCTTCTCGCCCCCGCCGCGCAGCTGGGCGGTGACGACCCGGTCGGTGGTCGAGACGATGTCGGTGTGGACGCTCGAGCTGTTGAAGCCGAGCCGCTCCCACTCGGCGCTGTCGACGTCGGCCGGGTCGCCGGCGTATGCATCCTGGTATGAGCGGCCGACGGCGATGTGCGTGTTCCCGAACGGGCCGCCGACGTTCTCGTCGTAGAGGGTCTGCGCCATGAAGCGCGTGATCCGCGAGAAGCGCCTGTCGGTCAGCGAGAACTCGCCGACCCGGTCCGCGCCGTGCGTGGCGATCATCTCGCGCAGGATCGGCTCGTTCTCCTCGGCTCGCGCCTCGGTCACTCGCCCGTCGACGAACACCAGGCTGATGCCGCTGACGAGGTTCCCATAGCGGTAGAGCGGCTGGTTGAAGCGGATCCAGCCCTCGGTGCCGCGCCAGTCCGGGCTGGTGAACAGCTCGAAGCTCGGGATGTTGCGCCCACGCCCGCCCAGCCATCGCCGCCGCTCGCCGATGCTGACCCACAGATCGACGTCCTCGCCCTCGACGTGAACGCGCTCGATCTGCAACCCGTCGAGATGCTCCCGGGCCCGGTCCAGCTGGGTGCCCACCTCGCGCCAGCGAGCGATCGGGTCCGCCTCGTCCAGGAAGCAGGCGTGGATGATCTGCTCCCAGTACTCCTCCGCCGTCATGCCCGCCTCGGCGGCCATCCGCTCCGTGCCGTACAGGCCCAGGGTCCAGCTGAAGCGGCCTTCGTTCTCCTTCTCTCCCCGCCAGTCCATCAGCTGGCGCAGCGACTCGCCGCGGCGCATGATCCTGGCGGGTTCGACCGACTCGAGCGCATGGGGGTCCGCGTCGGCGATCACCGAGACCTGATGGTCCATTTCGTCGACCAGCCCTCGCAGGTAGCGGGCGGGGAAGTAGTCCAGCTGCTCCTGGCTGGCCAGCTCGTAGAAGTCCCTCGAGCCACTCATACCCTGCTCGTCGTCGGGGTAGTAGCCGCCGATCACGTTCCCGCCCGCGCGCCAGACGGCCCTCTGCAGCTCGAGGTAGAGCGGCTTGGCGCTCTCCGGCGCTGTCACCCGCACGACATCCCCCGCGCTGATTCCCTCGTCGCCGCCGAGCGCGAAGTCGACCAGCACCGAGGCGTAGCGCTCGAGGATCTGCTGCGGCGGCGTGTAGCCCATCGGCTCCGACTCTATTGGCCCGGCGAGGCGCTCGCCCGCCCACCTGTGAAGTCGCGCACGTCCGGCACCGCCATGACCGCCGCGGTCAGCAGCACGATCACGCCCCCGGCCGCGTACAACGTCGTCGAGATCCCGATCGCCTCCGACACCGGGCCGATGGCCAGCAGGCCGAGCGGGGCCAGGGCGAGCGTGCCCAGATGATCCCAGGAGCTGACTCTCGAAAGCTCCTGGGCCGGCACCTCGGACTGCTGGGCTGTGAACCAGAAGGCATTGAAGAGACTGCCTGCCGCGCCGTCGATCAGCGCGACGGCGAGGAGCGCCCACAGCGGCGCGTGGAAGCCGAGCCCCACCAGCAGGGCCGGGCCCGCCCACAGGAACATCAGCAGCCCGGCCCGCAACGGGTGGCGCGGCCTCCAGCGCAGCGCGGCCATCCCGCCGGCCACCGCCCCGAGGCCGAGCGCCGCGCTGATGGCCGCCCAGGCTCCCGGGCCGCCCAGCGCGGTTCGCGCGACCTCCGGCCCCAGCACCTGGAAGGCCGACAGCACCAAGCCCACGTAGAGGGCGAAGTACAGGACGGTCACCCACAGCCAGGTCCGCGAGCGGAAGGCGCGCCAGCCGGCTCGCAGCTCGGCGATCACGCTCGCAGCGCCCGCCCGTCCCGTCGGCGCAGGGTCGGGGGCGACGCGCATCAGGGCGAGCAGCACCCCGCTCAGGGCGAAGGTGAGCGCGTCTGCCGCCAGGCCCCAGCCCGAGCCGGCGGTCGCGACGATCACCCCGGCCAGCGCCGGGCCCAGAACGGAGGATCCGTTGTCGGTCAGGCCGAGCAGCGCGTTGGCCTGCTGAAGCTCATCGGCGGGCGCCACCTGAGGCACGATCGCGACCGACGCCGGAGCGAAGAACCCGGCGGCCGCGCCGTACAGCGCCTGCAGCGCGGCGAGCTGCCACACCTTTGCGTCACCTGCCAGCAGCAGGGCGGCGCAGGCGCCCTGGGCGAGGAGACGAACCGCGTCGGAGCCGAGCATCACCGAGCGACGGGGAAGCCGATCCGCCCACACCCCTCCGACCAGTACGAAGGCGAGCAGGGCCGCCGTCTGTGCGCCCATCACGATCCCCAGGTCGGTGACCGATCCCGTCAGTTCCAGGACCGCGAAGGCCAGCGCCACCGGGACGAGCCGGTCGCCCAGCGACGAGATCGCACGGCCCGCGAACAGCAGGCGGAACGCGCCCGCTCGAAGGGGGCCGGGAAGCATCGGGCGAGTCTAGGAGGACGGTCCGCCGGAGCGGCGTATCTTCCCGGGAGTGCGCGACGGCGAGATCGAGCTGCGCCCGTTCCGACCGGAGGACGAGGAGGCGCTCCGTGCGATCCTCGACGAGCCCGAGGTCAAGCGCTGGTGGCCCGCGCCGGACTTCGTCGCGGAGCGGGGCTGGGTGATCGAGATCGCCGGCGAGACGGCCGGCTGGCTGGAGCACCACGAGGAGCCCTACGTCTGGTATCCGAGCGTCGCCTTCGACATCTTCCTGGCGGCCCGCCACCACGGCAACCGCTATGGCAGGCGCGTGCTGAAGCTGGGGATCGCGCATTTCGTGGCCCGGGGGCACCATCGCTTCACGGTCGACCCGAACGCCCGCAACGAGCGGGCCATCCGCTCCTACGCCGCGGTCGGCTTCGAGCCGGTGGGGCTGATGCGCGCCTACGAGCGAAACCCTCGGGGGGGCTGGAACGACGCGGTGCTGATGGAGCTGATCGTCGCCGAGACGATGGCCCGGGACGAGCCGCCCCCTCCGTACGCTGCGCGTCGCACGTGAGCGGTCCTCCCGACGGTGGCACGATCCTCGTGCTGCAGCACGCCGGCTGCGAGCCTCCCGGCGTCTACGAGGACGAGATGCGCGAGCGCGGGGCCCGGCTCGACCGGGTGCTGCTCGACGAGGCGCGTGAGCTGCCCGACTGGCGCCCGTACGCGGGCATCGTGTCGATGGGCGGCGCGATGGGCGCCTACGAGGATGGCTCCCATCCCTGGCTGGCCGCCGAGAAGCGCCTGATCGCCGAGGCGGTCGGCGCGGGCAGGCCCTACTGGGGCGTCTGCCTGGGCGCGCAGCTGCTTGCCGCGAGCCTCGGCGCACGCGTAGGGCCCGGCCCGGGAATCGAGCTGGGCGTGCTGCCCGTGCAGCTGACCGCGGCCGCCGCCCAGGATCCCGTGTTCGCGGGCGCGCCGTCGAGCTTCTCGACGCTGCAATGGCACGGCGACACCTACGAGCTGCCGAATGGCGCCGTGCAGCTCGCCCGGTCCGAGCGCTACGAGCAGCAGGCCTTCGTGATCGGCGGCGCCTACGCCCTGCAGTTCCATCTCGAGGTCGACGCGGCTCTGGCCGAGCGCTGGATGTCGGTCCCCGACTACGTCGCCGAACTCGAGGAGCTCGGCGGGCCCGGCGCGCCGGAGGCGCTGCTCCGGCAGGTCAGAGCCGCCGAGCGCCAGACCGTGCCGCTTGCCAGGCGGCTGTTCTCGCGCTGGCTGACCGGCGTGGTGGGCCTGCCCGCCGGGCCCTGATCCAGGCGGCGCGCCAGGCAGGTCAGGCGGCGTCCTCGACGACCACGCGGACGGTCCGAAGCAGCCTGTCGCTGGCGCCGCGGATGCTGCCCCCCAGCTCCAGCGTCCCGCGGATGTAGGCCAGCGTCTCCGCTGTCAGACGCTCGCCGGGCAGCACGTTCGGTATGCCCGGCGGATAGGTGGCCAGCGACTCGGCGGCGATGCGCCCCACCGCCTCCGGGGCGGGCACGACCTCCTGGGCGCCGAGATAGGCCTCGCGCGGCGTCATCGCCAGCTCGCCCCACGGCGGCGGAGCGGCGAAGGACGCCTGGCGCCCACTCGGGTCGAGGCCGACGCGGCGCACCGCCTCGCGCAGGGCGTCCACCAGGCGCCGCGCCTCGGGCAGGTCGCGCTCGCCCATCCCGAACACGGCCACGATCACGTTCTGACCGTAGAGCTCCAGGTTGATGTCGTCGATCTCGCGCAGCATCCGAGCCAGCTCGTAACCGCTGGCCGCGATGCCCCTGACGTCGACGGCCAGCCGCAGCGGGTCGTAGCCGAACACGCCCGGACGCTCGGTCAGTCGCTCGTCGAGAACGTCGAGGCCTTCGATCTCCCTGATCTGCTCGCGTGCCCGGGCGAGCGCCGCCATGGTGTGCTCCAGCAGCTCGCGGCCATGGACCGCGGCCTGGCGGCGCGCGGCGTCGAGCGAGCCGAACAGCAGCGAGTTGGGGCTGGTCGACTCGGTCAGAGTGACCGCCCTGTCGACGGTGTCCTCGCCGATCAGCTCGCCGCCGCCGTGACCCAGGTGCAGCATCGCCGACTGGGTCAGGCTGCCGACGATCTTGTGGGTGCTCGAGATCACGAGGTCGGCACCGGCGCTCAGGGCGTGCTCGGGCAGGTCCTCGTGAAAGGCCATGTGCGCCCCCCACGCCTCGTCGACGATCAGCGCGACACCGCGCCCGTGGGCCACCTCGGCCAGCGCGCGAACGTCGGCGGCGGCGCCGAAGTACGTCGGCGAGATCACCCACGCGCCGACTGCGCGCGGCGTGCGGTCCAGACCCTCCGCGAGTGCCTCTGGCGTGAGGCAGTGGGCGATGCCGAGCTCGGGGTCGATCGCGGGGGAGACGAACGTGGGCCGCATGCCCGACAGCACGAGCGCGTCGATCGTGCTCGAGTGGGCGTTGCGCTGGACCACGACCTCGTCGCCGTGGTGGGCCAGGGCCAGGCCCGCCGCGAGGTTGCCCTGCGATGCGCCGTTCACGAGGAACCAGGCCCGTCGGGCACCCCAGGCCTGGGCGGCCAGCAGCTGAGCCTGTTCGAACGGGGTGTCCTCGACGCCGACATCGATGCCGTAGGTCAGGGCCGGGATGTCCATCGCCAGCGCCCGCTGCCCGATCGAGTCGATCAGCCCGGGGTCCGCCCCCGGGCCACCCTTGTGTCCCGGTACGTGCAGCCGGGCCGGATCCCGGTCGGCGTAGTGGTTGAGCGCGTCCAGGTAGGGCGCGCTGCGCTGGTCCATGCGGGGCGAGTCTAGCCGCTCCAGACCGCCCCGATTGGCGCGTCCTGCGATTCCCTCCTGTGCCAGCACGGTCGACTGGATGGCATGGGTGCAACCGGGTCGTGACCCCGCTGCAACCTTTCCGCATCGACAGTTGTCCGGCGGGAGCGGGCCGGATACCTTCGCCTGGCAACTTCAAACAGCGGCCCGGCGGTGCGTCAACACCCCGGGCCCGGCACCGAGTCGCTCACCCTCGATGCCAGTCGATTGTCCCGCAGCGCCGACGGTGGCGCTGGCGCGGCTACGCGACCGGCGGGGCCGAGCACGCGGCGCCGCGGAGCGGAGGAGGGAGATGGTGGATCGACAGGGGGGTCGCGGCCGGAGCGGCGGCGAGGAGATCTCCGACGAGCTGATCCTGGCGGCGATCGGCCGCGCGGTCAGGCACGCTGCGCGCGAGGGGACGGGCACGCCCTTCTGGACTCTCCTGGAGCATCTTGCGATCCCGGCGCGTTCCTCGCGGGCCCGGGCACTGCGCCGTCGCCTCACGGCCCTGGAGCAGCGGGGTCGGCTGCGGCGGCGCTCGCTGCACGGGATACCGACCTGGGAGCTGACCGGCGCGGGCGCGGATCGACTGCGCCGGGCGGAGCGCTCGCCGAGCCCCCCGCACCTACCCGAGTCGCCCCAGCACCTCGCCTGGCGCGCAGCTCGCAGGACCGCCGGACAGGAGCTCGAGCGCTTCCGCGACGGGCTGGCCGAGACGCTGGCGTGGGCAGAGCGGATGCTGGCCGCCTCGAGCGACGGCGCCGGGGCGCCCTGCTCGGACGCCTGGTTCGAGCTTGGCTGCCGCCTCCAGCGCGAGTGCCGGCGCTTCGGCTCGGCCTGGCACTGCCTGCACGAGTGGCCCGAGCCGGATGACGCCGAGGCGGACCTGGACCGGCCCTGGATCGACGAGGAGACAGCGCCGGCGCCGCTGCGCGCGGGCAGGGCGGGTCGGCGCAACACGAGGCTCTGGGACCTGCGCGACTAGATGGTCGACTCCGCGCCCATGCACCGCCGCGCGGCACGTGTGGCTTCGCCGGCCGGCGTCTCAGGCCGGCGCCGGGGTCCGGCGCTGCTCCTCGATCAGCCCCATGGCAAAGCGTCCGGCGGGATGCGCGCGGCCGCGTTCGACGAGCGCGGCGGTAGGCTGGTCGAGCGCCTCGAAGGGCGGCATCGGCGTGCCGTATACGGGCGGCAGGATCACGGGTGCGGCGAGCGCAGCGAAGGTCAGGTCGGCCGCCGTGAAGCGCTCCCCCGTCAGGAAGGGCCGGCCGTCCTCGAGCATGGCGGCGACCCAGTCGAACTGCTCCCACACCACTCGTTCGTCCTCCACCTCGACGCCGGGAGTGATCGCGAGGGCGCGCCCGACGAAGCGCTTCGCCAGCGGGAAGCTCCAGCGCAGGGCGCGATCCTCCCAGGCGGGGACGCCGTTGTTGTTGTAGTCCAGCATCAGCTCGCGCTGTCGGAACATCCGCACGTAGATCAGCCGACGCCCGCTCGGGCCGAGTTGCTCGTCGAGGCGGCGAGCGATCGCCGTGACCGTCCGGCGCTCGCCGGGGTCCTGGGGGAACAGCCGCTGCTGCTCGGGCAGCCCGCTGTCGACCCAGGCGAGGATCTGCTCGGACTCGCCGATCGCGCCCTCGGGCGTGACGAGCACCGGCACCGTGGGTCCTGCACCGGCGCGACGGGCGAAGATGCGGTGAAGTCCCTGCACGTGAGGCTCCTCCCGATATGCCAGCCCGGCGCGCTCCAGGCTCCAGCGGGCCTTCTCGCAGTAGTGGCTGATCGGGATCGTGACGAGCCGCAACATCTCGTGGGGAGTATCCCCCTTTGCTAGCGTCACGGCTCGTGGCGCAGTTCGAGGAGTGGGAGATCGTCCTGCACGGACGCCGCGTGGTCTACCGGGTGGCCGGAAGCGGCCCGCCGGTCGTGTTGATCCACGGCATGCTCAACTCCTCCAGCCACTGGCAGGCCGTCGCGCGCAGGCTCTCCGACGGTCACACCGTCGTCGCGCCCGACCTGATCGGGCACGGCGACTCGGCCGCCCCGCGAGGCGACTACTCGCTGGGCGCGCATGCCGCCAGCATCCGCGACCTGCTCGCCGCGATCGGCATCGAGCGGGCGACGATCGTCGGGCACTCGCTCGGCGGCGGCGTGGCGATGCAGTTCTTCTACCAGTTCCCCCAGCGCGTCGAACGGCTCGCGCTCGTCTCCAGCGGCGGGCTTGGACGCGAGGTGGGGCCGCTGCTGCGGACCGCCGCCCTGCCCGGGATCTCGGGGCTGCTCTCGGTCACGATCCACCCTCGGATGCTCACCGGGATCTGGTCGGGGGGCGAGCGACTGCGCGAGCGCGGAATCGGCGCCGGCCCCTACCTGCAGGCCGTCGCCCGAGCCCTGCGCCCGCTGCAGAACTCCGGCGCCCGCCAGGCCTTCCTGCAGACACTGAGGGCGGTGATCGACGTTCGCGGCCAGCGCGTCAGCGCCACCGACCGGCTGTACCTGCTCGAGCTGATGCCGACCCTGATCGTGTGGGGGGCGCGTGACCACACGATCCCGGTCGAGCACGGCCGGCGCGCCCACCGGGCGATCCCGGGCAGCTACTTCACGACGCTGCCCGACGCCGCCCACTTTCCCAACCTCGAAGACCCCGACGGGCTGGCCGACGCGCTGCTCGAGTTCATCGCGGCGACCGAGCCCGCTCCGATCGAGGCGACAGCGGACTGGGGAGCCGTGCTGGCCGGCCGCTCTCCCCGCACCCGCCGCCCCGGCCGCGCTCTGGCTTAGATGGTGGGTGTCGCGGTCCGCCAGGCGGGCGGGTAGGGCAGCGGCGTCAGCGTCTGCTCGAGCTGCTCCCGCAACGGCTCGAACGGCGCCGGCAGCGACAGCCGCTCGCCCAGGTGCGCCTCGTCCTCGTCGATGCCGAAGCCCGGGCCGATCGTGGCGATCTCGAACAGCACGCCGCTGGGCTCGAGGAAGTAGACGGATTTGAAGTAGAACCGTTCGATCAGCGGCGTCGGCCGTGCGCCCGCGTCCGCGACCCGGGTGCGCCACAGCTCGATCTCCTCCATGCGCGACGCGAATGCGACGTGGTGGACCGATCCGGCTCCCTGGCGGCGATTGATCTCAGGCGGCGCCGGGTCGTAGGCGTAGATGCTCCCGCGACGCTCGCCCCGCACTTCCCAGGTCTCGCCGCCGCGGCGGCTGAAGCCGAGCGCGCCTTCCAGCAGGCGCTGGCTGCGGGGCGGGTCGTTGCTGTAGGCGCGCACGCCGTCGAACCCCTGTAGTGCGTGCTCCGCGGGGATCTCGGGCGAGTAGGCGGTCAGTTTCGGGTCCTCGGTGGCGTCGATCACCAGCTCGTGTTCGAGCCCCTCGGGGTCGGCGAACAGCAGGCTGTCCTCGGTCAGGGCGGCGTCGACGCCCTGCTCGCCCAGCCGCTGCTTCCAGAACTCCAGCGCCGCCCGCGCGCCGACGCGCCAGACGATCCGGTGCACCATCCCCGCTCCTGCCACCCCGGGTGCCGCTCCCGGGTACTCGAAGAACGTCAGGTCCATCCCCGGCGAGCCGTGCTCGTCGCCGTAGAACAGGTGGTAGACGGCCGGTTCGTCCTGGTTGACCGTGCGCTTGACCATGCGCATCCCGAGCACGCCCGTGTAGAACTCGACGTTCCCCGGCGCGTCGCCCGTGATGGCGCTGATGTGGTGGATGCCCTCGAGCTTCAAAGCCGTTCGCCGAACAGGCTAGCGGAGCAGCTACGTGCGATCATCGGCGCGGTGCGAGACGGATCGCTCATCCCGCGCTTCGGGCGCGCGCGACGCGATCCGTCCAAGGCGGTGCTCGAGGGGTTCCACCCGATCAAGCACGCGTTGCGCTTCGGCGCCGAGATCGAGGAGCTGCTCACACGCGACGCGGCCGAGCTGGCGCGGCTGGCCGCCCTGCTCGCGCCGGAGGAGGCGGAGCGGCTGGACGGCCAGGCCCGCGAGGTCGACGCCGAGCTCTTCGCCCAGCTCGCGCCGCTCGCTCCGACGACGGGCGTGATCGCCCTGGCCAGACGCCCAGCCGTCGATCCCCGCGCAGTGCTCGACGGCCCGGGGAGCGCGCCGGTGATCGTGCTGGAGGACCCGCGCGACCTCGGCAACATGGGGGCGTGCGTCCGCGTCGCCGCGGCAGCCGACGCGGGCGGGGTGCTGACGACGGGCAGTCACGACCCCTGGCACCCCGACGCGCTGCGCGGCGCAGCCGGGCTGCACTACGCGGTGGCGGTCGCGCGGTTGGGAGGCCTCGGGGAGCTGCGCGAGCGCGAGCGCCCCCTGATCGCGCTCGACCCGCAGGGCGAGCCGCTCGCGCCCGGGGAGCTCGACCCGCGCGCACTGTTGGCCTTCGGCACCGAGCGCCACGGCCTCAGCCCAGGGCTGCTGGGCGAGGCCGACGCGTGCCTCAGCATCCCGATGCGCCCGGGAGTCTCCAGCCTGAACCTCGCGACCTCCGTCGCCGCCGTGCTGTTCGCCTGGCGTCTCTCCGCGCGCCCCTGAGCGGGGACGCCCGCCCGCCTACGCCTGCACCCCGTCGAGCAGCAGCCAGTTGCCCTGGAGCGCCGCGCTGGCACCGCGCAGCATCCGCTCGCCCTCTCCCGCGGGGTCCTCTGCGTGGCAGATGAGCTCGCCGATCAGCTCCGCCGCCGCGCGTGCGTGCTCCACGTCGAGCGACTCGTGCACGCGGAAGTACTCCGTCGCGGGGCCCTCCGCGCTGTAGCCGTAGTGGGCCGCCAGCCCGTCGATCTTCGTCCGCGAGATCTGCGGCTGGCCGGCCTCGATCACATACAGGACCGCGAGGTGCTCCAGCAGGCCCTCGCCGGCCGTCCACCCCGCGGTGCACGCCTCGGTCTGGGCGCGCGCCCGCTCCGCGCCCGGCGCGGGGGCGCCGCACGCGCGCGCGAACTGCTCCCACAGCGCCACGTGCGCAGCCTCCTCCTCGGCGTGGCGGCGCAGGCCGGGCTCGTGCTCGCCGCCCGCCTTCGCGGCCGCCAGCGCCGAGGCGTCGGCCAGCGCAATCACCGCGTGGCGATACTCGCCGGCGTAGCACGCCAGCTCCTGCGCGCTCAGATCGCCCGCGTTCCAGCGCTGGTAGAACGGATGCTCGAGCACGTTGATCGCCGCGCGAGCCTGTTCGAGCCTGGCAAGGACGTCCATTTGGCTTCCCTCCTGTTGATTTGTCGCCGACGATGCAGGATCAGGCGCTGCCGATGGCGAAATATACGGTCACAGCGGACAGCACGGACCGCAGGGCTGGACTGCCATCCGTGGGCTGTGCAACAGTGCCCGCGGGAGGCTGAGGCAGTGGGGGTCGAAACGGTGGTTTCATGATCATCATTCTCGTAGCGGGCCTGGGGGCGTTTGGTTTCGCCGCTGTGATGGTGATCGCGCTGAGCCGTGCCGCGGGGCTCGCGGACGCACGCACAGCGGCCCTGCGGGCGCAGGAGCACCCTCTCGAGCCGACCACGGTGCTGCGCCAGAGCTACGACGGGTTGGCCGACGCCCAGTCGACGATCGCGCGCGATCCGTCGATCACCGTGCCGTCGTCCAGGACGAGGGCCGGAACCCAGCGCTCGCCGGTCAGCTCCTTCACCTCGCGCCGTCCTCGCGTCTGGTTGAAGATCCCCGGCAGCACACCCAGGCCGTAGGACTTGATCAGCTCGGGTTCGTGGCCGCTCGCGCGCAGCGCGTGGTAGGCGTTGGCACACGGATGCCCCCCGGGGCGCGGGGTGGGAAAGGTGCCCCAGCACACGTACAGCTTCACGAGACCGTGAGCGTCCCTTCCATCCCCGCCTGGCGGTGGCCGGGCACCGAGCAGTAGAAGGTGTACTTGCCGGGTTTCAGCTTCAGCGTGAGTGTCCTGGTGCCGCCTTTGAAGGTCGGCGTCGCGCCCAGGACCGTGCTTCCCTGCGCCACGGTCACGTTGTGTTCGAGCGGGGACATGTTGGTCATAGCGATGCTCACCGTGCCCGCCTTGGCGCTCAGCTGCTTGGTGTCGTAGCTGAGCGCTCCCGAGGGGTTGGCGGCGAGCGGGAGCGAGCTGGCTCCCGCTCCGGCCGGGGCACGCGTCGTGCTCGCCGGCGCCGGCGCAGCCGCCGCTGCGGGGGCGGCCGCTTCGCTCAGCGGCGCACCGGGCTCGGGCGGCGTGGGCGGCAGGTACTGCGGCTGCGTGACCGCGCCCCTGGCGGGCGGCTCGGATGTGACCACGGCCATCGACACGGTGCCGAGCACGAGCACCACGGTGATCGCCATCACGGCCCGCTGGCCGGACAGGCTGCTGGGAAAGTCGGGTTTGCGCAGACCGAGGCCCAGCGAGACGGTGAGCGCCCACACCACCAGCAGGCCGCCGACGACGTAGAAGGGGACTTTGCTCTTCTCCGCCGCCAGGACGGGCGCCAGTTGAAGGGCCGCGGTGTGCATCGGGCGCGAGCCTAGCCGATCGTGCGCACGGCATGCTGCCCGCCGAGCGGGTCAGGCGCCCGAGCGCTCACCTGCCGTCTCGGCGATCTGCGCCTGCTCGGAGGCGGGCGCGAGCTCGGGCTGCGAGCGCGCTGCGCGCATTTCATAGCCGGCCCGCGCGCCCGTGTCCACCTGCGAGAGCACCGCGTCGGAGCGGCTGAGCCGGGACAGGCCGTCCTGGGCAGCGAGCGGCAGCAGCGCCGAGATGCGCTCGGTGACGGCGAGCTGCTTGGGCACGTGCACGTCGAACTTCGGCACCTGCAGCGTTTCGACGATCGCGTCGGCCACGTCGCCCGGCTCGATCTTGCGGAACACGCGCTGTCGGGGCTCGGCGAGGCCGAGGCCGAGCTCGGTGTTGACCGCGACCGGGCTGATCGTCGAGAGCTCGACGCCGCTGCCGCGCAGTTCCTTGCGCACCGAGCGGCTGAGGTTGATCACGGCGGCCTTGCTCGCGCAGTACGTCGCGCCGCAGGGCAGGCCGTACTTGCCGGCCTGTGAGGCGATGTTCAGCACGTGGCCGCGCCCGCGCGCGATCATCCGCGGCAGCACCACCTTCATGCCCAGGATCACGCCGTGCACGTTGATGTCCATGATCCGCCGTGCGGTCGCGTCGTCCTCCTCCAGGAACGGGCCGATGGGCATGATGCCGGCGTTGTTGATGAGCACGTCGAGCGGGCCGAGCTGTTCTTCGGCGGCGTCGATGAAGGCGGTGAACGAGGCGCGGTCGGTGACGTCCAGGCCGAGTGCCACGGTCGACTCGCCCAGTTGCCCGGCAGCCGTGGCGGCCGCCTCGAGGTCCAGATCGCCGATCGCGACCCTCATGCCCTGGCGGACCAGCGCCTCCGCGCTCGCGCGGCCGATGCCGCGCCCGGCGCCGGTGATCGCCGCGGTCTGCCCGGCCAGGATGCGGGGCTGCTTTGCCATTGTGTCTCCTCCTGAAGTCAGCTGGCTGATTGCTCCACACGCAAAGCTAGCGCGCGCTGCGCGCGGGCGCGGGGCCGCCGGGGTAGTAGGGTGGATCGCATGTCGTCCTTCAAGTTCGAGGGGCAGCGCATCGCCTACACCGAGTACGGGGGCGGGCCCGCTGCGGTGACCGCCAGCGGTGGCCGCGGGCGCACCGCCAAGAGCGCCGCCGCCGGCGCACGCCCGCTGATCCTGCTGCACGGCCTGCTGCTCTCCCAGGAGATGCACCGGCCGCTGGCGCGCGACCTGGCCGCGCGAGGCAACCGCGTGATAACCGCCGATCTGCTCGGCCACGGCCGCTCGGAGCGCCCGCGCGACATGTGGCGCTACTCGATGGCGTTCTTCGCTGAACAGGTGCTCGCGCTGATGGACCACCTGGAGATCGAGCAGGCCGTCGTGATGGGCACCTCGCTGGGCGCCAACGCCGCGCTGGAAGTGGCCTCGATGCACCCCGAGCGCCTGCGCGGCCTGGTGATCGAGATGCCTGTGCTGGACAACGGGCTGCTCTCCAGCGCGCTGGCCTTCACGCCGCTGCTCGTCGCGCTGACGTTCGGCGAGCCCATCATGAAGCTGCTCGCGCGCGCCACCAGGGCGGTGCCGCGCAAACTACTCCCGCTCTACGGCAACGTCATGCTCGACGTGCTGCGCCAGGACCCGGGGCCGGGCGGCGCGCT